>NZ_NFIR01000071.1:0-4026 GCF_002159465.1 Eubacterium sp. An3
CTGCCTGTACTTTGTATTCATGGTCATATTTACGTGCCATTTTGAATACCTCCTTATTCTCATGATTCTATTATGAAATCCTTGAGAATAAACTGTCAACTTTTTTTATACCACACCATTCCGTATGCGGGGCGCAGCAAAAAGGCAGGAAGGGGCGGCCTTCCGAAACAGCTTCGGTTTACCAACTGACCCTTTTCCCACTCTTTTAGCCAGCGATGTGACGCCCTTCTCCTTCTGGTATGAGGATGATCCGGAGGGCGGCTGTATCCGTTTTGTGACGGAGACAGAAAGCGAGCGGCTCATGGGGCTGCCGGAGGGATGGACAAGGTACGGGGCGGACGGCGAAGAAATCCGTTCTTCCAGCCGCTACAAGGCGTTGGGGAACGCTATCGCCCTTCCCTGTGCCGATTACATCATGGCCGGGATATATGAGGCGCTGACCGGCGGGGACGGAAAGGAGGAAAATCCCCATGTTTGAAGCCTATATCACAAACGCCGCCCTTTATCCCGAGGCCGGGGTGGAGGTCGGAACAACCTTGAAATTCCCGGCCACCACGCAGGAGGTCCAGGCCGCCCTTGCGAAGATCGGGATTGACGGAAAGCAGTACACCGAGGTTTTCTTTACCAGCTTTGACAGTGACGACGTGCTGGGGCTGTATGATTATCTCTATGAATACGCGGGCATTGACGAGCTCAACGAGCTGGCGCACACCCTGCTTGGAGTACGGGATAAGGGTGAGCTGGAAAAATACGAAGCCGCTCTTGTCTTGGGAAAGCACACGGAAAGCGTGAAGGACCTTATCAATCTGGCCCAGAACCTTGACCTCTACCGCTTCTACCCGGATATATCCAATGAGGAAGAACTGGGCCGCCTGTATGCGGACGAGTTTCACGCCATTGAGATACCCGAGCATATCCAGAACTATTTCGATTATGAGGCATACGGGCGGGACGTGAAGATCAGGGAAAACGGCGTGTTCGCTCCCGGCGGCTATGTGGCCGAAGACCCCGGCGTATTTATCGAGTATTACCACGGCCCGGAGGACATTCCAAAGGAACACCGGGTTTTCGCCTATCCGAAGGAGGCGGAACCGGCCCGCTCCATCTTAAAAGCCATCCGGGAATTTCAAGAAGCCCCGCCTGCTCCGAGAAAGGACAAAGCGGAGCCTTCCCATAAGGAACGATAAGACTTCGGGCCAACATGGCCCGAAGCGCAAGGAGGTGTGAACCGATTAAATATTATCCCATCAATGAGACAGCCGCCCGGCGCGCAAAGGAAATGAACAGCTTTTCCGACTACCGGGAAGGGAGCGCAACGGCGGAATACCGGGCAATGGTCGATAAGGCCGCCGCCGTGGCGGAACACCAGAAAGCAAGGGTTGACCCCATGTACCATGAGAAGATCGACCATCTGCTGGACACCTACGCCCGCAAGCTGGCGGAGAACATGAACCAGGGCTTTGCCATTGACGCAAGAGTGCCCTCCGTAATGATTGCGGGGCCTGCCAATTTCCCGGTCCGGCAGAAAGAAAAGCAGAACCGGGCAAGGGACGGCAACATGGAGGAATGGCGGCATATTCAAGGGCTGCTGGATAAGATACGCAGTACCGGCATGGGCGGTATCAGCGCCGACGACCCGGCGGCGGTAGAAAAACTCCAGAAAAAGCTGGACTCTCTGGAACGCTCCCAGCTCATTATGAAGGAAGTCAATACCTACTACCGGAAACACGGAACACTGGACGGCTGTGCCCTGTTGTCTCCCGGCCAGATCGAGCGGCTGAAATCTGACATGGCGGCAAGCTGGCGGAGCTCCCCGAAGCCTTTTGAAAGCTACCAGCTTACCAACAACAATGCGGAGATCCGCCGTGTTAAAGCCCGTATCGAGGAACTTTCCAGACGGGCGGAGCAGACCTTTTCCGGCTGGGAGTTTGACGGCGGCCATGTGGAGATGAACCGGGAGGATAACCGCTTGCAGGTGTTCTTTGACGGCAAGCCTGACGCTGACACCCGGGCAGAGCTGAAAAGCAGCGGGTTCCGCTGGGCTCCCAGCGTGGGGGCTTGGCAAAGGCAGCTTACCGACAATGCCATTCGGGCCGCTGACCGTCTGGAATGTATCAGGCCCTTGTCGGGAGAAAAGCCCTCCCAGCTTCAAAAGAAGCCGTCCATCTTGAAAGCGGTGCAGGAACATACAGCGGAGCCGCCCCGGGAACCGGGGGCTCCTGCCAAAAAGGAGCCGGAACGATAACACTTCGGGCCATACTGGCCCGAGGTTCGGAAAGGAGGGAGCTTTATCAGCAAAGCCAAACAGAGGCGGCTTGCCGAACAGAAGGAAGTCCGGGAGCTGCTGGCCGTCCTGAAAGAAAACAATTATTCCAGCGCCAAAGACCTGCTGGCCGCTGTGCGCCATGTGGAGGAACTGGAACAGCAGCTTGCCGGGACGATGGAACAGCTTGCCGCCATGCGGCAGAACTTACAGGAAATGCAGAAATCCCCGCTGAAATCAGCCCTACAAAAAACCGTCCACGCATTGGAGGAAAAGGCGGAGGCCCTCCGGGGACAGATTGCCGCTCTGAAAGAGAACATCATTGAGGGCTGTAAACAGGCGCTTGCCGGTTTTAAGGAACAGGGAACGGCGTCCCTCGACAACCTAGCCCGCTTCTTCCATCTCCGGCAGGGCCTTGCGTCCATGCAGAAAACTACGGAGAGCGCCATCCAGCTTGATAATCAGGCCATCAAAAAGATCGAGGCCGTGTCGGCGGAATACCATGAAGCCGGAAAGCACCTGAAAAATGTGGGCCGGGCTCTGATGGGGAAAGAAGCCGTACAAGAGGCAAAGCCGATGGGAAAACTGGCAAAGACCATCGCCGTCCCTTACAAGGCGGACCGGGCCTGCCTGCTTGCTATGCGGGGGACCATCCAGAAGGCTATCTCCGGGCTGGACCGGCTGGAGCAGGCGGCGCAGAAGCCGTCCATCTTACAGGCCATGCGGGAACAGAGCGAAAAAGCGAAGGCGGAGCCCCCGAAGGAGGCTCCGGTCAAAAATGCCGAGCGTTAGACCTCGGGCCATGTTGGCCCGGGGTTTTCTGCTCCCTGTACACGCGAGGGGGCCTCCCGTCCTGCGGGAGCCCTGACGGAAAGGAGGTTGTATGCAGGAAGAAGTCAATCAGAGAACAATGGCCCTTTCAATCCGGGCCTCAAAACTGACGGGAAAAGTGCTGGCCGCTGCTTTCTCGAAAGTCGTGCGGGCAGCAAAAAACCACCATCAGAAGGCTCTGACCCCGAAAGGCCGCCAGAGTGTGAAAAAGCTGATGAACCACTACGGAGATAAAACATCTATCCCCTATGTGGGAGCCCCGAAGGACTTTGACCGGATTGCGAAGATATTTGAAGTAGATTATGCGTTCCGCAAAGTGTCTCCCGGTCATTATCTGCTGTTCTTCAAAGCGGCACAGGCGGGAGATATTACACAGGTCATGCAGAAGTACAGCGAAAAGGTACTTCATAAGGGCAAGGAACAGCCCTCCATCCTCGGCCAGCTTCGGAAATTCACGGAGCTTATCAAGGCGAAGCCGAAGGAGAAGCAGCGTACCAGAGAGGCGGTGAAGGACGGACGTTGAGTGACAAAATCCGAAAATATGTGCTCCCGAACCTGCCGTATCTCTTTGTGTTCTGGTTCTTCTCAAAGCTGGGGACGGCCTACCGTATCGCCCCTGGCGCGGACTTCGGCACAAAGCTCATGGGGATGATAGACACCTTCCCGGTAGCCTTTGAAAACTACTGGCCGGGGCTTGGCGGCCTTGACCTGCTTGTGGGGATTGCCGGAGCCGCCGGGATGTACTTCTTTATCCAGTCCAAAATCAAGAAGGCAAAGAAATTCCGCCGGGACGCCGAGTACGGCACCGCCCGGTGGAGTGCATAATCTTAAGTGTAAAGGAACTCTACATGGACGCACAGGAGGATATGCACATGAATGATTACAACAAAATCACAGCCCTTTACTCCCGTCTTTCCGTAGGGGACGAGGAC
>NZ_NFIR01000072.1:0-3547 GCF_002159465.1 Eubacterium sp. An3
GTGTCTTTCTTGAAATAGCCGGACACGACAAGGACGGAATTGCCCATGCGGATTTCCGTCACGCAGTCGGGGCGGCGGGCGGTGCGGGTGTCGTGCTGCTTGTTATCTGTCATAGGCAATACTCCTTTCAGTCGGTAATCAGTTTCTTCATGCTTTCCATTTTCCGCTGTGCGGTTTCCTGCCGGAAGTTGTCGCCGGTAAAGCGTACCGGGACGCACATGGAAAGCAGGCGGTCATAAATCCGGGAATGGGCGGTGTCCTCCGGGTTCCGCAAGTCGTCCAGCGTGAGGTTGGTCGTGACGATCAGCGGCTTGCCGCTGCGGTAACGGCTGTCAATCACATTGAAAACCTGTCCCAGCCCGTATTCCGTCCCGCGCTCCATGCCGAAGTCGTCAAGGATAAGCAGCGGATAGCGGCAAAGGCGGGAAATGTATTCGTTCCTGCCCTCGAAGCTGGCGGCAAGGTCATTGAGGATAAGGGCAAAGTTTGTCATGTGGACGGGGATTTCTTTCTCCATGAGGGCGTTTGCGATACAGCCCGCAAGGTAGCTTTTCCCGGTTCCCACGCCGCCCCAGAACAGGCAGCCGATGTTGTCGGCTCGCATATCCTCCCAATGCTCCACATACCGGCGGGCAATCCCGGTCTGCGGGTTCCTGCCGTTGTCGTTCTCAAAAGTCCAGCCCCGCATGGTGGGGTCGGTAAAGCCCCGGCGTTTCAGTTCTTCTACGGTGTCAAGGTGCCTGCGCCGCTTCTCGGCGGCCTCCCGTTCCTCGCGGGCGGCTCTCTGGCAGTCGCACTCTGCCGGGTGGCGGTCACGGCCAAAGACAGCGGCCTTATCCGGCGCAAAATAGGCTTCTTTCGGCTTGCGGCACTTGCCGCAGTAGAGTAAACCGTCCTCGCCGGTGTAGTCCTCCGGCTCCGGGGCTGTGGCGGTCATATTCTCCAAAACAGCGTTGATTTCGTTCTTCATAAACTCTCGCCCTCCTTGCATGAGTAGTCGGGTATGCCCTTTTTCGGGGCGCCCTTTTTGTCGTTCCCCGCCCATATCCGCAGGGCGGCGGCATAATTCTGGTAGCTTCTCCCGCTGGCGGCAAGGTAACGGCTCATTTCCTCAATGAACCGTTCCAGCCTGTCGGGGTATTCTGCCTGCAACTCGTCGTATTCGGTTTGTGACAGAAAAATATTCTGGTATCGGCCATAGGGCGCGGGCGGTTCCCCACTCGCTCCCATTGTTTGGCTCTCTGTAAGGTTGTTTATAGTAGTTTGGTTAGGGGACGGTTTTCCGACCATCATAAGGTCGGTTTTCTGACCATCATAAGGTCGGTTTTCCGGCTCTATGAGGGTCGGTTTTCCGGCCATCAGTTGGTCGGAAAACTGTACCTGTGGCACACGCGGCACTTTCACATACAGCCGGTTCGGTGCGGAGAAGCCGCCCCGTTCCCGTTCCAAAAGCCCCGCCATGTCCAGTTCATTCAGCGCCCCCTTTATGGTGGTGCTGCCTTTATCCAGTATTTCGGCTATCTCCGCGATGGGATAGATAATATAAATCCTGCCCTTATCGTCCTGCCATTTGTTTTTCTGGGAGAGGGTGGAGCGGTCTAACAGCAGCGAATACAGCAGCTTGGCGGTCTGGGAAATCTCCATTTTGAACAGGAAACGGGGATAAGGCAGATAGAGGGGCATGGTCGTGTCTGCCATGATATAATCAGCGATAGTATCACCTCCCTGTGTTCGGGTTGATTTTGGCGGTTTGTCACGCATTAGGACGGCGTTTCCGGGGGAAAAGGATAAATGTATCGCGCACCCTTTGACACCCACGAAAAAAGCTTTGATTTATGCGGGTTTGAAAGGCTCTAAAGCGTGACATCTCTGCCTTTGTTTCCGCTTTCTCTGGGCGGCTTTGAGTTTCTTCATGCGTCCGGCGCAGCCGGGGCAGTATTTTCCCCGGTTGGATTTGGGGACAAAGGCCGCGCCGCAGACGGCGCACCGTTTCCGGCTCCCCCGGTACAAGAGGGCTGCGGCCAGCTCCCCGTCAAGGGGCAGGACAGCTACACGGAACCACCGGCACATGAGGGAAAGGGAAATGCTCTGGACGCATACGCAAGGCTCCCCGTCGTCCAACAGCAGGCAGTTCCCCTCGTCGTAGTTACAGCACTCATGCACCAGCCGCCGCGCCCGCCGGTGCTGGCGGTAGTCCATGCGGGGCAGCTTATCGCTCATGGCGTTCACCGCCTTTCAGTGGTCAAGCCCCGGATTTTTCCGTATGGCTTCTTTCCGGCGCGGCTGCTTTGCTCTGGCCGTCTGCTCCTTTGCCGCAGCTATCCGGCGGCGGATTGACCTGTCCCGTTCTTCCAGAAAACGCGCTTTTGTATCAGCGATAAACTTGCTGCACACTGGCTCAGGTATCTGTTCCAGCCGGTTTATGGTGCGTTGGACAATCGCCCTTGTCTGCGCGTCCCGGATAACGGGGACAATCTCTTTCAGCCCCGCAAGGGTTTCCTCTTTGGTGGGGGCGGCGTACTGGTAAACCATTTCCAGTTCGCTCCTTGTAAATTTATCTCTCATGGCTCTGCTCCTTTCTGCGGTGCGGCTCGCTCCGGCGCAAAATCTGGTCGATGTTCCGCTTGACCGTCTGCAACTCCGCATACTGCTGCTTCTGTTCGTGATAGGTGTTATACAGGCCGGATTTCTTGGAAACAAGCTGCTCGATCTCGTCCTGCAACGCTTTCCGGGCAGGCAGCCTGGTAATGCCATGCTCCCGGAAATACCGGGCGGCGGCTTCGGCTATGATAAAGTCGCTCTCATGCGCCTGCCGGTATGCTTCGCGGGCTTTTGGGGATTTCTGCGCTTTCAGCCCGTCGCGGGCGGGCTTGGTCTTGGCGTAGGCCAGCACCTGCCGCTGCAACTCCTTTTTCCCTTGTAGCTTCGTTTCCAGTGCTTTCAGTTCGCTGCTGGTCTGGCGCATTTCCTGATAGGCGGTATCAACGGCGGCTTCTAACTGCTCCGGGGAAGTGAAGCCGTATTCCTGATACACATTCAGCGTCGCGGCCATTTGTTTGAGGTTGTGCATGGTTGCCCAGCGTTCATAGCCCCGGCCTTTGCCCTCGGCTTTCTTCTGCTCAATGTCCACAAGCCGCTGCACATTCGGGGCGGTTCGGGCGGCTCTGTCTGCCCGCAGTTGGTCTTGGATAGAGGGCGGGGTGCTGGATATAGCCGCGGCCTTTTCTGCGGCTCTGGCGGCGTTCTGCTCCAAAACGGCAAGGACAGCGGCGCGGTCAAAATCGTCGCCCAGCTTGCGGGCGGTAATGGTCTTTGTCCTGTCCGGCGTGAGGTAACTAAGCCGCCCCCGGCTCTCCTTGACGGCCACGCCCTCCCGCAGCAGCAAAGAGGAAAACTCGTCAAAGCTGGTGGCGGTGGCAAGGGCTTTCCGTATGGTCTGCCGCAGCTTCTCCTTGTTCGTTTCAAACTTGGTCTGCCGGGGCGTGATACCGCCTGCAATCATGGGGGCGTTCTGCTTGTCCAGCGCGGCCTGTCCCTTTTTCTGCGC
>NZ_NFIR01000073.1:0-3446 GCF_002159465.1 Eubacterium sp. An3
GGCCCATTATCCCAGAAGTATTGTTATTCCAAGAGAACTGCCAAACTCAGCGTAAATCAGCAGTTCTCCGTTTTGGATCTCGAATAATAATAACTACTTTTTACCTTAAGAATTCGGGTATGTTACTTTTTTTATCCGTGTGTTCAAAAGGATTATCCATGGGAAACCATTTGTCATTCCATAATTTAAGCTGTTTGTTCATCGTATCCTGTGTTACCTCTGTATATATCTGAGTAGTCTGCAAGGATACATGTCCCAGAAAGTTCTTAACAACAATAAGTGGGACTCCTGCCTCAAGCATATGTGTGGCAGTAGTGTGTCTCATGGAATGTGGTGTGTAGTTGTATCTGAACATATCAGGATACTTACTTTTCGCCTTGTCAATATACTTGGAATATATTTCCTCAATACAGGATACGGACATCTTTTCATGTCTCTGACTAGAGAATACATGCCGTTCTGTGTAATTTATTATTCTACGATGTACAATATATTTTTTCAACATATTTGAAGCATCACATGGAATACCTATACGGCGCACCTTTTGACCTTTACCGTGTATGTTGATACCGGCTCTGTCAGGATAGAACTGTATGTCCCCGACTGTTAAATCACATACCTCCTGTGCTCTTGTACCACTAGCATACATAAAACACAGCAAAGTCTTGTCTCTTAATCCGATTTCATTCCTTGGATCAGGTAATTCGAATAAGATTTTAATCTCATTCTTTGTGAATGAGCTTCTCCCTTTGCGAGGAACTTTCTTCTTTGGAACTTTCAGCACACAGTTCCTAAAAATAACTGCGGAACCAAAATCCCTGTTCTGGGCATATATCGAGAATGCCGCAATAGCAGAGAGCCTTTGATTTCTTGTGCTGACACTGCAATTACGTTCTGATTCCAGCCAGTTTAAGAATTCTATGATCAGCTTGTCATCCAGAGTGCTGAATTCCACTCTGTCAGAAGGGATGCCTTTTACGGTATATAAAAATTCCATAAGTATACGGAATGTTGCCTTATACGAAGTTATCGTTGATTGAGATAAGCCCCTTACAGTTGGTAAATATATATTGAAATAACACTCAAGGTGATCCATGAAAGAAACTTTTTTATTCTTCATAGTCCACCTCCGGCAGCAGATCACTCATAAATCTGCCAAAGGAATCGATGGATTCCGGAAACAACTCATTGCTAAATTTAAGGTATTTGGCCGTTTCATTAATGTTTTCATGTCCAAGGTAAACTGACAAGAAGGGAACAGCATCATCAAGGTGCCTTCCTTCCCGTTCTGCCTTTGCAAAAGATTTAAAAGCAAACACATGCCGCATACAATGCAGGCATGGACCTCGCTCATATTTTTTCCGATTAGAGACTTGAATGCCATTATTATGAAGTATATGCTCAAATCTATATTTTACTGCCCTGGCGGATATATGCCCCTTGTTTTTAGAGGATGGGAAAAGCCATATATTCTTACTACCGATAAGATTCATTGCCATACAGTACTTGTATAGGATATCTGCCATGGAAGGAGACATCGGAACTAACCGTTGTTTATTACCTTTTGTGTTGATAAGACGTAGAATGCCATCATCCAGGTCTACATCGTTCATACTTATTTTAACCGTTTCACCGATTCGAAGGCCACAACTATATAAGAGCCTGAGAATCACCGGAAACTCTATCACCAGATAAGGATCAGACTTTGCATCCTTTTGAACGATGTTATCAGCAGATTCGAAAATACCATTCAATTCCGTATCGCTAAATAAATATGGAATATAGTCATCATGAACTTTTGGTATGGACGGTATGGCGACACTTTCTCCCGTATATTTGAGAAACTCTAGGAACTGACGTATTACAATGATTTCGTTTTCAATAGAACTGCTTTTTCCCGAAAGGGAACCAATCCATTCGTTGATGAAATCTTCCGTGATGTGTCCGGGAGAATCCAACCGGTTGGAAACATACGAGTCAAAGCGACGCAAATAGCATAATTCGTGTTTTTCTGCACTTTCACTCAATGTTTCCCGACGCAGCCCGTAATATTGTGATAACTGATCTGAGTAAATGCTATTAAACATGAGGGATCACCTCCCTGCCAGAAAGATACTCACGGAAAATTCCTGTAGGGATCGGAGGATCTATGGAACACATCCGCAGATTCTCAATATCCGCTTTAGCGTAATGCTTGATAACATCTGGATTTGAATGTCCCAGTATCCTTCTAACCACCTCATAAGATACATTATCATTTACCATTGAACTTGCGAGCGATGACCGAAATGCATGTGGACCATGCTTTTTCCCCGCTGTATTGACATTTGCTGCAACAAAACATTTATTTATAACATGTCGTATGATGCTTGTAGTAATACGGTCATACGGAGCCTTCATGCTATGAAATACGTACCCGTCTTCTAAAGAGTATTTATCATTTTCAAGATGCATTGAAATAGCATTCACAACTTCATAAGGCATCTGCAGTGTGAGAGGCATTCCTGTCTTTTCCTGGGTTATACTAATGCATCCCGTGCTAAAGTTGATTTCCGATAGTTTAAGCTTTGCAATATCGCCTGCACGGAATCCCATCCGTGATGCCAATCGGATGATGGCAAGATTTCTCTTCCCAATAGTAGTATTGGTATCGACAGCAGCTTCAATCCTGCTGATTTCATCTGGCCTATATGTAGTAGGGAGTACTGCGCCTCTCTTATAGTGTGGAACAATCCTGGCAAGATCCGCCTCTATGAGGCCTTTTTCAGCAAGATAATTCAGGAATTGTCGGATACGTGCATAGGCATCCTTATTGGAGAATGTAAGCAAGGCCTGTGATATGATACCAGTGTTTAATTGGGAAAAGTCAAAACAACCTGCATTTTCCACAAAGTTTAAAAAAGATATACATGTTCTTTCTTTTAAGCAGATCGTAGTCGGTTTATTACCCTTAGCCATGCATTCTTGTAGAAATCCGTTCAAAGTGTTTTCAAACACCAAAGGGACCTGTTCGTGATAGTCACCATGATGGCACCTATAAGGTTTTCCGTCAATGTAGTCATCCAACCTTCGAACTGCACAGGCATAAGCTACTAGGGTGGATTTGCTGACATCTGAATTGGCAAGAAATGCTTTGCCTAATTCAGGAGTGTATATGTCCGTGTCATGATGATTCAGAAAAATATGGATGCGATTGTAGGTTCGTTGATATACAGTCAACGTTGAATCCATGTATTTCTGAGATTTTAATTGCTCCAGAACTGCTTTCATCAGTTCATCAAATGGTAAGATTATATTTCCCATATGCGCCTCCTTTATAATGAGATGAATTAGTTACATTTTCATTGTAAAGGAGTACTATCGTTATTCAAGAAATATACTGTAAAAAGCAACATTTATGCCACATGAAGACTTACTTCTGGGATAATAATACTTCTGGGATAATG
>NZ_NFIR01000074.1:0-3410 GCF_002159465.1 Eubacterium sp. An3
CCCACTATTCCGTGGTTTCATTGTACCACGGAACAGGGCTGGTTGTATAGCGGCAAAAGTGTCAAATCTGCTTCTTTACAGCTTGTCAAATCGCCGGTTTTTGTGTAGCAGCGGCTTCCGCTTCCAGTACCCGCGCCATTTTGTCGGCGGCGGTGGTGGTAGTGTCTTTCTTGAAATAGCCGGACACGACAAGGACGGAATTGCCCATGCGGATTTCCGTCACGCAGTCGGGGCGGCGGGCGGTGCGGGTGTCGTGCTGCTTGTTATCTGTCATAGGCAAATACTCCTTTCAGTCGGTAATCAGTTTCTTCATGCTCTCCATTTTCCGCTGTGCGGTTTCCTGCCGGAAATTCTCGCCGGTAAAGCGTACCGGTACGCACATGGAAAGCAGGCGGTCATAAATCCGGGAATGGGCGGTGTCCTCCGGGTTTCGCAGGTCGTCCAGCGTGAGGTTGGTCGTGACGATCAGCGGCCTGCCGCTGCGGTAACGGCTGTCAATCACATTGAAAACCTGTTCCAGCCCGTATTCTGTCCCGCGCTCCATGCCGAAGTCGTCAAGGATAAGCAGCGGATAGCGGCAAAGGTGGGAAATGTACTCGTTGCGGTTCTCAAAGCTGGCGGCAAGGTCGTTGAGGATAAGGGCAAAGTTTGTCATGTGGACGGGGATTTCTTTCTCCATTAGGGCGTTTGCGATACAGCCCGCAAGGTAGCTTTTCCCGGTTCCCACGCCGCCCCAGAACAGGCAGCCGATATTGTCGGTTCGCATATCCTCCCAGTGTTCCACATACCGGCGGGCAATCCCGGCCTGCGGGTTCCTGCCGTTGTCGTTCTCAAAAGTCCAGTCCCGCATGGTGGGGTCGGTAAAGCCCCGGCGTTTCAGTTCTTCCACGGTGTCAAGGTGCCTGCGCCGCTTCTCGGCGGCCTCCCGTTCCTCGCGGGCGGCTCTCTGGCAGTCGCACTCTGCCGGGTGGCGGTCACGGCCAAAGATAGCGGCCTTATCCGGCGCAAAATAGGCTTCTTTCGGCTTATGGCACTTGCCGCAGTACAGTAAACCATCCTCGCCGGTGTAGTCCTCCGGCTCCGGGGTGGCAGCCGTCATATTCTCCAAAACAGCGTTGATTTCGTTCTTCATAAACTCTCGCCCTCCTTGCATGAGTAGTCTGGTATGCCCTTTTTCGGGGATTTCCTGGCTGCGTCCTCCTGCGCCCATTTGTAGATTGTGGCGGCATGGCTGCGGTATCGCTTGCCGCTGGACGCGATATGGCAGGATAGCCGGTCAATGTAATAGTTCCATTTGTCGGGCAGGTCTGCTTTCAGCCCGTCCAGTTCTGATTGCGAAAGAAAGACATTTTCATATCGGCCATAGGCGGCGCGGGCAGGCTGTCCCGTATCTAACTCTCGCTCTCTCTCTTTTTCTATCTCTATCTCTTTCTCTATCTCTATCTCTGGTGGACAAATGTCCGCTTGATATGGTGGACATTTGTCCGCCCCGGCCTTTGGCAAGGCTTTCTGCTCCTGCAAAGCCAGCCTTGCCCGCCGTTTCCGCTCCCCCTCGGTAGAGGATTGGCCGATAAGCAGTTCAATGTTGCTCATATACAACGCGCCGTTCTGTAACGGCTCCACAAGCCCCAGCTTCATAAAAATCTGCAAGGCTCGCTCTACGGTGCCAACTTGCTGGCGGGTAATGGTGGCAATCATCTGCGCGGTGTAGGGAATATTTTCATCAAGCTGCAACTTCCCGCCGTTTTTCAGCGATTTCAGGTACAGTTTCAAGAGAATGTTGGAATAGAGGATACCGTCCTGCATACTTTCCAGCAGCACGATAGCATCCTCGTCAAAGTAATTCTCTTTCAGCTTGAGGTAGTAGTATTTTCGGTTGTCTGACATGGTTCCTCCTTTGGGTGGATTTAGGGCGTTTGTACGCATTTAGAACGCCGTTTCCGGGGGAAAAGGATAAATGTATCAAGCCCCCGTTGAGGGCGGGCAAAAAAGCCTTGATTTACAAGGGTTTGACAGCCCCTAAATGCGTAGAAAGGTGGTAGCGTTTGCGCTGTCGCTCGGCTTCTTTGCGGCGGCGTACTCTGGCGGCGCAGTCGGGGCAGTATTTCCCCCGGTTGGATTTGGGGACAAATGCTGCCCCGCAGACGGCACACCGTTTCCGGCTCCCCCGGTACAAGAGGGCTGCGGCCAGTTCCCCGTCAAGTGGCAGGACAGCCACACGGAACCAGCGGCACATGAGGGAAAGGGAAATGCTCTGGACGCACACGCAAGGCTCCCCGTCGTCCAACAGCAGGCAGTTTCCCTCGTCGTAGTTACAGCACTCATGCACCAGCCGCCGCGCCCGCCGGTGCTGGCGGTAGTCCATTCTCGGCAGCTTATCGCTCATGGCTCTGCTCCTTTCTGCGGCGGGGTTCCTCCCGGCGCAAAATCTGGTCGATGTTCCGCTTGACCGTCTGCAACTCCGCATACCGCTGCTTCTGTTCGTGGTAGGTGTTATAAAGGCCGGATTTCTTGGAGACAAGCTGCTCGATCTCGTCCTGCAACGCTTTCCGGGCGGGCAGCTTGGTAATGCCATGCGCCTTGAAATACCGGGCGGCTGCGTCGGCTATGATAAAGTCGCTCTCATGCGCCTGCCGGTATGCTTCGCGGGCTTTGGGGGATTTCTGCGCTTTCAGCCCGTCGCGGGCAGGCTTGGTCTTGGCGTAGGCAAGTACCTGTTGCTGCAACTCCTTTTTCCCTTGCAGCTTCGTTTCCAGCGTTTTCAGTTCGCCGCTGGTCTGGCGCATTTCCTGATAGGCGGTATCAACGGCAGCTTCTAACTGCTCCGGGGAAGTGAAGCCGTATTCCTGATACACATTCAGCGTCGCGGCCATCTGTTTGAGGTTGTGCATGGCCGCCCAGCGTTCATAGCCCCGGCCTTTGCCCTCGGCCATTTTCTGCTCAATGTCCACAAGCCGCTGCACACCGTCCTCTTTCGGGGCGGTCTTGGCGGCTCTGTCTGCCCGTAGTTGGTCTTTGATAGACAGGGCTTCGGTCTTTTCTGCGGCTCCGGCGGCATGGGTCTGCGGCTGGGGGACGGAATGAACTGTTACGCCCCTCTGGGCGTTCTGCTCCAAAACGGCAAGGACAGCGGTGCGGTCAAAATCGTCACCCAGCTTGCGGGCAGTAATGGGCTTTGTCCTGTCCGGCGTGAGATAGGATAGCCGCCCCCGGCTCTCCTTGACGGCCACGCCCTCCCGCAGCAGCAGAGAGGAAAAGTCCTCGAATGAGGTCGCCGCAGACAGCGCGGCGCGTATGGTCTGCCGCAGCTTCTCCTTGTTCGTTTCAAACTTGGTCTGCCGGGGCGTGATACCGCCTGCAATCATGGGGGCGTTCTGCTTGTCCAGCGCGGCCTGTCCCTTTTTCTGCGC
>NZ_NFIR01000075.1:0-3266 GCF_002159465.1 Eubacterium sp. An3
CAGATAAACCGGGCGAACCAAGCCGACCTTGTTTCTTTCCTGCAATCACAGGGCGAGCAGCTTACCCGCGCCGGGAATGAATACCGCTGGAAACGGCACGACAGCTTGACCGTCCGGGGCAACAAGTGGTATCGCCACAGCCAGAGCAAGGGCGGCGGCCCCATTGATTTTGTCATGGAGTTTTTCGGCAAGAGCTTCACCGAAGCCGTGGAACTTCTCACAGGAGAAAAGGGAGCCGCACCGCCGCCGGACAGACCTTGCCCCACGTCCCTTTCCGACTTTCGGCTACCACCCCCAAACAGCGACAACCGAACAGCGAGGAACTACCTTACAGCAGCCCGCCGCATTGATGAAGATGTGACGGGCTTTTTCTTTGCCCGCGGCGATATTTATGAGGACGCAGCCCACCACAACGCCGTATTTGTGGGGCGGGACGAGGACGAAATACCGCGCTACGCCCACAGCAAGGGAACGGCGGGAAACTTCCGGCTTGATGTGAAAGGCAGCGACAAAGCCTTTAACTTCTGTTACCGGGGCGAGGGCGAAAGATTGTTTGTCTTTGAAGCCCCCGTTGACTTGCTCTCTTTCCTCTGCCTGTTCAAAAAGGATTGGCAGAAGCAAAGCTACCTGTCATTGGGCGGCGTGGGAGAAAAAGCCCTGCTCCGCTTTCTCTCTGACCGTCCGAACATCAAGACCGTTTATCTCTGCCTTGACAGCGACGAAGCCGGAAACGACGCTTGCAGCCGCCTTGTGAAGCTCATGCCGGAGGGCTACACCGTCCACCGGCTTATCCCTCTTTTCAAGGATTGGAACGAGGTATTGCAGCACCGGGCAGAAATCACAGACGGGAAGTATTTGCGAGAAGCGGTCTACGGCTTGAAAGAGCCGCCGCAGGAAGAAACCGTTGAGATTATCCGCATGAGCGAGGTGGACACGCAGACCGTCGAATGGTTATGGGAGCCGTATATCCCCTTTGGGAAAGTAACCATTGTGCAGGGCAACCCCGGCGAGGGCAAGACCACCTTTGCCCTACGCCTTGCCGCCGCTTGTACCAACCGCAAGCCGTTCCCCCACATGGCAGTGCATGAGCCGTTCAATGTGATTTACCAGACTGCCGAGGACGGTTTGGGCGACACCATCAAGCCCCGCCTTATGGAAGCCGAAGCAGACCTTGACCGCATTCTTGTCATTGACGAGAGCAAGCAGGGGCTTTCCCTGTCCGATGAGCGCATAGAGAGAGCTATCCGACAGACCGGGGCGCGGCTGATTATCCTTGACCCCATACAGGCGTATGTGGGCGAGAAAACCGACATGAACAAGGCCAACGAGATACGCCCCATGTTCCGCCGCCTTGCCGAGATTGCCGAGCGTACCGGGTGCGCCGTTATCCTAATCGGACACCTCAACAAAGCCGCCGGAGGACAGAGCGCCTACCGGGGTTTAGGCTCCATCGACTTCCGCGCCGCAGCAAGGAGCGTCCTGCTGATCGGGCGCGTGAAACGGGAACCGAATGTGCGCGTTATCGTCCATGACAAATCTTCTCTTGCACCGGAGGGTAAGCCCATAGCCTTTTGCCTTGACCCGGAAACGGGCTTTTCGTGGATAGGCGAGTATGACATTACCGCCGACGAGCTGCTGTCCGGCGCGGGCGGCAACACCGCCACCAAGACCGAACAGGCGGAACGGCTGATACTTGACCTGCTTGCAGACGGGAAAGAGCTTGCCAGCGAGGACCTTGTAAAGGCCGCAGCCGAAGCCGGAATATCCGAGAGGACGGTACAGAACGCCAAGCGCAACATGGGCGGTGTTTTGGGCGCAAGGCGCGTCGGCGGTCAATGGTATAACTTCATCAAGAAGAAGCAGCCACCCGAACCCGCAAGCTGAAAGTGCAAAACGCAGACCCTTTGCACTTTGCACTTTCGCACTTTCACAAGAATTTGCGTCAATAACTCAAAAAAGCACTTGACAAAACGCTTCATGGGGCACCCATGAGGACATCGCACCCTACATCGACCCGGTGTTCCAGAACAATGTGATTCTGACTAAAACCGAGAGCCTGACCATGAACAGCCGCCCCAAGGACCCCAAGACCGCCAGAAACAAAAATGTGCTGGTGATCGGTGGCTCCGGTTCCGGCAAGACCCGCTTCTGGCTGAAACCGAACCTGATGCAGATGCACAGCTCCTATGTGGTGACAGACCCAAAAGGCACCATCCTGGTGGAGTGCGGCAAAATGCTTCAGCGCGGCACACCCAAGCTGGGCAAGGACGGCAAGCCCATGAAGGATAAGCACGGCAAGGACATCTATGAGCCTTATCGGATCAAAGTCCTCAATACCATCAACTTCAAGAAGTCCATGCACTATAATCCCTTTGCCTACATCCACTCCGAAAAGGACATCTTGAAACTGGTCACGACGCTGATCGCCAACACCAAGGGCGAGGGCAAGGCCGGGGACGATTTTTGGGTTAAGGCCGAGACGCTTTTGTACTGCGCCCTCATTGGGTATATCCACTACGAGGCCCCGGTGGAGGAACAGAATTTCTCCACCCTCATCGAGTTCATCAACGCGATGGAGGTCCGGGAGGATGACGAGGAGTTCAAGAACCCCGTGGACCTGATGTTTGACGCGCTGGAGGCAGAGAAGCCCAACCACTTCGCCGTCCGTCAGTACAAAAAGTACAAGCTGGCTGCGGGAGATGTATGCTCTAAGTGACTTCTTAATCATGGTTTTTGTCATGGTTAGTGAAGCAGTCACTTAGAGCATTTTCATTTCAGGAGGTACAGCCATGAGAAACGAGAAAATCACCCCTCTGTATGAGCGTTTGAGCCGTGATGATGAGTTACAGGGCGAGAGCAATTCCATCTCCAATCAGAAAAAGATGTTAGAGGACTATGCCCGCCGGAATGGTCTGCCGAACCCCACCCACTTCACCGATGACGGCGTATCGGGAACCCGTTTTGACCGCCCCGGCTTTCTGGCGATGATGGAGGAAGTCGAGGCCGGACGGGTGGAGGCCATCGTCGTAAAAGATATGAGCCGCCTGGGGCGTGACTATCTGAAAGTCGGTCAGGTCATGGAGATTTTGCGGCAGCGCGGTGTCCGGCTGATCGCCATCAACGACGGTGTGGACAGTCTGAAAGGTGATGATGATTTTACGCCCTTCCGCAACATCATGAACGAGTTTTACGCCCGCGATACCAGCCGGAAAATCCGCTCCGTGTTCAAGTCCAAGGGCATGAGCGGCAAGCACCTGACCGGCACC
>NZ_NFIR01000076.1:0-2713 GCF_002159465.1 Eubacterium sp. An3
AATCAACGCACATTCCTCTGGAAACAAATTGAGAGGAACAGTATTCCCGGACAAGCCGGATCTGTTCCTCTCTGGATAACTCTATGGGGAGCGCCGCGTCAATCTCTCTGGCAAGCTGGGCGTTCCCGGCTTTCTCGTAAAGCTCCACGCTGTTCCACAAGGTTGAACGGTCAGAGAAAGAGGGCGGGGCGTGGGGTGGCAGCATAATTTCCGTATGGACAACACCGCCTTTGCGGGTGTAGTCGTGTGTCATTCCGTCCCACTCATTTGTCAGCTTTTCGCCGCTTCGGTAGGCGGCTGCGGCAACGGCTGATTTGCCCTTGCCCCGGCTGACAATGCTGATATTACAATGATAGATGGCTATGGGTATCACCTCCCGGATAAAATGAAAACCCGCAAAAATGGTACAGACGCCAAAGGCGGGTATACTGTTTTTGTGGGTGTGCAGGGATAGCCGCGTAAGCGGCGCAAGGGGTGCAGCCCCTTGTTGCGGCAAAGCCGCCAATGTCGGTCAGAGAGGGAAGCAAGCGGCTTTCTCTCTGTGCCGACAAGCCCTCGGCAGAGCGCACGCACCCGTAAGGGTGTATAAGTGCGCCCTTTGTACCAAAGGGATTATTCGCTTTTCCCGCCCTCGGTGCGTTTTTTCAGATAGCCCCGCGCTTCCTCGCTCGTCAGGGCAAGCCGGAGAAAGGCGGCGGCTTCTTCGTCGGTCATGGTCTTTGCTTCTGGCACAATGCTCTCAAAGACCGCACCCCGGACGATCAGCCGATGGCTGCGCGTCCTGCGTTCCTCTTGGGATAACTTTTGCCGCAACACCTTTTCCCGATTTTCAAGCTGCCGGATTTTCTTCTTCCCGTCCTCAATCTCGGCTTGCAATTCCTCGCGTTTTTTTCTCTCGGTTTCGTCATGGGTGGTCACTCCTTTCTACCTGTCGGCACAGAAAAAGGACAGTCGATTTCCTCGGCTGTCCTTTTGATTAGGGTGTTTGGTTTACTCCGTTCTGCTCAATAAATGGGAATATTAAATATCAATACGCCCTTTAATACATTCCTATTAAAACATCAGCTTCGATTGTCAAATGTGTGAGAGTACGCCAATCAACGCAATCTTTTTCAACGCAAAAGAGAAGCGGCGTCATTTCAATAAACGACATTCTTTGTTCTGATGACAACTGTACGGTGGCTGAAACCGTTTCTCTTGAAATGGTTTTAAGATATTTCTCAAAATATTCAACGACAGACTCATTTGAATAATCTGGATTTTTCAAGTGTGCTTGCACTTTAGTCCTGATTTCCCTCAAATGATTTTTCGTAGGAATTACTTTCACAACATATCCGTTAGGAGATAGCAATCGCTGAAATTCTTTGTAGTGTGCAGGCGAAAATATGTCTAAAATACAATCCATACTTCCGTCTTTCAAAGGGATTTTTGATAAGTCAGTAACAAACCACTTCACTGCTTTGCGCTTGTCTTTTTTTGATGCAATCTGTATTGCCTCCCTTGACAAGTCAAAGGCAAAGATGTTTCGTTCTGTTCTTTGCTGTATCTGCCTTGCATAGAAACCCTCGCCGCAACCAACATCTAAAATGTTTCTTATAGATGGCGTATCAGAAATAAACTGTATGATTTTCTCCAACACAACATCATACATGCCATACTCCAAAATTTGGTGCCGGTTGTCAAAAGACCGCTTGCTGTAGTTGGTTTTGGGCGATGATTTTAACAACAAATTTACATACCCATATCTTGAAATATCAAAGCAATGTCCATGTCTACAAATTAGGCTATTGCCTTGTATATCCATTGATTTTGTGCAAATTGGGCATTGAAAATAAACCTTGCTGTCTGCAAAGCGTGATAAATTATTATTCATTTGTTTTTCCTCCGTAATTACATCTCTGCTTCAATAAGCGAGTTATGCAATACGGATAACCGCAACATAACTCGCGGTTTTATCTTAATCTCATAAATGTAACCATTGTGTTGTCCTCCAATCAATTCCGCAGTATTACTCTGCTTTTAGAAAAAGTATAGCACAAAACTATGAACATTTCAACTCTATTTCAGCCTGTCGGCGACGTTGCTCTCTCTGGCATACCGCCGCGCCGCTTCCCGCCGTTCCTCGCTGTATGGGGCGGTCAGACGGAAAGAGAAGCGGCCTTTCTCAATGTCAAACTCCATGCAGCCCGTTTCCGGGTCTGCGTCGGTCTGGCGGCACACATCGGGGTGCTGCTCGGCATAGGCGGCAAGCCGCTTCTTCAAGTCGGTGTTGTGGGTACGGATATGGATCAACGGGTCTTTCTCATCAAACCAGATGTCTGTGACCTTTTTTTGCTTGGGAAGCCCTGTTCGCATAAACTCTCCTTTCTGCGCCCTCGTTTGGAGAGAGGGGCATTTTTGAGGGAATTTTCCCGGCTCTTGACTTGGGGAAAATGGGGATTTTCAAATAGAAACCGCCCCGGCGAACCATTCTTCGTCCGGGCGGTTCCTATCGCGTGATTTTCGTTTTTTCCGGCTCTTGACCGTCCTGCAAGCTGTCGGCAAGTATCACTTTGAGCAGCTTGTCGCGGAATGTTTCTGTGCCGCTGTGGTTGAAAAACAACTCCGCAACGATGGTCTGTCCGTCCCTCTGTGTCGTGATAACACTGTCGGGGGATTGAGGTGTCCCGTTCTGTTCTGCCATAGGCGGCTCCTTTCTCTGGGTGCAAAAGAG
>NZ_NFIR01000077.1:0-2692 GCF_002159465.1 Eubacterium sp. An3
CTGGGCTGCTGGCCCTCCGGCTTCTCGGCCTCGGCCTTCGACCAGTTGTAGAGGCGGGTAATGCGGGCCTTGATTTCTTTCAGCAGCTTGTTGTCGGCGGCGATCTGCCGGTTGACTTCTCCCTTGTCGGTGCGGATACCGCGCTTCTCCATCTGGCTGGCCGCTGGCCCCAGGTGGACAGAGGGGATTTTATCAATGCCCTGTCGCTTGTAGCTGCGGTGGTCTACCAGGGCGGGATGACCGGCGGCCTCCAATGCCCGGTTGGTATAAGCCGCCCATGCCGCCCGCCAAATCTCCACATTCCCTTTGTCGTTCCAGTCGGTGGTGTCCTCCCGGTGGTTCTTCCAGCCGCCTTTCCCGTCCGGGATGCGCTGGCCGTTCTCGTCCAGGTCGTATGCCTTGCGGCACTTCGCGCCCCATCCGCCATTTTCTTTTAAGGGCCGAACGGTCAGCATGATATGGACATGGGGGTTGCCGGTTCCCTTGTCATGGATGGCAAAGTCAGCGCACATCCCCTTGTCCACAAAGTTGTCCTTCACATAGGCCCGGACAAGGGCAAGCTGCTGTTCCCTGGACAGTTCACGGGGCAAGGCCGCCTCGATCTCGCGGGCAAGCTGACTGTCCCTGGCTTTCTCGACCTGCTCCACACTGTTCCAGAGGGTGGAGCGGTCTGCAAACTCTGGCGGGGCATGGGCGGGCAGCATGATTTCCGCATGGACAACGCCGCCTTTGCGGGTGTAATCATGGGTCAGGCCGTCCCATTCATTCGTCAGCTTGGTTCCGCTGCGGTAGGCGGCTGCGGCAACAGCGGAACGGCCCTCGCTGCGCTTGATGATACTGACGGGGATATGGCAAAAATCTATGGGGATCGCCTCCTTTCGGTGAGGGGTATTCAGGCCGCAGGGGACGGGACAGCCGCTTGCGGATGTTCTGTAACCTGTGGCGCACAAGGGGTTTGGGGAGTGTAGCGCCCCATCGCGCTCGGAGAGCGCAACAGCCCCCGGCAGGGCGCACGACACCGGAAACGGTGTATAAGTGCGCCCTTGTAAACAAGGGACTTACGGCTTGTCCCCAGATTTCAGCAGTTTTGCGGCCAGTTCTGCCGCCCCCGGAAGATGGGACAGGGCAATCAGGAACGCCTTGACCTCTACGCCGGGAAGGTCTGGGGCCAGAGGGAAAATGCCCTCCAAAATGGCCCCGCGCTCAATCAGGCGGCGGGTGCGGGCCTTGCGTTCCTCATTGCGCTGCTTGTTCTCCAAAATCTTCTGGTGGTTCTCAAGCTGCTGGATTTCCTTCAGGACTTCTTTGCGCTCGTCTTTTTTCTGTTTCGCTTGGGTGGTGCTGTCTTTGTGCATATCGCTTTCTCCTTTGGCGGCTTCATCCAGCCGCACTTGATATAATATTTCTGTAACTTGATGATGGCGTTGCGTACCGTGACAATAGCAGCCGATGTGGTAAAGCCCTCGGCCTCGGCAATCTCCTTGAAGGGCTTACCCTCCCAAAACCGGGCATGAAGGCAGCTTGTCTGCCGGGGTGTCAGGGTGGCAAGGGCCTCCTGGAGCCGTTCCACCATCAGGGTGCGGGCGGCCTCCTGTTCCCGTTCCGTTTCCTTCTCCATCAGAATATCCTCCGGGGAAACGGCCTGCTCCGGGAAATGGTTTTCCATGCCGGGGGATGCGTCCAGAGAGTAACAGTGATAGTGCTGCTTGGCGTCATTGGCGTCCTCTGCGCGGCTTTCCTCTACAATGGCGTCTGCCACCTCGTCCGGCACTTCCACAAAGGTGTCTTTCTTACAAATCGGGTAGTAGTATTTTTTCAGGTTGATGGTTTTCATAGGCCGCCTGTCCATTTCCGGTGTATGAAGTACCGGCGCAGCCGCCGGAGCGCCGCATGGATGGACTTTCCTGCCTGGGATGGGGTAATACCTTCCATCGCGGCAATATCCTTCACTTTCATCCCCAGCATATACCGGGCATGGACACGGCGGGCCTGCGTTGGGGGCAAAGAGGAAAGGGCCTCATAGAGCCGCCGGAGCAGTTCGGCATATTCGGCCTGCGCCTCCTTTTCCATCAGGTAATCCTCCGGCGATGGCTGCGCCCAGCCGATGGCGGCGTTCTCAATCCCATCATCGCAGTCAAGGGAGTAAAACGCCTTATAGCGGTACATCTTGCGCTCCCTGGCGGCCTCGGCCCGCTTGTCCAGCAGGAACGCCTCGACAATTTCATCGGACACTTCTACAAAGGTGTCCTCGGTGCAGAACGGGTAATATTGCTTGAGGTTGATCGTCTGCATAGGCCCGCCCTCACTCTGACGGGAAAAGGCCGTCATAGCAGCGGCGCATATTCCGCAGACCCCGCCGGATGGCAATACTGACCTTGCTGCTGTGTACGCCCTCCATCCGGGCAATTTTCGGCTGGTTGATACCGGCAATGTAGTAGGCCCGGACACGACGGGCCTGGGTGGGGGTGGCATGGGCCAGGGCTTCCGGCAAGGCGGCAACCAGCCGCAGGCGGGCGGCCCGTTCCTCACGCTCCAAAAGGATTTCCTCCGGCGATCTGCCGTGTTCCAGCGCGTAGTTCTCCGCCCAGCTATATGCGTCCAGGGAGTACCAGGCGCGGTGGTAGACCTTCCGGCGCTCATAGTTGTTCATCTCGCGCTGGGCCTGCCGCATGGCCTCCCAGACCTCGTCGCT
>NZ_NFIR01000078.1:0-2535 GCF_002159465.1 Eubacterium sp. An3
AAAAAAGACGAGCGCGAAGAAGTCCTGAAGGAGATCCGGCAGCTTGAGAACCGCCAGAAGATTTTGGAGAACAAGCAGCGCAACGAGGAACGCAAGGCCCGCACCCGCCGCCTGATTGAACGCGGGGCTATTTTGGAGGGCATTTTCCCTCTGGCCCCCGACCTTCCCGGCGCAGAGGTCAAGGCGTTCCTGATTGCCCTGTCCCATCTTCCGGGGGCGGCGGAACTGGCCGCAAAACTGCCGAAATCCGGGGACAAGCCGTAAGTCCCTTGTTTACAAGGGCGCACTTATACACCGTTTCCGGTGTCGTGCGCCCTGCCGGGAGCTGTTGCGCTCTCCGAGCGCGATGGGGAGCTACACTCCCCAAACCCCTTGTGCGCCCCGCGCAGCCAGACACCCGCTTCGCGTCTGTCCGGCTCCACGGAGCCTGAATACCCCTCACCGAAAGGAGGCGATCCTCATAGATTTTTGCCACATCCCTGTCAGTATCATCAAGCGCAGCGAGGGCCGTTCCGCTGTTGCCGCAGCCGCCTACCGAAGCGGAACCAAGCTGACAAATGAATGGGACGGCCTGACCCATGATTACACCCGGAAGGGCGGCGTTGTCCATGCGGAAATCATGCTGCCCGCCCACGCTCCGCCTGAATTTTCAGACCGCTCCACCCTCTGGAACAGCGTGGAGCAGATCGAGAAAGCCAGGGACAGCCAGCTTGCCCGCGAGATCGAGGCGGCCCTGCCCCGTGAACTGTCCAGGGAACAGCAGCTTGCCCTTGTCCGGGCCTATGTGAAGGACAACTTTGTGGACAAGGGGATGTGCGCCGATTTTGCCATCCATGACAAGGGAACCGGCAACCCCCATGTCCATATCATGCTGACCGTCCGGCCCTTAAAAGAAAACGGCGCATGGGGCGCAAAGTGCCGCAAGGCATACGACCTGGACGAGAACGGCCGGCGTATCCCGGATGGGAAAGGCGGCTGGAAGAACCACCGGGAGGACACCACCGACTGGAACGACAAAGGGAATGTGGAGATTTGGCGAGCAGCATGGGCGGCTTATACCAACCGGGCATTGGAGGCCGCCGGTCAGCCTGCCCTGGTAGACCACCGCAGCTACAAGCGACAGGGCATTGATAAAATCCCCTCTGTCCACCTGGGGCCAGCGGCCAGCCAGATGGAGAAGCGCGGCATCCGCACCGACAAGGGAGAAGTCAACCGGCAGATCGCCGCCGACAATAAGCTGCTCAAGGAAATCAAGGCCCGCATTACCCGCCTCTACAACTGGTCTAAAGCCGAGGCGGAGAAGCCGGAGAGCCAGCAGCCCAGCATGATGGGCTTGTGGGAGGCCCAGCAGCAGCTCAAGCGGCCCGACACCCGCACCGGCAAAATCCGGGCGTTGCAGGAGAGCGCCGCCCTGTTCAATTTCCTGAACGCCAACGGCATCCAATCCATGCAGCAGCTCCACGAAAAAATCGCAGATATGAACACCCGCTACTATGACCTGCGGCGAGAGATCGTCAAGGCCGAGCGCCGGATCGCCGTCCTCGCCGAGCGCGGGGAGATGTGGGCGCAGTACAACGAGTACAAGGCCATTCATAAACAGCTTGCCAGGATGAAGCCGGAAAAGCGGGAGCTGTTCGAGCAGCGCCACAGCCGGGAGCTGATCCTCTATGACGCGGCAGACCGGTATCTGAAAGAACTGAAAGCCAGCGGAGAGGAACTTTCCCCGAAGGAATGGCAGCGCGAGATTGGTTTACTGACCGCCCAGAAGCAGGTGGACAGCATCGACATGAAGGCCATGCGGGAGGAACTGAAAGCCGTGGAACGGCTCCGCAAGGCCGCCGACCAACTGGCCCGGCAGGAACGGGACAAGCCCTGCGACCGGGGGCCGGAGCGGTAAAGGGTACGGCGTTTTGCCGACCCCTTTAGGTGTGTCGCGTTTCACGACACCCTTTTGCACACAGAAAAACCGCCGTACAGGTTTCCCCATACGGCGGCAGATGGTTTATTTGCCGAACAAGTCGCTGTGCGACCCGGTGCGGGCAAGCGTCAGCACCAGCACATCATCCTCGATACGGTAAATGAGCAGCCAGTCCGGGAGAATGTGACATTCCCGATGGCCCACCCAATCGCCGGACAGATCGTGATCGCGGTTTTTATCCGGCAGCGGTTCGCCCATCGACAGCAGCGCCACGACCTGTTCCAGCAATTCGATTTTCAGGCCGCGCTTGATTGCCCGCTTGTAGTCCTTTTTGAAAGCGGTCGTGTACTTGACGGTGTACTTTGTTTTCCTCATTTTTTCAGGTCGGCAAACAACTCGTCAAGGTCATTGTATCCCTTTACAGACGGGTCTTTTGCAATCCTTTCCGCTTCCAGCATGGCAGCAATCGTTTCCTTGTTGGGCTGTTCCAGCTTCACCTCAAAGGGAATGCCGCCCTCACGAAGCGACTGGCGCACGAAGATGTTGAACGCCGTGGATAAATTCATGCCGAGTTCCGCAAACAGGGCGTCGGCCTGTGCCTTCAAATCCGCGTCCAT
>NZ_NFIR01000079.1:0-2429 GCF_002159465.1 Eubacterium sp. An3
TGGCTCGTCTTTGTGGATTAAGATAATTATGTTATCCTCATCTTTTCCGAAAAATCATCTGGAAAAGACAGGTTATTCAAAAAAGATGAGGATAAAAATAAACTGAGCATAAGCCGCATTATCTAAATGTTAGGATAATGCGGCTATACAGACTTACGTTTTGGTATGGACCGTCTGGCGGCAGTGATCGAAACAAAGACAGGGAATAGTCCCTATGTCCCCGGGACCCTGTACCTGTTTTGCGGGAGACGATCGGACCGCATCAAGGGATTGGTCTGGGAAGGGGATGGATGGCTCCTGCTATATAAAAGATTATCGGAAAGCCAGTTCCAGTGGCCGAGGAATGCGGAAGAAGTGCGGAAGCTGACAAAGCAGCAGTTCCGCTGGCTGATGGAGGGGCTGACGATCACACCGAAGAGGTCCGTCCGGATGGTGGAACCCCCGGAATATATCGGATGACTTTGTGCAAAACAGAGAAATCCCAGACAGCTGTTATCTCAGCGGAATATAGAGCCCCTGTCCCCGGCAGCAGGGACAGGCACAGGCGCATCCATCCGACCGCATATGCCGCAGGATCCCCTGTTTCTTTTTAGAAAAAGAGGAACGGGGACAACGGCTCTGTCGCTGTCCCCGTACATTTGCGGCCATAGGCATTATGACGGACAGCTTCCCATGCAGGGTTCGCAAAAATGGCCATTTTCTGTTATACTGGGACCAGTGGGACTACCGGGAGGAAATGGTTATGGGATATACAGAAGAAAAACTGAACAGCCTGGACAAAGAGACGATCATCCAGCTGTTCCTGGCACAACAGGAGCAGCTCAGACAGATCGACCAAAACCTCCAGCTTGTACTGGAGCAGCTGGCAGACCAGAAAAGACGCCGTTTCGGCAGGTCATCGGAGAAACATGAGACCGAGGGACAGATTGCTTTTATGGAAGTGGATGGGACGATCGTTTTTTTTAATGAAGCGGAGGCGGTCGCTGCAGAAAGCGCTGATGACAGCCTGGAAGAGGTTCCCCGGCAGAGGCCGAAAAAGAAGCGTGGGAAACGGGAAGAAGACCTGAAGGGACTCCCGGTCATTGTGGTCGAACATTCCATGGAGGAAAAGGAGCTGGAGCAACGGTTCGGGCAGGGCGGATGGAAGCAGTTGCCCGATGAGATATACCGCAGGTACCGTTTTACCCCGGCAAAGGTGGAGGTAGAAGAACATCATGTGAAGGTATATGCCGGGAAAAAGACAGAAGAAGTCGTAAAGGCCCCGCACCCGGGCTGCCTTTTAAAAGGGAGCCTCGTATCCCCGTCCCTGGAGGCGGCAGTGATGAACGCCAAATACGTCAATGCCGTCCCGCTTTACCGGCAGGAGCAGGAGTTCGCGCGGTACGGCCTGCATATCTCCAGGCAGAACATGGCGAACTGGACGATCCAGTGCGCGGAGAGGTATCTTGCAGTCCTTTATGACCACCTGCATGAGGCTATGTACCATTACCATGTGCTGCAGGCAGACGAGACCCCTGTACTGGTGAACAAGGACGGACGTCCGGCCGGGGCGAAAAGTTACATGTGGGTGTACCGCACGGGACAGATGTATGAAGGCCGGCAGATCATCTTGTATGAGTACCAGAAGACACGCAACGCCAGCCATCCCAGGGAATTCCTGAGAGGTTTCAGCGGCATCTGCGTCACGGATGGGTATCAGGTCTACCACACGGTCGAAAAGGAACGGGAAGACCTGAAGATCGCGGGATGCTGGTCCCACGCCAGACGCCGGTATGACGAAGCGGTCAAAGCCCTGCCAAAAGCAAAGCAGAAAGACAGCCGCGCGTACCTGGCGCTGACTATGATACAGGCTATCTATCGGGAGGAAAAGCAGTTAAAGGGTCTCCCGGCAGAAGAGCGCAGGGACCGCCGCCAGCGGAGCGTCCGCCCATTGGTGGAGGCCTATTTCGCGTGGATAAAAGAAAATCTCCCAAAAGTGCCGCAGAAGAGCAAGACCTGGGAAGGCTTCCAATACTCCATCCACCAGGAAAGATACCTGAAAGTGTTCCTCGATGACGGAGAAGTCCCGATGGACAATAATGCTGCGGAGCAGTCGATCCGGGGATTCTGCATCGGTAAGAAGAATTGGGTGATGATCGATACGGTCGCAGGGGCAAAGGCCAGTGCCATAATCTATAGCATTGCAGAAACAGCGAAGGCCAACGGACTGAAACCATATGATTATTTTGAGCATCTTCTCACAGAGATCCCGAAACATCTGGATGACACGGACCGTGGATTTCTGGAAGACCTGCTCCCGTGGTCACCGAACCTGCCGGCGAACTGCCGGAAATCCGGAAAAGAGAAGTGAGCGAAAGATTGGAGCAAATCTGTCCTTATCATACAGGTTTGCTCCAGATTTGTACAGGTACGAGATATCTACCGTTTAC
>NZ_NFIR01000008.1:0-125166 GCF_002159465.1 Eubacterium sp. An3
GGATTTGGTCTTTTGCTACTGCCATAAATAAACTCCTTTTCGATAAGAATTGTCATATCTGTAATTCTTACCAAAAAGGAGCCATTTTTTACCAAAGCCACAAAGTTTTTTACACTACCAAATAAAAAGCCAAGGAGCTGCCGCACTAATTATTTAGTGCGACAGCCTCATTTTTTATATCCCATATCATTTTATCTTATGTTATGTCACTACAGTATTCGTACAGCGCATCATTGATTGCCATAGCTCTGACCATATCAATGATTTCATTGCTGGACAGCCGCACGCGCATCATCGGATAGTATCGCTGAAAAGAAGTTTCATTCTCTTCTATGTCCGTAAATATCTTCTCCCAGTCTCTGTCCCGCATGAGGATAGAATGATTCTGCCGAACCAGCCACTGGCAGCGTTCCCGGGGCGGTTTGCTCAGAAGTTCCCGGCAGGTATCTTCTTCCGAAAGTACCTGGTAAAGCTTATAGGCTTCCTTCAGGGACTCCTCGATATCCGGCAGGATCGTGTCTCCGTCTTCATAATAAAGAAGGCTGTCATAGCAGGTAATGTCATAATGACCGGCACGGTCTTTTATCTTCTCATTCTCCGTCTCCAGTACCTGACGCAGCATTTCCGAAGGCTCCTGTTCTTCTTCCGAAAGGCAGGCGTCGATCTCCGCCGATATGTCAACGGTATTTCCGCACATCTCCGAAAGACCGTTCTCCAGCGCTTTTCTGACTTCTTCCAACGGTATGTATCGGTTCACCTTTTTGTTGCGGGCTCTTCCAAACACCAATTGAGCAAAGAGTCGTTCCACTCCATAGGGCCGCTGATCGTCCTGATCGATGTCCAGAAGATCCGAACAATCTTTATCCTTCACGTATATTTTTGTATCCATGATACATTTAATAAATAATCCGTATCGGAGCTTTCCGTATTTATCTTCATAATTTACCAGACTGCACAGTTTCTCCAGATCAAATCCCAGGGTCAGATATTCCCGGATTCGCATCGAAAAACCATAAGAATCGACATGATATCCGGCGAACTGATCTCTCCAGTATTCTTCACACACTTCTTCCGGAAAATATTTTCGCATGGCGTCGCCCATCTCTTTTGTCGCATTGCCCAGATAAAATCCCTTCCACACAGCCAGCCGCTCTTTCCAGCTGAGGGGCAGCTGGCGTACCCGGTCTGCCAGCCGGTCCGGATCGCAGCGATCCGGTACGTCAATAGGCTCATCCAGATAGTCATTGATCATAGAAACCGCCGCCCTGCACTGTCCGCCTGTGATATCTCCGTATACAAAAGCCTTATGTCCCAGACGCGCCTCCATCAGGCAGGCAATGGCCAGAAGATACATGTGATAGGGTTCTCCCTGTGTCTTATCTCCCCAGAGATGATAATTCCGTTGAAAACGCTCATCTTTCCAGTCATAGTCCAAATATGCCGGCAGAGCGCCAAAAATCGCATCCGGCGCTTCAGCGTCAACGTCCTCTTCTTTTACCAGCATCTTTGGCATACAATATTCTTCCGCTGTCCGCATGGTCATATAATCTCCGTCCGCCCGCCATCCTGTATATTCCCAGTCACAGCGGGTCTCTGTCCATTCCTCTGTCAGCGCCAGACACTGTACATTTATTCCTTTTATATCGACTATTTTCCTTTCCGCCAGCGAAAAAATTCTGGCAAACTGTAGTGTCTCTTCATATACCTTTGACCATTCTTCCTCAGTCACTGACTTCGCGATACTCACATAAATAAAAATCCCCATAGATACCTCCTTGTAATACGTTTTATCGTTTCGTATATACGTATCATAACAAAAAGAAAAACGCATGTCAATTTCCACATGCATTTTCTTTTTATTTTTTATTCTTCTTCCAGTGCGCTCATATATCCCATGATCCGCTCCCGTTTCTGATGATCCAGTCTTCGGTAGTTTTCAAGCAGAATACTTTCTTCCTTATTTAATGGCATCATATAATCTGCGGAACTGCCACGCGTTTCCAAATCATTTTCTGAGAGCAGTTCATAAGGCGATATCTGAAGTACCTCGCAGATCGTTAAGATTTTATTTACCGACGGATTGGTCTTTTTTCTTTTCCAGTCACTGATAGTACTTTGAGAGATTCCTGTCCTCTGTGAGAACTCTTTTTGACTCATCCCCTTTTTTTGAAGTAAAATAAATATTTTTTCACTGACGATCATTTCCTTTGTTCCTCTCTGTGTGTATTCTTCCCGCTTCTCTGCCAGCAAATTCTCTCAGGCAGCTGACATAAAAATACTCAACACATTTTTTCTTTCATTTTATCAGAAAAAAGTCCTGACTTCTATACATTTTGTTGTTCCATTTCTTGTCCTTTCTTCCCGAAGATACTCTGGAATTATGTGCCGGGAAATGATATGATGATAAAGAAAAGACAGACAAGTGAGGTATCTTTATGGAATTTCGTGCAAAAACCGTAGCAGAGTCCCGGGTGGAAACTGTGCATATTATTCGGCCCACTGATTTGAATGATGCAGGCCGTCTCTTCGGAGGCGTGCTGATGCAATGGATTGATGAAGTGGCCGCTCTTGTGGCAAAACGGCACTCGCAGATGAACGTTACAACAGCATCGGTGGACAATCTCCGTTTTCTGCAGGGAGCCTTTCAGAGAGATGTGATCGTGATCATCGGACGGGTGACCCATGTGGGCAATACTTCCATGGAGGTAAAAGTGGAAACCTATGTAGAGCACACGAACGGTAAGCGTGATCTGATCAACCGGGCTTTCCTGACAGAAATTGGTCTGGGAGACGATAACCGGCCCGCCATTCTTCCCCGTCTGATTCTTGAGACAGAAGAAGACCGAAAAGAATGGGAACGTGCGGAAATGCGCCGGAATCTGCGGGCAAAACAGCGAAAAGAAGGGTTTCATTTTTATGGTGAATGATAAGAGGAGAATCCCGCAAAACAGGATTCTCCTCTTATTTTTGTACGATTTTTATAATTATCCGTATTTTCGTATATTTTTACTGATCGAAGGACCAGCTTCCATCATCGTTCTGCACACCACCAAGAACATTCTCACCGTCGGTGGATACCAGCACATCTGTAGAGGAAACTCCGTCTCCTTCTACAGAGAAATTATAGTATTCATAATCGCCGATCGTGACAATATCCTTAAAGGTATATTCTGCATCTTCACCATAATATTCCTGAGCCAGGGAGAGAGCTTCATCTTCTGAAATTGCTTCCGTCTCAGTGCTTCCGGAGGAACCGTCTTCTTCTGTCGTCTCGTCAGTTTCTTCTGTCTCATCGGTCTCTTCTGTAGTTGTCTCATCTCCGGTGTCCGCCTCGGAACCTTCCGTGGTGCTTTCGGAGAAATCATAGCCTCCGTTGTTGTCAGACGCTTCCGCGAAATCAGACACGGCATAATTAAAGGCATTATCCTCTCCGTCATATGAGGTTGGGGTAATGGTAATCTCGTAAGTGCCGCATACTTCATCGTCCGAATCTGCATCGCGCAGTTCCGCTGTCAGCACATAATCATCACCCTGCTCCTGACAATCCGTGATATATGCCTCCAGAGAACCGATACCGCCGGAAAGGAATCCGTAAGTTCCATCCTCTTCATTATATACCGCATAGGTATTATCCTCTGTTAATTCCGGGAACTCCAGATTGCCCTGCGCAAATGCGTCATAAAGTGCGGAAGCATACATGTTCGTAGTTTCTTCATCTATATACAGATACTGTTCATCTGTATCTACAGTAACATCTTTCACATAATCGTTCATGAGAGAAGCAAGCACTGCCATGGAGAACCAGAAAGAATCCCCTTCTTCCTCTGTGGAATCTTCCGAATAATACGGAAGCTGTTTGGAATAAGATTCCACCATCAGAGCCGTCATCGGATAAATCATATCGCCGAAATCTGACGGCAGATCAACATTTCCATCCACATAGTCCTCTGAGTCATCATTGGACGCTTCGGTAGAAGCCTCTGTGGAAGCCTCCGTTGGCTCTGCATTATCCTGTCCATCTGTACTGCGGCCGCCGCAGCCGATCAGAGAAAAAGCCATGGCTCCGGCAAGTGCAACGGCTCCCCATCGTTTCATTTTATTAAAATGCATCTTAATCCCTTCTTTCTGTAATATTTCATTACGATTACATTATTCTGACTTCTGACGAATCTAACCTAAATCTTAACGCATTATTGCCGACATGTAAAGAACAGCTTTCTTACACTTTAATTAAAGAACCGTGAAAATTTTATTTACGCCCCTGAAGCATCGTCCACGATCACAAACCCCTTCTCCTCAAAAAAGGACTTTATAACCGCCCGGTCCGCCTGCAGTGATCCCTGAGCAAAAAAAGGTTTCCCACCGCCCCGCCCGGAGAGCGTCTCGTTCATCTCTTTCACAAACGCACGAACATCGCCATTCCTCTGCCCGGCAGCATATTTGCCTCCGGTATTTTTCTTTTGCGAATCCTCCAGTGCAATCACCACACAGATACCGCCGCAGACATCTAAAACAGCGTCCGCCTCCTTGCGAATATCCGCCGCATCCAAAGCATGCTCAAGCAAAAGAACATTTCCTCTTCCTTCACACTGCTTTGCCCTCATGGCAAATTGTTGCTGACGAAGTGCCAGAATTTCTCCCTTCAGACTGTAGATCTCATCCTGCAGCCGCTGAACTGCCGCCGGCGTTCCGTCGGGCTTCACAGAGAGCATAGATGCCACCCGGCTGTTTGCCTCCAGATGCTGATGGAGCAGCCCGAGCGCTCTTTTACCGGCAGCCATCTCAATGCGGACGCCTTCCCGGAAATGTTTCACCGAGAGAAGTTTTACCAGACCAATCTCCCCGGTGGACTCCACATGAAGTCCGCAGCAGGCGCAGAGATCACCGCCTGGAAACTCCACCAGACGCACCTCACCTGTCAGTTCTTTTTTACTTCTGTAAGGCAGTACATTTTTTTCTTCCTCGTCCGGGAAAAATACCCGGGCGCGCCGGTCTGTCCAGATATAGTTGTTGACTTCCTGCTCTATCTGATGCAGCTGCCCTTCATCGAGAAGACCGTTCAGATCAATGGTGATCAATTCTTCTCCCATATGGAAGCCCACATTATCATAACCGTATTTCCGGTGAATGAATCCACTGACGATATGCTCTCCGGAATGCTGCTGCATCAGGTCAAAACGGCGTTCCCAGTCTAGCACGCCGCGAACCCGGCAATTCACCGGCAAAAGATTCTCCACGTAGTGACGAATCTCTCCCTCATCAGAGCCGCCATACTGAACATCCAGGACAGTACATTTATTATCGCCGTCGACCGGATACAATGTACCAAGGTCTGCCGGCTGCCCTCCGCCTTCCGGATAAAAAGCGGTCTGATCCAGGACCACATATTGTCCTCTCTCATCTTTTCCGCAGGAGAGGACTTCCGCCTCAAACTCTCTCAGATATACATTTTCATAAAATAACCGTCTTGTCCGCATTTTTATCTACTCTTCATTCTGTTTTACATATAAAGTGATATCCGTCTCCGGATTCTGCACCTGCATCTGGTATTCTGTAAATTCCTGATCGCAGTCTTCATCTGAATAAACCGTATATCCGTCATGCTCCAGCAGATTAAAATATACGCCTCTTGGGATATTGAATGTATACGTCTCCTCGTTATCTCCCTGATAATCGTAGTAAACTGTACACTCCCGGTCAGTTTCCTGATCTTTTATATTCTGATAGAATTCCGGATTCTTATTAGACCCGTCAAATTCCACCGTATAGCTGTAGAATTCTTCTCCATTACAGGTTTCCACAGCAGTCAGAACAACCATAGTTTCCTTGTCCAGAGTAAGTGTCTGTTCGATCTGATCGCCCACATTAAAACCATATCTTGTAACGTACTCATCTCCCTCCGCAACGGTATAGGTTGCCGTGACCTTAAGGAAATCTCCGCTCTCCTGCTCATCGGTTATTCTCACAGAATCTCCGGTCTGAAAAACCTCGCCTTCAATCTGAGAAACGCAGACGTTTTCGTAATCATCTCCAAGCAGACCATAGTAGTAAACGAAATTACCGTCATAGCGATACAGCTGCTTTCCGCGGATAACTTCCCGATAATCTTCTTCCATTCCGTCCGTTCTGTAATAAGAATAATAGTCTCCGTTGCCGGTCTTTCTCACAAAACGTGTGGTCTTATAATCTTCCTCATTGGCGAGATGAGAATAATTCACCGTGATCAGTACATTTTCATGACTGCTCAAAAGATTGTCCATGGTGTTCGCATCGTTAATCTCCGAAATGTAACTGCTTCTTCTCTGATTACTCTGGAAAAAGAATCCACAGACAGCCAGGATTACCACAGCCGTCAGCAGAAGGCTGATCCCAAGAATCTTCCAGAACCAAGGTCTTTTGGAACGTTTCTGAAGTGTTTTATCCAGATCGTACCCCTGGTAACGCTTTCCCTTTCTCCATTTTCCACCGGAATTTTCCGGTGTTTCTTCAATATCAATGATACTTTTTGACATGTATCTTCTCCCTTCCAAATCATCATCCCGGTATGCTCCCGCCCTGCGGAACGCCGTCCCGCAGAACCCGCCGGTCATGGCGTCGGTTACTTCTGTACATTTTTAGCCAGCATATAAGTGATAGCGCTGGTTTCATTATGTTTTTTCTCTTCCTCTGTCAACGGCCGAATCACCTTTGCAGGAGAACCAAACGCCATCATACCGTCCGGAATCTCCGTTCCCTGCGTCACAAGGCTGCCGGCGCCGATGATGCAGTCTTCTCCGATTTTAGCTCCGTTCATCACAATGGAGCCCATGCCGATCACCGTATTATGACCGATGGTACATCCGTGAATGATCGCGTTATGACCGATAGTCACGCTGTTGCCGATATGACACGGGCATCCGGCGTCCACATGAATCACCACGCCATCCTGCACATTGGAACCGCAGCCGATGATGATCGGCGCCATGTCTCCGCGAACCACCGCATTGTACCAGATGGAGCTCTCATCACCCACCGTCACATTTCCAATGACGACGGCTCCTTCCGCCACCCAGGCATTCCCCTGTATGTCTGCATTTTTAATATATGCCATAGTTTTCTTTCCTTTCCGGGCGTTTTGGCCTTCCGGCCATCGTCCGCTTTATCATCAAGGTGCGACACGCCCAATTATATTTTTTCCATTTCCGAAAATGCAATTCATCCGCGAAGGCACTGCATTTTCGGTCATGGTAACATCTTACCATGAATTGGGGGATTTGTCGATTTGAACTGTGGATTTTAGGATAACCGAAGTATGGCGTTACAGTCGTAATTTCCCAATTTCCCAATCCCTACACCACCATAAAATCCGCCAGTGACAGCTGATCTGTCTCAGGCAGCCCGGTGAGGATGCCAAGCTCCACCATCTTATCCACGTTGGTCTTGCTGACCTTCGCCTGGTTGCGGAAATTATCCAGCGAGGTGAACGGGCCGTGTTTTGCAGCTTCTTCCACCTGATCGCAGGCTTTGTCGCCAAGACCTTCCACGCTGGACAGAGGCGGCATGATCTTGCCGTCGATGATCTGGCAGTCCCGGGCTTTGGCTCTGTAGATGTCAATCGGAATAAATTCAAATCCTCTGGCGTACATTTCCTGGGCAATTCGCCCGTCGCGAATGGTATCCTGGTCTTTTTTCGTCTGCTGTTCCTTCGGCATGGAGGTCAGCTCCTCCAGATACTCTTCCAGGATAGCCCGTCCCCGGCACATGATCTCATAGGAGAAGGCCGAGGCGCGGATACTGAAATAGGCCGCATAGTAAGCCAGCGGCTTATGCACCTTAAACCATGCCACGCGCCAGCCCATCATAACATAGGCGGCGGCGTGAGCCTTCGGGAACATGTATTTAATCTTCCGGCAGGAGCCGATGTACCACTCCGGCACGCCGTGGGAGAGCATGGTCTCCACCCAGTCGTCCTTTAATCCTTTTCCCTTACGGACGGACTCCATGATGGTGAAGGATTCCTCCTTATCGAGTCCCATATTAATAAGGTAGGTCATAATATCATCCCGACAACAGATGGCGGTGGAAATCTCCGCCTGCCCGGTCTCGATCAGCGTCTGGGCATTGCCGAGCCACACGTCCGTTCCGTGGGACAGACCGGAAATGCGCACCAGATCCGAGAAACACTGCGGGTTCGTATCCTTTAACATCTGCATGACGAAGTCCGTACCGAACTCCGGCACGCCGAGGGAACCCATCTCCACGCCTCCGATATCCTCCGGCGTGATTCCGAGAATCTCCGTACCATGAAACAGCTCCATGACGTCTTTGTCATCGAGAGGAATGGTCTTGGCGTCGATGCCGGTCAAATCCTCCAGCCGCCGGATCATGGTGGGATCATCGTGTCCCAGAATATCGAGCTTTAACAGGTTATGGTCGATGGAATGGTACTCAAAATGCGTCGTGATAATATCGGTATTCACATCATTGGCGGGATGCTGGATGGCGGTGAAATCATAAATCTCATGCTCATGGGGCACAACAATGATACCGCCCGGGTGCTGTCCGGTGGTTCTCTTTACGCCGGTACAGCCCTCTGCCAGCCGTTCCATCTCACAGCGGCGTTTGTGAATCCCCCGTTCTTCAAAATATTTCATCACATAGCCGTAGGCGGTCTTTTCCGCCAGGGTACCGATGGTCCCGGCACGGAAGGCGGAACCTTCCCCAAAGATGACCTCCACATATTTGTGGGCCTTCGCCTGGTATTCTCCGGAGAAGTTCAGGTCGATATCCGGCTCCTTGTTGCCCTTGAATCCGAGGAATGTCTCGAAAGGAATATCATGCCCTTCCTTTAACAGCTTCGTGCCGCAGACCGGGCAGTCCCGGTCCGGCATATCGCAGCCGGACATACCCTTCATGGTGTATGGCTTTACATACTCGGAATCAAAATCCACAAAATGACATTTTGGGCAAATGTAATGGGCGGAAAGGGGATTTACCTCTGTGATTCCCGACATGGTCGCCACGAAGGAGGAACCGACGGAACCACGGGAACCAACCAGATAGCCATGGTCGTTGGAGTCCTTTACCAGCTTCTGCGCGATAATGTACATAACGGCAAATCCGTTGGAGATGATGGAGGTAAGCTCTCTGTCCAGCCGCTCTTTTACAATCTCCGGCAGCTCCGGCCCGTATATTTCATGGGCTCTGTTGTAACAGATATCCGTCAGCTCCTTATCGGAATTCGGGATGACCGGAGGACATTTATCCGGATGCACCGGGGAAATCTTCTCGATCATGTCCGCGATCTTGTTGGTGTTGGTGATGACCACCTCTCTTGCCTTCTGCTCACCCAGATAGGAAAATTCCTCGAGCATCTCCTCGGTAGTGCGGAAATAAAGGGGAGCCTGATTGTCGGCGTCGGCAAAACCTTTTCCCGCCATGAGGATACGACGGTACTGCTCGTCCTCGGGATTGAGGAAATGTACGTCGCAGGTGGCGACCACCGGCTTATGATACTGTTCTCCCAGCTCCACGATTCTCCGGTTATAATTCTGGAGATCTTCCACAGTCTTGGCGTCGTACTTATCACTCTCCAGCATAAAGGCATTGTTGCCGATGGGCTGAATCTCCAGATAATCATAAAAGTTTACAATCCGGGCAATCTCCTCCTCGCTCTTACCTCTGATAATAGCCTGAAACAGCTCGCCGGCCTCGCAGGCGGAACCGAGAATCAGCCCCTCTCTGTATTTCTCAATGAGACTCTTGGGCATCCGCGGCCGCCGGTTGAAATAATCCAAATGCGAAGCGGACACCAGCCGGTTGAGATTCACCCGCCCCACATCGTTCTTTACGAGAATAATGCCATGGTAGGTCATGGCCTTTTTTATCAGATCAGCCGAGGTACTTCCTTTGCTATTCAGTTCTTCCAGGGTATGTACCCCCTGCTCTTCCAGCATCTCCACAAACCGCACGAATACTTCCGCGGTCACCCGGGCGTCGTCCACAGCCCGGTGATGATGTTCCTGCTTGATGCCCAGATGTTTGCAGACGGTGTTCAGCTTAAACCGGTTCAGCCCCGGCAGCAGCATCCTTGCCATCTGCACCGTGTCGAGCACTGTAAAGTCGTGTTCATAGCCCAGACGGTCGGCGTTTGCCTCGATGAAGCTCACGTCAAATTCCGCGTTGTGAGCCACCAGGGAACAGCCCTCGCAGAACGCGAGAAACTCCGGCAGGATGGTCTCGATATCTTCCGCTCCCGCCACCATGGCGTCATCGATACTGGTAAGCTCCGTGATCCGCAGAGGAATCGGCCGCTTTGGATTGACGAACACACTGTAGTGATCCACGATCTCGCCGCCGGACACCTTTACCGCACCGATCTCGATGATGGCGTCATGAACCGGGCTGAATCCTGTGGTTTCCAGGTCAAAGACCACAAAGCTGTCCGAAAGCGTCTGACCCTTGGCGTTGGTGACCAGCTTTTTCAGGTCGTCCACAAAATATCCCTCAACGCCGTAGATGATCTTAAACGGTTCATCCATGGTGATGCAGTGATTGGCGATAGGGAAAGCCTGCAGCACACCGTGATCGGTGATGGCCAGCGCCGGATGCCCCCAGTCTTTGGCTGTCTGAATGACCTTTTTGATATCCACCACGCTGTCCAGATCGCTCATGACCGTGTGCAGATGAAGCTCCACCCGCTTCTCCAGACTCTTGTCCATCCGTTTTTCCCGGAAGTCCGGAATCGGCTTGATGCCGACGATGGAAGACATGGTGATATCTCTCTCGAAGGTATCCATCCGCGGCATGCCCTTCACTTTATAGAACTTTCCTTTCTGGAATTCATCCAGGAAGTCCGGAAGCTGCGCGTTTCTCAGGAACACTTTTCCCACGATGGTATCGGTAAAGTCTGTGATCCGGAAGCTGACAATGCTTCTCTCCCGGCGGATCTCCCGAATCTCCAGTCCGATGATCTGTCCCCGGATGACGGTCTCCCCGATCTCGTCGACGATCTCCTCGATGGGAACGACCTCCCCGTCACAGTTTTTGCCGTAAATGATATCCGGGTCCTTCTGCCGTTTGGCATAACCTCCGAATTCCTGCCGTCTGGCCCGCTCCTCAAAAAAGTTGGAAGAAAATGCATTGCCTTTCCTGGCCGGTTTCTGCTCACCGTCTTTCTCCTGCCCGTTCTCTCCGGCTTTTTTCTGACTGCTCTTTTCCGCCTCCGCCTTTTCAATCTGTTCCATGACCATGCCGACTTCCAGACTCAGCTTGTGATTTCTCGCCTTATAAAATGCATTTTTTGCGTCGTCGGTAAAATCAAAGCCCACCTGAATCTCCTTACCAAAACGGTGAGCGTACATTTCTTCCAGATACTGCTTGAGCTTCGCTGATTTATTTCTGGCAAGGAAGGAGTCTTCCAGCAGGATCGTCATGATATTTCCTTCAAATCCCCACTCGCAGCGAAGGAACAGGCTGTACTCCACCTGACCCATCCGGTGGATCTCATAGAGAATACTGTCCCAGTAATCTTTGGTGAGCTGTTCCAGCGTATATACGGGAGAAAGCTCATAGGTATCATCAATGGCAAGAAACACCGACGTACCCCGGAACAGTTCGTTTTTCAGATCATAGGCAATCTTATTTATCAGCTTCTTTCCCATGATGTGCTCGCTCTTTGTGTGCACAATGAGCTGATTTTTGCTCTGCTTCATTACCACCTTGGTGACGATGGTGTTGGAAAGCGCATATCTTAAATTGTCGGGTATTGTATAGTCCGGAAATACTTCCGGAAATGTCTGTCTTTGTTCCATAATGCCTCCTTCCCCGAAAAGCAGGGGAGCCGCCCTTCTTTCTTCCATAATAAAGTAGTCATAAATCCTTTTCGGCAGAATAAAATTTATTAAAATTATGTATCGGAAGGACTGTTTTTTTTGAGTGCAAAAACAAAAATCATTGTTGTAAAAGCAAAAGAACTGATCTACACGGCTCTTTTTATCTGCCTTGCCATCATCCTCATTCTCCTGCTTATCTTTATGTTCGCCCCGGGAGAAAAAAGTGTAAGCACCAGTGCCGGAGCATACACGCCCGGCGTTTATACTTCCACTATCACTCTGGGAGACACCGCTCTCGATGTGGCGGTATCTGTGGATGAAAACCATATTACCTCCGTGAGCCTGAATAATCTGTCGGAAAGCGTCACCGCCATGTATCCGCTTCTGGAGCCTTCTCTGGAAAGCATCAACGAACAGCTGGACAGCATTTCCTCCATCGACGACCTGCAGCTGGATTCCGACACCAAATATACCGGTCTGATCCTGCAGCAGGCCATCAAAAATGCGCTCCAGAAGGCGCAGTCCTGATACTGCGCCTTTTCGGAAACGCGCTTTATTCCAGTCCCAGCTCTTCTTTCAGTCTGTCAAGCTCCGCCATCCACACGGATGGGCTTGCATCGCTCGGCATCCGCAGGTCGCCCCTCGGGGATACGGCAATGGAGCCCACCTTCGGTCCATCCGGCAGGCAGGAGCGTTTGAAATGCTGTGCAAAGAACCGCCAGCAGAAGGTGCGGAGCCATTTGTAAATGACAGCGTCCTCGTAATCTGCGCCGAAGGCTTTCTTTGCCAGCCGGAAGATCTTCGCCGGACCGAATCCAAACCGCAGCATGTAATACAGATAAAAGTCATGCAGTTCATAAGGACCCACCAGGTCTTCTGTCTTCTGAGAGATGACGCCGTCCACCGGCGGCAGCAGCTCCGGACTCACCGGAGTGTCCAGCACGTCAAGTAGTACCTTCTGCAGTTCTTCCTCCTCCGTGGTGTCCGCATAGTAGCGCACCAGATGGCGCACCAGTGTTTTTGGCACCGAACAGTTCACCGCATACATGGACATATGGTCGCCGTTGTAAGTGGCCCAGCCAAGAGCCAGCTCGGACATGTCGCCGGTTCCGATGACCATACCGTTTACCTGATTGGCAATATCCATGAGGATCTGCGTCCGCTCTCTGGCCTGGGAGTTCTCATAGGTAACGTCATGCACATTGATGTCGTGTCCGATATCCGAAAAATGCTGCTCCACCGCCCGGTTGATCCGAATCTCCCGCAGGGTGGCACCCAGCCGTTTTGTCAGGGTCACGGCATTGGAATAGGTTCGGTCTGTGGTTCCAAAGCATGGCATGGTCACGCAGACAATTCCTTCTCTCGGAAGTCCCAGCATATCAAAGGCTCTCGCCGTCACCAGCACCGCCAGGGTGGAATCCAGACCGCCGCTGATACCGATGACCGCATGGCGGCATCCCGTGTGCGCCAGACGTTTCTTCAGTCCCATGGCCTGAATGGTCAGAATCTCATCGCATCGTTTATCTCTGTCTTCTTTATTGGAAGGAATGAACGGAGTCCGGGAGAAGTACCGGGTCAGCTCTGTCTCCGTCTCTTCCAGGGTAAAATACACCCGGTGATAAGGCTGTCCGCCGTCGTCGGTCACGAAGGTGGACGTCTTCTGCCGGTCTGCCGCCAGACGCTGCAGATCGATCTCCGCTTCCGTATAGTGATTCTCAAACCGTCCGGACTCTGCCAGCACGGCTCCGTACTCGGTGATCATATTGTGGCCGCTGTACACCAGATCCTGGGTGGATTCGCCCTCTCCCGCAGATGCATAAATGTACGCGCAGACCAGTCTTGCCGACTGAGAGCTGACCAGCTCCCGGCGGTAAGTGTCTTTCGTGGTCGTCTCATCGCTGGCGGAAGGATTACAGATGACCGTCGCTCCTGCCAGTGCGTGGTAGGTGGACGGCGGCAGCGGTACCCAGAGATCCTCGCAGATCTCCGCGGCCAGCACCAGATTCTCCACATTCTCGCAGCAGAACAGAAGGTTCATGCCAAACGGCACTTCCTGTCCCAGCAGACGGATCATCTCCACCTCTCTTCTGCCCGGCGTAAAATGTCTCGCCTCATAAAACTCTGAATAATTCGGCAGATTATGCTTCGGCACAACGCCAAGAATCCGTCCTCTATATAAGAAAACCGCACAGTTATAAAGCTTCTGATGGACAAGCAGCGGCGCCCCCGCCACAATGACCATTGGTATCTCAGCCGTCTCCTCAAGAATGACGGCCAGCTGTTTCTTACTCTCCTCCAGCAGCGGCTTCTGCCAGAACAGATCGCCGCAGGTATAAGCGGAGATCACCAGCTCCGGGAGAACAAGCACCTTCACCTGCCGCTCCTGCGCCCTTCTCACTGCCTTCATGATACTTTCTTTGTTAAATGCCGGGTCGGCAACCTTCACATCTACCGATGCCGCCGCCACCCGCAAGAATCCGTCTTTCATTTTGTTTTCCTTTCTCTATGCCCATTTTACGCCCGGAGGGCTTTTCTATTCTTTGGAATAACAGATGTCTTCGCACTTTGTGCTCCCGCCATCTGCAACGGAGCATTCGCATTCCGCGCTATCGCTCTTCATGCTCATTCTCCTTTGCCCGTCCAATGTCTACACAGCGGGACATGCAAGCCCGTCCCGCTGCGCAGCCGCTGTCCGGGTTATTCAAAAAAAAATGGGAATCCTGATCACACAGTCTTCCCATTATTTTAATCAATTATTTATCATTTGGCAATATGTACTTGGCGGCAAATTCTTTACTCCAGGAAGTCCTTGAGCTTACGGCTCCGGCTCGGATGGCGCAGCTTCCGGAGTGCCTTCGCCTCAATCTGACGGATACGCTCTCTTGTTACGTTGAACTCTTTTCCGACTTCTTCGAGAGTTCTCGTCTTACCGTCGTCCAGTCCGAAACGCAGCTTGATGACGTTGCGCTCTCTCTCTGTGAGGGAGGCCATGGCCACTTCCAGTTCCTCCTTCAGCATGGAGAAGGATGCGGAATCCACAGGGGAAAGCAGGGATTCATCTTCGATGAAGTCGCCCAGCTGGCTGTCCTCTTCCTCGCCAATCGGGGTGTCCAGGGATACCGGGTCTCTGGATGTCTTCAGAATCTCGTCAATCTTAGCCACAGGCATGTTCATCTTCTTTGCGATCTCTTCGTTGGTAGGTTCTCTTCCCAGCTCCTGCAGCAGCATCCTGGAAGTACGAAGAGTCTTGTTGATGGTCTCCACCATATGTACCGGCACACGGATGGTCTTCGCCGTATCGGCGATACCTCGGGTGATCGCCTGACGGATCCACCAGGTGGAGTAGGTACTGAACTTGTTGCCCTTCTTGTAGTCGAACTTCTCCACGGCCTTCATGAGACCCATGTTACCCTCCTGAATCAGATCCAGGAAAGACATGCCTCGTCCCACATATTTCTTAGCGATACTTACCACCAGTCTCAGGTTGGCCTCAATGAGCTGCTTTCTGGCCTGCTCGTCACCTTTTTCAATGCGCTGTGCCAGGAATACTTCTTCTTCAGCTGTCAGCAGCGGGATATTGCCAATCTCTTTCAGATACATACGCACCGGATCTTCCAGACTGACGCCTTCCAGAATATCCGTATCATCGATAAGCTCCACCTCTTCGGCGTCATCATCGATGTAATTATCATCGTTATCTTCCTCGCTGGTATTCAGAACATCCACGCCCTGCTTCTCAAAATAATCAAGAATCCACTCGAACTTCTCAGGGGTTAACTCAATATCTTTGAATGCATCGTTAATCTCTTTGTACTCGAGTACATTCTTATTCTGGTGGGCCTGTTTCAGAAGTGTTTCCATAATATTAGAAAAACTTAATCTTGCATCTTCCATGTTTGTTCTCCCGATTCTTTTTTGCTGACCTGTTACCTTGCTGCTGTCTCATTTGTCTTAAGATAAAAATAAAGAAGACATCTTAAGGAAGGGTATGCGAAAAAACACCTTACCCTTCCTTTCTCTTTCGTGCTCTATTACAAATTTATCTTAATCATCCAGATAGCGGCACTACCACTATTATATAGATATTGTCTATTTTATCCCATGTTTCCCTCTATGTCAACTTTTTTTGGGAAATTCATCATTTTTTCACAGTATTTTGTGTCTTTTTTCTCTTATACAACATTATATTGTATTCTTTCTTCTTTATGTCATATATTCCCGCCGTTTCCCCATCATTTCCCGACAATTTTCGATATTCCACGGCTAAACGGGGCTGCCGGGTGAGCCTCACATCTCCTTTACGGTATCAAGAGCCAGCCGGATGACCTTATCCATGTCATAATACCGATATGTTCCCAGGCGCCCGCCGAAGATGGTATCCGGCTCCGCTTCCGCCAACGCCCGGTACTGGGCCGCCAGGGATTCATTTTCTTCGTCGTTGATCGGATAGTACGGCTCCATGCCCGGCTTCCACTCTTCCGGGTACTCCCGGGAGATGACAGTGGACGGCTGGGTCCCGAACTCAAAATGCTTGTGCTCGATGATCCTTGTATACGGTACTTCTCTTTCTGTGTAATTGACCACCGCGTTACCCTGATAATTGTCCGTCGGCAGCACCTCCGTCTCAAACCGGACAGTCCGGTACTGGAGGATGCCCAGCCGGTAATCAAAGTAAGCATCCAGCGGTCCGGTGTACACAGTCTTGTCCGCCACACCCGGATGTTCCTGCCGGAACGCAAAGTAATCTGTGTTCAACAGCACATCGGAACCTTCCAGCAGTTTTATGATCAGGTTCGTGTAGCCGCCTTTCGGGATACCCTGATATGGATCGTTGAAATAATTGTTATCATAAATGAAACGAAGCGGCAGACGCTTGATGATAAAAGACGGCAGCTCTTTGCAGTCTCTGCCCCACTGCTTCTCGGTATAGCCTTTCACCAGCTTCTCGTAAACGTCCCGTCCCACCAAGGACAGCGCCTGCTCCTCCAGGTTCTGCGGCTCTCCGATATTAAGATCCGCAATCTGCGCCGCGATGATATCCTTCGCCTCCTGCGGCGTGCGGATTCCCCACAGCTTGCTGAAAGTGTTCATATTAAAAGGCAGATTATACAGTTCATTCTTGTACACAGCCACTGGCGAATTGATGTAATGATTAAATTCTGCCAGCTCATTTACATAGTCCCAGACCTCCTTGTCAGAGGTATGGAAAATGTGCGCGCCATACTTGTGAACGTTGATTCCCTCGATATCTTCTGTGTAAATGTTGCCTCCCACGTGATTCCGTTTCTCGATCACAAGACAGGAAGCGCCTTTTTTCGTCATTTCATGGGCGAAGACGCTGCCAAAAAGGCCCGCGCCCACAATGAGATAATCGTAATGCTTCACGATAACTTCCTCCACTATATTCAAAAACAACTGCCAGGCTGTCCGAAGAGATCAACGCATCAGATAAGCCCCAGTTCTTTCAGTTTCTCACAGAGCCTCTCCATATTTTTACCGTCAGAAAACTCATTGATGAGCTGATACCGCCGCTCAAATTCCTCTGTCCGGAAAGAATCAAGATCAATCTTTCCGTCACGGCATCCTTCCTCCAGAATCGCATCAAGCTCCGGCAGAGAAAACGCTCTCTTTCCGATATATTCATCGTCCTTTGGAATCAGCCTGCCGTTCTCTTTCTCATAAAACTCCAGATCTTCCTGGAAGAAGACCACGCCGCCGCCCTGATAGAAACTGTTGTAGCAGACGGAAGAATAGTCCGTGATCAGCAGCTTGGCAATACTCAGTACCTCAGAAATCGGTTTTTTCCAGATACTCGGAGCCAGCTCCGTCTTCTCCAGATGAGCTCCGGTCTTCGGATGGATCACCACCCGGATTTTTTCTGCCGGAAGGAATTTCCTGAGCATATTATAGATAGCCAGTGTGTTCTGATAGTAGGTGGATTTGGTAAAATCCTCCATATTGTCCTCGTACGGCTTCCAGGTCAGCATGATGACCGCGATGTCATCGGAGTCCTGATTCAGATGCTTATATTCCAGCTTGCTGAAAATCGCCATGCCGGTCTTTAAAATGCGGGAATTGTCAATGCCCATCATGCGATGAACAGCTTCCTTTTCCTTCTCGCTGTTGACCACAATGTAATCCGGCTCCATCTCCCGTCCGGCAAGGAACGGCGAGTTAGGACCATGACATTTCATATAAGTTACGCCGTGCTGCAGGAAGACAAATGTATTCTCCGCGATGCTTCGACGGTAATATTTGTTGTTGGAACGTATCACATTCAGATGAAACGGCGTCTCTGTAGAAATATACGCGTTGGCACGGAACAAAAGCTCGTAATATTTCCTGGAATACTGTTTTACCACGTTTGGATGATTTTTAATCCGCTCGTAATCCGGCGAATCTCCGCTGATGATAAAATAAGCGCCCTTCGGATTCCGCTTCCAGGCCATGTCAAAGATCTCGAAGGTGCCTTCCTCTGCCTTCTGGCAGAACTTCTCGTAGAAAAGGCTCACCTTCAGCGAGGACTTCTTCTTCTCCTCTTTACCCTTCCGGTACAGACGGCCGGAGACTGCGTCGCTCTCCCAGAAACGGAAGGAAGCCGTTTTCTCCACCTCTTCCAGAGGACGGCAGACAAACAGTACATTTCCCACGCCGGTGTGCTTGATCTGCACCGCATCATTCTTATAGAAGAAACTGATCATCGGCACATGCTGATACTTGATATTCTCATCAGGAACCTCGATCTTTACAGGAAATGTAACATCCATGCCGTTAACCTTCAGCGCAATATCAAAGCGGGAAGAAGTCTCCTCCATCGTCCTGGTCAGCTCATCCATGGACATATGAAACTTCCTGATAAAAAACGGATCGTCATCTTTCACCCCTGCCAGCGTCTTTTTGCTGACCGGAATGTCAAAGGGCTGACGCGCTCTCTCGCCGATCACCAGGACAGCGTCCTCAAAGGTGAACGTGCCGTCGTCTACCACTCCCACCTGCAGCTGCAGGGAAAGGCCATCCTTGGTAAGAGAAATATGCTGTACGTTGCACATCCTTTCCAGCACCCGCAGGTACGCGCCTCTGCTCGGGGCATAGCTGGCCTTTACCTCCCCGCTTCTGGTGTAAACCATGAGGATATTCTCCCCGAAAGGCTGCCAGAACAGAATCTTCCGCAATTTTTTATTTTCCACCGTCAGTCCGGTACTCACATTTTTCTTAAGCTCAAAATCATCGAACTTCTTCTGCCAGATCTCGGCCTGCGAGCCTTCTCCCTCTTTCCGGACCTCCAGAACATTATCTGTAAATGTAACCGATATTTTCATACGCTCCTCCGAATTAATTCCTACTAAATCCCCAGAATACGTTTTACTTCCCCGCACATCTCTTCTTTGCCGCAGACGGTGTCATGAAGCACCGGAGCGGAACGGATATCTTCGATAGCCTGCGGCACCGGCACGCCGGATAACCGGTTCAGCTCATCCACCAGCTCAAAATCACTCTGGGAATCATAAGCCGGGTCAATAGCGTTCATGACGCTTCTGGTAAACTTGTACGGACTTGCGGTTGAAGCGATGATAGTCTTTGTTTCATCCGCCGTGTCCGCTTTATACTTCTCATAGACGCTCTTTGCTACCGCCGTGTGAGTATCCATGATATAACCTGTTTTTTCGTACACATCCTTAATGGCTGCAGCCGTCTCCTCTTCACTGGCAAAATTACCGTAAAAATCTTTCAGCTGCTCCCGCATCTCATCGGTAATCTCATAGCGGCCGGTCTCGTTCAGTGCCTTCATGTAGGCGTTATTCTTCTCCGCCTCTCTTCCCGCCGTCTGATAAATCAGTCTCTCCAGGTTGCTGGAAATCAGAATATCCATGGACGGAGAGGAAGTCAGAATAAACTCTCTGTTCTTGTCATAGCATCCGGTGGCAAAGAAATCAAACAGCACTTTGTTCTCATTGGAAGCGCAGATCAATTTTGCAATCGGCACGCCCATCTGTTTTGCGTAGTAAGCCGCCAGAATGTTGCCGAAGTTACCGGTCGGCACAACGACGTTGATCTTCTCACCGTCCGCAATCTCTCCCTTTGCCAGCAGTGCGGCGTAGCTGTATACATAGTAAACCACCTGCGGCACCAGACGTCCGATGTTGATGGAGTTGGCGGAAGAGAACTGATAACCTGCCACTGCCATCTCCTCAGCCAGCGCCGCATCCGAAAACATCTTCTTTACGCCGGTCTGGGCGTCGTCAAAGTTACCTTCAATACCGATGACATAGGTGTTGTCGCCCCGCTGAGTGATCATCTGCTTCTCCTGAATCGGGCTTACGCCGTGCTTTGGATAAAAGACGATGATCTTTGTTCCAGGCACATCGGCAAAACCGGCGAGAGCCGCCTTGCCCGTATCTCCGGAGGTCGCCGTCAGGATAACAATTTCATTCTTTACATGGTTCTTCTTCGCGCTGGTGGTCAGCAGATACGGCAGGATGGATAACGCCATATCCTTGAAGGCGATGGTCGCTCCGTGGAACAGTTCCAGGAAATACGCGCCGTCCTTCTTCACCAGCTCTGCGATGCGCGGCGTGTCAAACTTCTTATCGTAAGCGCTGTTGATACAGTGCCTTAACTCTTCTTCCGTAAAGTCGGTCAAAAACAGCTTCATCACTTCATAAGCCACATCCTGATAGCGCATCTTCGACAGCTCTTCCATGCTGACATTAAGCGCCGGAATCTGCTCCGGCACATACAGTCCGCCTTCTCCCGCCAGGCCGCGGAGAATGGCTTCGGAAGCCTTTGCCGTTTCTTCATTGTTTCTCGTGCTTCTATACAACAAATCCATAACCCTGTCCTCTCTGTTCTTATTCTTGTCATTTCTACATTTATCTTCACCGTTTCGACACAGTTCTGTTATTATAGCACAGCCTTATTTGTTGCACAAGGCAAATGCCGTCAGGTTCTCCTTCTCTTATCCATATACCAGACGGAAAGAGACAGAAAAAGGACGCCTACCAGCACGCAGGCCAGACTTGACACCTTATAAAACAGCAGAATAAACCATTTATCAGAAGTATCTATTCCAAGATGACTGCAGAAGGTGCCAAAAATACCGATATCCCCCGTGATGCTGCCGTAAAATCCCATGTAGGAAGACAGCGGATTAAATGCCAGCAGAATCAGGCAGACAGCGACGATTTCCGGCGCGATCCGTCCGGTGTCGCTCATCATCAGCGAACCATTCCGGAATACCTCCGTCAGCATCAGCGTGCCAATCCCAAACATAAGTTGCACAAAAAAGGTCGAGGCAAAGGCCCAGACGCTTTTGCTGCATACCGTATAAAAAAAGATGGATATGGCGCCGCTCCAGAAGGCGTAAAGAAATATCATAGCTCCCAGACGCAGCAGCTTCACCCCGCTGATCCCTGTATAAATACAGGACAATGCCGATACAGGCAGACCGGAGATAAAAAGCAGCACATGAACGGCCAGAACCAGAATGATCTTTGCCGTCACATACTGAAAAGATACGCCCGGTACCATCTCAAATTGTTCCAGCATATTTTTTTCTTTATCAACGATAAATAATCTCGACACTGTAAAGGGCGTGAGCAGCAGCACGGTGATAATCTGGAAAGTACTGATGATCAGAAACTGATACTGGTAGGTCGTCGTATCATAATAATATCCCTGCTGAAAAGATTCCTCGTTAAATACCATGAAAAGGATCATGATAAACGCCATGATGGCAATATAGAAAATAATCATCAGCGGAAGCCGGATGTTTCTGCCTTCCCGCAGCCATTCTGTTTTTAAAAATGGATTAATCATGTTCTACCTCCGGAAAACTTCTTCAATATTCACACGGTCCCGCATGAACTTTTGGATAAACGCGCCGGACGCCACCAGATCGGTGAGCAGCTCCGCTTCTTCTCTTTCTCCGCCATTAAAACGGAAAATCACTTCCTTCTCATCGACGGTCACCCGGTCCACCAGCGTATTCATTTTCAGAACCTCCAGTGCTTCATCAAGCCCTGCCAGCACATGCATCCGAACCGGGCTTTTCTTGAGGGCCGTCTCAAAAATATCCTCGGTCTCCCCTTCCACGACCACCCTGCCATCTTCCACAAGTGCAACGTCCGTAAAAAAATCGCGGGTTTCCGGAAACATCTGTGAATTAACCACGATGGATTTGCCCTCCTCCTGCAGCATCAGCAGAATCTTTATCATGGAATTACGGCTGGAAGAGTTTAAATTTGCGAAAGGTTCATCCAGCAAAAGCCACTCCGGATCATGGAGAACCGTTTTGGCCAGACAGAGAAACGGCAGCATCTCCGCAGGCAGCTCCATGATGAAGGCACTCATATACTGGCGGATTCCAAACAGCTCCGCCACTTCTTCCATACGTTTCTGACGGTATCTTCCGTTTACTTTATAAAGGGACAGAAACAGCTCAAAATATTCGTCCACCCGGAGCAGATCATAAAAACCATACTCCCGGGGCATATATCCAAAATTCTGATAAGACCGGCTTCTGCCCTGATAGATGGATACTCCGTTCAGAAGAATCTGTCCGTAATCCGGCGCCTGACTGCCGCTGGCGGCCGCAAGAATCATGGATTTCGCCTTGCTGTCCGAACCCAGCAGTCCCATAATGGCGCCGTCCGGTATTTTCAGATTAAAATCATCCAGTATTCTTTTTTCACGCCGGTAAATCGAGATGTTCTGAAATTCAAGCATACTTGCTTCCCCCTATTGTTCCACATCTTTTGTCAGGAGAGAAAGTATCGGCGCCTCTCCATAAGTGCCGTCCGCCGGCAGTACATATGTCAGCGTCACCTCATTCATATCCGAGACATATGGTTCCAGCTCTCCGCAATTCATATAATCATCTGCATCTTCCAGGATTTTATCCTGCCCTCCCGTATCATAATTATACGCATAAATAGTCCCGCTAAAGCCGTCCCGGTTGCGGAACAAGCCCCAGATAACCTTTGAAACGTCAAAGGAATAAACTGCCTGCGTCTCATTTTTTTCAAGGATATTATAACTTAAGGACGTCCCCTGGCTTTCTTCATCAAGACAAGTGTTGATATTGATGATACACTCACTGCCGTCTTCATTCTGCAGAGCAAACCGGTTGACAAAGGCGGACAGACGGTTTCCTAACGAATTGCCGTTGGTGAGAAGCTGAAAATTATTATCGTCCGTGATTCCAATAACCAGCAGGGTATTCTGATCTCCATTTCCCAGCATATAACGCTGTTTCAGGTATTCAACCAGATTACCTGAAGCCGTGGCATCTTCTTCATCCCCGTCCGTCTGACCTTCCTCCTCATACTCTGTCCAGAACTTTACCGTCTTTTCATTTATCTCCCCGGTCTCTCCTGATTTTATGCCGTCAAGCACCGTGTACTGCTGTCCGCGGATCACCACGACCTTATCAAAATCCCATTCTGAAATGTTCGTCACAGTTCCCTCGAAGAAAGAATTTTCCGCGGTGATATTCGTAGTGAAACAACTGGCATTGTCCATCTGGGAGGAGCCTCCGGTACATTTCAGAATATAGGAGGTTCCCGGCACGGATTCTCCAAAGGCAATGTCAAAACCATTTTTTGTATTATTGATCGTATAATTTTCCGTAATATTTCGCACTGAATAATCATCCACATTCTCTGTGCGGTAATTGTAGTCCACCGGCTCCACACTCTCAATGGAAGACACCAGATCCACACTGTCCTCTGATCCGTCGTTGCTCTGATACAAAAGATAATAATCATCTTTTCCAACAGAAGCGTCATTGATCCGAATAGCGGAAAATCCTTCTCCGGTTTCTCCGCCGCTTCCCTCCGACCGGAAAGCCAGAGAGACTGTAAAGAGAAGCGCCACCACCGGAACCACTCCCCATATATACTCTCTTCTTTTGATTTTCCGCAGCACATAATAAGCGAAAAATCCAAGTACGCCCAGATACACTATGAAAAAGATTCCGTAATAAAACGTATTGGGATGTCTTCCGTTCATAAAAGCATACAGCGTCGTCTTCACGTACCAGAGACTTGTGTCTCCCACCCAGGAACGGCCGGCTTCTTCTCTCAGCTCTTCCTCAAAGATCTCTCCCACCACATCGTCTCTTCCCGTCCACTGACGGAAAGTATCATCGGTGAGACTGAATGTAAATACGGAGATCTCCCCGCTCTCATACTTCTCACGATAGACACAGGCCGGCGAAGACAAAGAAAGACTTTCCCATTTGTCCTCCTCCGCAAACGTCAGACCGGAAGTATAGAGTCTGGCACTGCCTGCCCGGGATAATTCGCTGTTGAAGGTATACTGCACCTCTTCCACATCTCCCGCCTGTACTTTCAGCAGATGATCCAGACCGGACAAAACTACTTCCGCTCCGGTTCCTGTCCCCACGAAGAGACTGCCGCCCGCAGTCACCCAGGAAGTCAGGCAACGGATCTGTGCTTTTGACAAAGCCGACGTGTCAAAAGAATCAATGAGTACGCCTGTAAGGGACCCCAGTTCCTGCACATCTGTCGGAAAGTCATTTGCCAGAAAATGTACCAGCTGCAAAGTGAACGTCTCATTATCCACCTCAAAATTCATCCCGTCCAAATATTCCAGAGAGGAATACTGGCTGCTCAAAACTCCGATATACAGATTCTTTTCTCCGGTCTCTTCCTCCCCGTCACGGGTCAGCACCCGCTGCGAAAACTGAACGGTTCCAAAAGAATCCAGAATCTCGAAATAAAAATAGGAAGCATTCCCGAGCGAAGGGACTTCCATCTCCACTTTGCTGGTAACTCCCTCCCGGCAGCTTACTGCGGACTGATATGACACACCTTCTCCGTCCACTCCAGGCAGAGTAATCTTCAGCGTTCCGGTAAAAGATTCTCCTTCACAGGTCATATCCACCCGCACCGGCAGCGTCCTGCCCTGGGCAATGTACCCCTTCGTGCCGAATACAACGTTTCCGGACAGAGTATCCGTCTGAAAATGATACTGGTACCCTTCGGTCTCCGTCATTTCTTCTTTTTCCCAGGTTTTCGTCGTATCATTACTCTGCTGCTGCCTGTGACAGCCATAAAACCAGAAAATAATCGCACAAAGGGCGATCAGGACCAAAATTATTATTTTTTTGTAAGTGTGAAATAAATCATTGAGCATATCGTTTCCTCATGCCGTCTGTCATATGATCATACACTCCTTTTTGTTATAACAGACATCCGTTTCTACTGCCTGCCGCCGGAATATGGCGCGACTACCGGCAGTTCAATCTGAAATCTGGTTCCATACTCATCGCTGGTCGCCCATATATTTCCGTTATGCAGATTTACAATATTTTTGGCAATGGCAAGACCCAGGCCGGTTCCTCCGGTTTTCAGGGACCGGGACGATTCCACCCGGTAAAACTTATCAAAAATCTTATGCAGCTTTTCTGCAGGAATCACCTTGCCATAGTTAATGACTGCCACAAAGACCTTATTCTCCAGCCGCCCGGTCTTCACCTCGATCACCTTGCCCTCGGCGCCATATTTTATGGCGTTGGACATCAGGTTGCCGATGGCTCTTGCCAGCAGTTCCCCGTTGGCTTCTATATTGAGAGCGCCCTCGTAAAACTCCGTCCGGCATGTAAGACCATTCTCCATGAGACTTGGATAAAACTCGTCCACAATCTGCGGCATAAACAGATTCAGATCGAGAATCTCTTTCTTTATCTTTACTTTATCCCGGTCATAGCGGGTATAATCGAACAAATCCTTTACCAGCGTTTCCAGCTGTCTCGCCTTATTGGAAACAATTCCAAGATATTTCTGCTTCTGATCCTCCGTGAGAAAATCTCCCTGAGATAAAAGATCCAGGTAGCCCAGAATCGATGTGAGCGGCGTGCGCAGATCATGAGCGACATTGGTGATCAGTTCATCTTTTGTCTTTTCCGTCTCCTTCTGGGCCTCCAGAGTCTGAGACAGGTTCCTGCACATTTCATTGATCGAGTAGGCGATCTCCGAAAACTCATCCTCTCCTTTTACCGGAATCTCTTCCTGAAAGTCTCCGGACTTCATCTTTTCCACGCCGTTTATAATCTCTCGGACATAGGTGACAAAGTTGTGAGAGATCAGTATAAAATACATGACCAGCAAAAGAATCGTAAAAATGAGAATGACCAGGATATCCAAAGATACCGAGCCGGATGAGCTGAGCATCCCAAGAGCCAGCTTGCCCTGTCCGGACGAGCCCCAGACTCTCCGGTATTCTCCAGCCAGAATCTCCGTCTCATAAAAATAGATGCCGGCAAAGATGATTCCTTCCGTTATAAAAGTAGCCACAACGCTCAGAAACATGTAAAGAACCATCTTAAACCGGAAACTTTTAAACTTTTTAACCTTCAATTTTGTAGCCGACCCCCCATACGGTTTTCAGAATCTTCGGGCTTCTGGAGTTGTCTTCAATCTTCTCCCGCAGACGCCGGATATGCACCATAACGGTATTATTTACCTCATAGACCTTTTCATTCCATACCCGCTCGAATATCTCGTCGGTGCTGAACACCCGGTCCCGGTTGGACGCCAGCAGATACAGAATATCAAATTCAATAGGCGTAAGGGCAATCTCCTCCCCGTTCTTCTTTACCACATGGGCGGCCTTATTGATCGTAAGGTTCTGAATCTCGATCTCTTCCTTCTTATCCGCTGCCGATTCCTTCTCCGGCTCGATAGATGTGTAACGCTTCATCTGGGACTTCACCCGCGCCAGAAGCTCCAGCGGATGGAAAGGTTTTGTCAGATAATCGTCGGCCCCTGTTCCGAATCCCACGATCTTATCCATATCCTCCGCCTTGGCAGACAGAATCAGAATCGGAATATTGCTGGTCTTGCGAATCGTGCGGCACACCTCAAGTCCGTCGATGCCCGGCATCATAATATCAAGGATCAGCATCCGAATCTCCGGATGTTCCGCCAGCATGGAAAGACACTGCTCGCCATCCGAAGCCTTCAATACTTTATATCCGTCGTTGACCAGATAAATCTCCACCAGATCCGCGATTTCTTTATCATCATCCACTACTAAAATACTTGCATTCTTATCCATGTGATTTCCTCCGTACATTTATTCTTAAAGCCTTTTTCCTGTCGGCTTTTTGAATAGTTTACCACATTTTCGTCATCAAAGTCCTTAAGAACTTCTTACCTTGACTTTTTTCTGCGCCTTTGTTAGAATGGGAAAGATTCAGAGTCGGATAAATGGTCGCTCCTTTTAACGCCGAAAGGCTTAAGGAGAGGAAAGTCCGGGCTTCACAGGGCAGGATGCCGGATAACGTCCGGTGGAGGCGACTCCAAGGATAGTGCAACAGAGATATACCGCCGTCTCCCTGCGGGACGGTAAGGGTGGAAAGGCGGGGTAAGAGCCCACCGATTCTCTGGTAACAGGGAATGCCATGTAAACCCCATCCGAAGCAAGACCGAATCGAAAGCGATAATCCGGCCCGGATTGCTTTCAGGTGGGTCGCTAAAGTCTGCCGGCGACGGCAGAATCAGACAGATGACCATTCACGACATAACCCGGCTTATCGTCCGGCTCTGAACTTTACTCTGAACTATTGCGCGCGCAGCATTTTTTCACTGCGGCGCTTTTTTTATGTCATTTTTCCATCATAAAGTCATAACACAAAAAACATCCCCCAAAGCCGGATTCTTATCCTGCTTTGAGGGATTGTTCATGGAGAAACGAATTTCTCATTTATATACATGCATAAGGTATCATGTTGTCTGTTACATCAGAGACAGATATAACGCACGGATGTCTTCCTTGCTGGCGTCCTTCGGATTGCCCGGTGCGCATGCATCGTTAAATGCGGAATCTACCAGGAAGTCCAGATCTTCTTCTTTGGCAATCTCTTTCAGGTTCTCAGGAATCTTAACGTCTCTTGCCAGCTGTGCCACTGCGTCAACGGCTGCCTTTCTGTATTCTTCCTGACTCATGTTTTCTACACCTTCCACACCCATGGCGATGGCGATATCTTTATATTTGGTTCCTGTAGCGTCTGCGTTGTATGCCATTACTGTCGGCAGAAGGATCGCATTTGCCACACCGTGCGGAGTATCATAAACTGCTCCCAGCGCATGCGCCATGGAATGTACGATACCCAGACCTACGTTGGAGAATCCCTGTCCGGCAATGTACTGTCCGAGAGCCATATCTTCTCTTGCCTTCGGGTCATTTTCACAGGCTGCTCTCAAGCTTCTCGCGATGATCTCGATGGCTTTGATATGGAACATATCGGTCATCTCCCATGCTGCCTTCGTGATATATCCCTCGATGGCGTGAGTCAGCGCATCCATACCGGTGGCTGCAGTCAGTCCGTAAGGCATGCCGCTCATCATATCCGGGTCAACGATGGCGATAATCGGGATATCTTTGGTGTCCACGCAGACAAACTTGCGCTGTTTCTCATCGTCTTTAATAACGTAGTTGATGGTAACCTCGGCTGCTGTTCCGGCTGTGGTAGGCACTGCGATGATCGGAACGGAAGGTTTGGTTGTCGGAGCAACGCCCTCCAGACTTCTCACATCAGCGAACTCCGGATTGTTTACGATAATACCGATGGCCTTTGCCGTATCCATCGGTGAACCTCCGCCGATAGCGATGATGTAGTCAGCGCCGGACGCCTTAAAAGCTTCCACACCATTCTGTACATTTTCAATGGTAGGGTTTGCCTTGATGTCTGAGAAAATCTCATAGGCCAGGCCAGCCTCATCCAGCAGGTCAGTAACCTTTGCCGTAACGCCGTGTTTTAAAATGTTCGGGCCGGAGCATACGAACGCTTTCTGGAATCCGTGAGCCTTTACCTCCGCCGGAATATTCTGAATCGCTCCTGCTCCATGATAGGATGTCTGATTAAGTGTTACACAATTTGCCATCTCCGATATCTCCTTTTCCTTTTTAGTTATATTGTTGTAACAATTGTAACACAGAAATTTAAAAAAAGGAAGAAATATCTGTGATTTTATACAATATATTTAATATTTTATCAGTTATATATGGCAAATATTACAAAGTTCGTCAATTATTTATCCATCTTTCATATCCCCAGCAATCCTGCCGGATTAATGGCGCCCCACCCCTGCCGGTTCTTCGGAACTTTACAGTCAATGCCTGTCTCCATGAGCCGAATCTTTACATCCAGATTGGTGAGCCAGGGCTGTGCCGAGAGAAGCAGCGCAATGACGCCTGTGACCACAGGCGTCGCCATGGATGTACCGCTACGCCGCTTGTACGCTCTGCTGTGATTGTCACAGCTCAAAATCCCCCCTGCCGGCGCGATTACATCAGGCTTACACACACAGGTACCCGGGACCGGGCCGCAGCCTGAGTAATGCACCATCCTTCCAAATCCTCTTCTCTGTGTCATACTCTCTTCCATCGCCCCCACCGTAATGACCTTCCGGCTGACGCCGGGACTTGTAATGGTATACTGCCCCGGGCCTTCATTACCCGCCGCCACCACCACGACCAGGCCCTCGTTCCACAGCTCTTCCACTTTCTGCACCAACACATCTTTCTGGGGATCTCTCCAGTTTTTCACTGGCATTCCCACTGAAATATTCACGATCCGAATCCCGTATCTTCTATAATTAATGAGCAGCCAGTCAATGGCGTGGAGCATAGCGCTTATTTTACCGCTGCCCTTGCTGTCAAGCACCTTGAGGGCCGCGATCTGCGCCTCCGGCGCGATGCCGATTCTCCTTCCTTCCGGCAAAAAACCACCGGAAGCGATAATTCCGCTCACATGGGTGCCGTGGCCGTTGTCATCGTAGGGAACCTCCCTCCCGTTCACAAAATCCCGGAAACAGCAGATTCGGTTTGCCGGAAACATAAAGTCTTCATGTTGATAAATTCCTGTATCTAAAACAGCCGCGGCAATTCCTTTCCCGGTAATGCCGCGGCTGTATATCTGTGACAAATTCAATAATTGGTTCCATTCAGCTCTCATCGTCATATACCTGCCGGCAGGCAGTCCCGCGCACTGACAATACATTTGCCAGCGGATGAGCATGACAACACCCCCGAGCCTGCACAGCCGAATGTCTTTTTTACAGTATATGACGAACTTTGCGGAAATGCTCCTGCAGGATTATGTATTCTCCTCTCTCTCCTGCCCGGCCGGACAATGCCGGGACTCGTTATCCCGACTTCGGGGCTCCTCTCTTTTGTCCAGGAAGTTTTTCAGGAAACGGGCCGCCAGGCTGCCCTGAGCAATGGCCTCCTCTGCCTCCTCAAAAGAAAACCAGCGGCAGCTGTCCACCTCTTCCTCCGACACGCCAGACAGATCTTCCGAGTCCGCCACGCAGGAAAAGTTCAACATCAGCGTGTTGCTTGGCGGAAAATACTCGCTTTTTTCAAAATGGATCTCATCCACATGCAGGCCGATCTCCTCCATGACTTCCCTCGCCACCGTATGCTCCGCATTCTCTCCTTTGTTAATGTAACCCGCCACAAGGATGTAGCGGTCCCTGCCGTACTGCTTGATGAGAAGCACCTTATCCCTGTCCGGATTCAGCACCTCCATACTGACAGCCGCGGAGAACACCGGAAAACGGTAGGCGTTACATTTCTCGCAGAAGGGAATCATTCCCTCATTCTTCAGAAACCTGTCCTTCAGCTTCGTGCCGCATTCCATGCAGTATTCCATCATTCATCCACCACCCACGGCAGATCAACCAGCAGCGCCTCATGGTGCACCGCCGGCAGAAACTTTTCAAGCACCTCTTTGGTGTTCAGCTTCAGACTGGACGTGTTGATGCACGGATGACAGCCCAGATGCTCATCTGCCAGCACTTCCCGGTCAATGACCAGCTGCACATGGTTCTCCTTATCATTCATCAGCCCCATGATGCTGACCGAGCCCGGCTCAATATCCAGATACTCCTTCATAAATTCCGGACTGGCAAAAGAAAGCCTCGACGTCGGAATCTGTTTTGACAGAAGCTTCGTCTTAAACGGCTTGTCCCCCGGCATCATCAGCAGATAAAACTTCTTCTTATTAGCTGTACACAGGAACAGATTCTTGCAGATTACCGTCCCCAGCACCGCGTCAATCTCATTGCACGCCTCCATATTATCTGCAGCTTCGTGATCTGTGCGGTAATAATCCATGCCCAGCTCATCCAGCAGATCATACACCCGGATCTCTTTTTCCAAACGTCCGTCCTCATTCTCCGGACGGCCATGATATAACTCCATATGTCTTCCTCCGTCTGTCATAATATTTATCCATATCAGCGAAAACCAATATAGATTATAACGCAGACAAAAATATTTGAAAACATTTTCTTTACCGGCCACGGATCCGCTCCTGCGCCTCGTCAAGTATCTCCTTCAGCTCTTCCATCTGCTTCTCACTCAATGTCTCCTGGGGCTCTGCCAGATAAGGCTCCTGTCCCTCTGCTCCGGCAAGACAGAGAAAAATCAATCCCAGCAAAAAAGAGAGTCCTGCCCCGACGATGCAGACCTGAAAATACACGGTTCTCTCCTCGAATATTATCGCCGCAAGACACAGCAAAGCGCAGCACAGATAAAACAGCCAAGACTTTCTGAAGAAGCTGTTCGCTTTTTTCTTACTTTTCTGACAATTCAGGATGTCCTTCATTTTTTCAACCCCTTTTCCAGATAGAACTGTTATAATATATACCTTTTTATTAAGAAATAATATCATAAATTAAATCATTTTTGCATTGTATTTTCAAACTATTTTCTGTTATAGATTTATGATTGCAGTTTACTTTATAATGTAATAAAATCAAACAGGAGAATACATTATGGATAAAACGGATAATAAACTAATCATCAGACCCAAGGACGATAAATATGTCACAATGACAATTCGAACGGAAAAGAAAATACAGGAAGAGTACAACAAATTATCCGCCCGGACAAACCGCTCCAGAAATGAGCTGATCAGCATGGCGCTGAAATACGCACTGGACAATATGGTTGTCGATGATGAAGAATAACAGGGCGGCGGTTTCCATACATACAAATACCGGCATGCGGTTCCTCCTGCCGAAGGGAGAGACTGCATGCCGTTTTTGCTTATATTTATTATGTTTATTTCATGGCTATTTACTGTGTTTTTTATCTTTTTACATTTATGAATAATGTTAGGAATTAAAAATTGATATCAACCGGCAATCCTCTTCCATCTCATGGACCGTCTTATACCGGTTTTCTTTGTAAAAAGCTTTTTATAAGCTTTTTTCTTTCCTCCGGGAACTTTTATCACTGCTCCGGAGTCTATATTGATAAATGCCTTTGCTCCCACTTTCTGCAGGTTTTTGGACCTGATTACAATCTTTTTCAGACTGCTGCAGCCTTTAAACGCTTTTTTGCCGATGGTAGTCACATTGGCGCCGATGACTACCTTTTTCAGTTCTTTGTTTCCCTTGAAGGCTCTCGCCGCAATGGCTGTCACCGGATAGGATACGCCGTTTACGGTCACGCTGGCCGGAATCTTCACAACCGAATCATACCGGGACGCTGCACGCACGCAGGTCAGCGTGTAACCGGAGGCCGCGTCGCCGTCCACGCGGTAAACTGCCTCATTTTTCTTGTCGGTCAGCATCATACCGGCGGTCAGCCCGGCAGACGAGGTCTGTGAATCCTGCGGATCGGAGGTTGTCGGTTCTTCCGCATCCGGATTATCTGTGCCCGGCGCTTCGGTGTCCGTCGAAGGTTCCTCTGTGGTAGGCTCTTCTGTGGTTGGTTCTTCCGGCGGCGTCATTGTGCCGATGTAAGCGTCACTGACAGTTTGTACCGCACTGTCCGGCTCCCAGCCGAGACTCGTATCCGACAGCAGGTTCTGCGCCGCCGTCTGAGATATCTGTCTTCTGTCGGCATTGACTGCATACCCCGGCCCGTAAGAGCCACATTCATAGAATCTGGCCGCCATGTACAGATTTCCGCTCATGTCTGCATATGGTTCTTCTGCATTGATGGCGCTGCCCATATAGCAATTGATCCAGTGAATGGACGCATTCGGTCCCCAAGGCCGTGCCAGACAGAAGGTGCCGTCCACATATCCGTCCTCCGATGTAATCACACAGTTATTAAAAATCAGTCCGTAGGAAGCATCTGCCGCTGTTCTCGGCGCGCACACGTAACCGCCCTCCGGATGCGTTTCTTCGTAGACAAACACGATCTCACAGTCCTCAAACAATGCTCTTGCGTCGTCGCCCGAATAGATAAAATCAATCAGTCCTTCAATACGGCACTGATAAAAATACTGGTGTCCCGCATTCATATACAAAGTATCCTGCACACCGGAAATCGTCACGTTGACAAAAGTAGCTCCCTCGGCGTCACACCGCAGCGCGTCGGCAGACTTGTTGCTTTTTCCGTCCGGCGTACCATATACATAGTCGTTGGCAAATGTAATGTTTTCCGCAGAGAACCCGACTGCCGTATCGGTAATAAATGCAGCGCACCGCTTGGACATATCTCCGCCCGCTTCGTATCCTTCATCATCCGGATACAAATCCGCCGGATAGCAGTGAATACGCACACTGTCCTGGTCCTCGCCCAGCAGGGAAATGTACGGGCTCTCCACCACCAGTCTTTCCTCGTAATCCCCCGATTTGATATAGATCACCTGTCTCTCCGTGTTATTCGCCGGAACAGAATCCACCGCCGCCTGCACTGTCTTGTAGGTCGGCACACCGTTTACTTCCGCCCCGTCTTCTCCGATGTAGGAGGCGTCCACAATCTTATCATAATTGGTCAGATAAACAAAACTGCAGGTTTCACGGGTCACCTTTCCTTCGCTGTCCGTAAACAGCAGCTCCACGGTGTTTCTTCCCTGTTCCAGAGACAGGTTCAGACTGAACGCGCCGTCTGCCGCCACATTTTGACTGGCAGCTTGTGTTCCATTTACATTGGCAGTAAGCTGACCGGCGCGGTCCACAGTTCCGCCAATGGAAATATTATCCTGGAATACCGTCTCATCCGGGCACTCCGTAAGGGTAATCTTTGCCGCTTCATCCTCATAGACATAAGCGCCGGTATGACCTGCGGAAGCCATGGCCCAGACAGTCTCGGACGGATTGCTGGAATTAATCAGCGTTGCACTGCCGGTTCCTGTTGAGCCATCCCCATATTGATAGGCAATGACATAGTAATAGTAAGGAACTTCCTGCTTCACAGTGGTATCTGTCCAAACAAAGGCGGCATCTGTGCCGGTATCTGCGGCAGAGTCTGCCGCACCGGATGTATTGCCTTCAACGACTGCAGCTCCTGTGCTGTCCGCCGTGTAAACCACCTGTGCCTTATCCGCACCCTCATCGGAGGAATATCGGTATATCTCGTACTCTGTCGCTCCTTCGGAGGCAGTCCAGGACACATCTATGGAAGTATCGTTGCCCGTGAGCGTTACCACCGGGGTCGTCAGCGCCGGGAGGAAATCTTGTACTATTGCTGTATCCTTGCACCAGGTTACTTCTCCTTCGCTGCCCAGCTTGCCGCCCACTTGAAACTCGTAAGTCCCGGCTTCCGTCACCGGATATGTATATTGCGTCACTGTGGTTTCCGCCACATCCTTCCATGCTCCGTTATCCTTTTTTACCTGAATCACATATCGTCCGTCACCGTCTGCCGCTTCACTGATGCTCCAGCTGATGACGATGGCGTCCCGGGTAGCCGCAGAGCTGGCCCGTACTGCAGTGACAACCGGCTGCGTTCCGATCGCCTCATAGCAGTCGTTCTGGTCGTACAACAGATTACCGCCAGCGTTGTAATATTTCATATTTGTGACCGTCACAGAAGCATCGGCAAGAATAAAACCAAAAGAAATTCGTGCATTTTCCACATCGCCGCCGAACAGTGTGTCATCGTTGTCACTTGTCATCGTATAGGTTTCTCCGCCTTCCGGAGTGGCCGTGATCACAAAACCGTCTGCTGTCTTCTCTGCTGTAAAATGTACGGTCTGCCCTTCAGTAATTGATTCATTCAATCTTCCTGCACTGACCTGATCCTCATCGGTATCTTTATCAACTGCAGAATAAACACCTCTCAGATTCGTCGAGTTACGGATACCAATGGTCTCAATAGCCTCTCCGTTAAACGCACCAAAGAACACGCCATTAGAGGACGAATTACCGCAGGAGTTGACAATTACGTCCGCTTCCAGTTTGTTTAAATCCGCCGTCAGATCAAAACCATAATAGCCGACACTGGAGGATAACGCATCACCCGTGCGCAGGCTTCCGCCTTCCTGGGTTAATGTAAGCTGCTGTCCCACAGCGGACACCTTCATGCTGCCAGCGTCTCCATAATCTGGCACTGATGGCATTGCTGCCTGCGGTTTTGTCGTTGTCTCCGGCAGTTCATTGGTCACCGCCATGGAGTGGAGATAACCGGAGCCGTTTCCATTATAGGTAAAGGTCAGAGTCGCCGCTCCGCCAGTATATTGGATAGAGGCAGTATCGCCGTCTGCGGACACCTTGGCAGAAGCCGACTCCGGCGTCACCGTTCCGGTTCCACCTGTCACTGCTACATTAAATGTACTGTTATCCGCTGCATAGGAACACAGTTCCAGCTGAATCTCTGCGTTGCCGGCCACCTTTACGCTGATTTGATCCCTGTCGCCAATCATGATTCCATGAGAAGTGCCATTATAACGAATACGATTGTTGCCGGTCACTGTGACCAGCCCGTCCGTAGACTTAACTGAAGCTCCGTCGGTGATAGAATAGTCGCCAGTGTACAGCTCCGACACAACACTTCCGTCGCCGAAATCATAGGTGATCGTCCTTCCATTGGCGTGCGGCGTCCCCGACGCACTGTTATCTTTCACATGAATCACATATTCTGTCGGTGAAGACTCCGCGTCTTCATATGTAAATGTAATGGTATTCCCCGAAAGCTCATACGTCACATTTTCACTGACATTTTCCAGGAAATCTGACGTCAGACTGCCTGAACCGGCGCCCTCCAGATTCGCCCATATGATGGCCGCATCGGTTGTGGCCAGCTCCACCGAGCCGTTACCGTCGCTTGCCTCCACTGTGAAATCATTCGACGGGGACGTTCCCGGCTTCACGGTGTAGGTCGTCCCATTGATGGTAAACTGAAATTCTTTCGATGTATCCCAGATCACCTTATATGAAATATCATTCTTCACTGTACTTCCGTTGTCAGCATCGGTCAAATCTACAGTTCCGCCTGCCGTTACCCCATACACCTCAGAATTCTTAAAAGTTACTGTGTAGGCATGACCTACAGGAAGAGAAATCTCATATCCATCTGCCGTGATCTTTGTCTCAACATCATCTCCGTCCTCGTCTGTGAATACCAGAGTCTCTCCTTCGACTGAGCCGCCTGTTCCCGCTGACGAAATTACCGAACCGCTGACGGACGCCACCTGCGGAGGGGTGATGGTCTCGGCAGTAATGGAATGAAGATAGCCGTTTCCGGTTATGGTCACAGTAATCGTGGCCGGAGATTCAGAAGTGTACTGAATGGAAGATTCTCCGCCGTCTGTCGCTGCATGATTTAAAGAAAAGTTTTCTTCCACAACAGCTCCATCCACACTGATCGAAGCACTGGAAGAACCATAGGCACACACGCCAAAAGTAAGTGTCGTCTGTCCCGCTGGCACTTGAATAGAAAAGACCGTGCCATTTCCGATATTCGCACCGTGCTGTGGTTGTTGTTCATGCCAACTAAATGTTCCTTCCACACTCAGCGATCCATCCTCATGCGATTCCTGATAAATAGCTGCATTTTGATCTCTGAAATCCCAGGTCACCGCCTCGCCGTCCGTCTCAATGGTATTGCCTGCTGCCTGTACTACGAGAGCTTCCGCCGGGAAAAGGGTAACCGTCAGAACAAAGGTAAGCAGCACTGCGAGAATACGCAGGGCTTTACTGTGCGATGTTCTGTACATTTGCGGCTCTCTGCACATTTTTTTCTTTTCCTTATCCATTATTCTGGCAATGTGATTGTTATGGAGTTTCAACTACGCACTCTCCTTTCTTATCACAGACACATCTCCCCTGATCTAGTCAAACGGCTCTGTCAAGTTATACTGTGTCGTGATTCTCCTCAAAAGTCTTTTAATCATTTTCTTAACATAATAAATATTAGCATAATTTATAACACCCATCAATTATCGCAGAATAATTCACAGTTTTTTTACATATTTATCACAAAGAACACATTTTTCTTCCATAGATATCAGTTTATTTTTCCGCAAAAAAGAGGACATCCTCTTTCTGAAAATTATTTTCAGATTCGAGGTTGTCCTCTTTTGCATTTTGCCTTCTCAGCGGAAGTTATAACTTCCGGCTATCGACGCAAGTCAGAGCATATCCTGTTCTGGCTCATTCACTTTTCCTGTTATTCCGGCTTATCTTCTTTCCGTTTCCGTAAAGTAAGGATAATACCTACTGCCGCTGCTGCGAAGAACAGGAGGTACAGCCCGACTCTCGTATCGTCGCCAGTCTTTGACGATGAAGTCCTCCGGTTCGTTCCCGTGCTCTTCTTACTGGTATCCGTCGAAATCTTCTTCGTATCGCTGTCGTTTTTCTCGCGGATCGTTCTTGTGGTGTCGGGATCTGACGCCATTGTATTGATAATCGTCCGACCTGCCGTAGTATTGTCTACATCCAAATCTACCGTTCCTTCCCCGCTTACTGTGTAGGCGAAGGAATTCTTATCAATCTTATTGCCGTCTGCATCCGTCTCATAAATGTAATAGGTCACCGGATCCATTCCATTTTCTCCACCCAGAGGAACCTCCACGGTAACAGTTCCATTATTCTCCAGAGCCACTACCTTATATGGCACTGTCTCCGTCTCACTGGTAAAGATTCCTGCATAGAACGTATCGCTGCTGTCCGCCGGAGCACCGTCTTTCATGACAGCTTTTGTAATCATCAGCTCTCCCTGATAAGCAAATCCATCCGGCAGGTCGCCATAATATACATTACCAAGTTCTGTGCTGCCTTCAGGAGCTCCTGTGTCAGGATTAAGAGTAATCTCTTTTACTCCGCCATTGCTGCCGTCTCCGGCACAAATGAATCCTGCGCCGCTGCCAGCAGCGTCAGCCTGCAGCTCACCATAAGGAATTACTGTTCCATCCTGCTGTGTCTCAAATACATAGTAGGTTCCGGAAGGAAGATTATCAAAGGTTACCGTTCCTGAGGATGCATCCTGTATATGAATCTCTTTCACATAGTCTTCTCCATACGGATGCTCGCCCTGTGCGTCAGTAAACAATCCCACATAGACTGTTGCATCTTCCGCAACCAGATCAATATTGTCAAAAGTCGTCTCATCGATGGCACTCAGACGTTTGGTTACCTGAATCTGTCCCAGTACATTTGCCTGATTCTCATCCTCCATGATAAGAGTGATCGGATCACCATTTTCCACTGTAAACAGAATATCCGCTGCCTGAACATAGCCGGCAGGAACCTCTGCCTCCCGCAGATAATAGGTGCCGCCCACTGCCAGCTCTGCCGTCAGTTCATGAGGCGTACCATCGGAAGTCCATGTCTCCAGAAGAATATCTCCGTTGGCAGCCTTCGTCCGGTCTTCATCCGCAGCAACACCCGCATCTACAGAATCAGCCTGTTTCCACAACTCAAGAACCGCTCCCGTCAGCGGATTACCGCTGATATCGCGTTTCTCAATGGACACGCTGGTTGCTCTGTTGGTGATTGTCACTTCCGGATGTGCTCCCGCAGTGTCCGGAGTCACATAAACTTCTCCGCGGCCATTGACAGTTCCATCTTCTCCCGTGCTCTCCGAAGAAATCTCATATGCAAACGGCTGATTATAAACTGCATTGCCGTCTTCATCGAAACTTACCAGAGGATGACCCTCCGCATCAGTCTCAAATACATAGTAGGTAATCGCTTCTGTCTGGTCTTCTCCACCCAGCGGAACGTAAACTTCCACTCTGCCATTGTTTGCAAGCTGTACAACTCCGCTCTCCACGGTCTTATCGTCAACAACTACATTCTTCACAATCTCATAAGAAATGTTTCCGGTCTCGCTGCCCGTTCCACCGCCTGTATTGTCCACCTTTCGGAAAATACCTGCGTAGAAGACATCATCGGTCTCGTAAACCGCATTGCCGCAAAGCACTTCCTTATTGATTATAATGGAAGAAATGTAATGGTATTCGTTTACGAAAACAGCTTTCTCGTTGTTTGGCTCTACCGTCGTATCATTACTCTGATAGGTCACATCGTTATTCGTTACCTGAAGCGCTCCTCCGATATCATCCACCTGTACGGTGAGCGTCCATACGGCGTCATCATAGGTGTAACCGAGGTCGCTTCCCGCTTCCTCCTGAATCCGGAACTTATAGGTTCCGGCCTTGGTAAAGGTGATAGTATCAAAAGCTCCTGTTCCACTTCCATTTACCTTTGTTTCAATGGTATTGGCACCTTCAAGAGCAGTACCTGAGCCTGTTGTTTCGTCATAGCCTGTAAATGCGCCGCCTGCCGGATTCTGCTCATCCGCTGTCAACTTAAATGTGAAGTCTTTGGCTGTCGGTCTTGTTACACTGTCATCACTGAACTGTTTCTCCACCTGCGGGGTGAAGGTGTCAGGGGTCACAGAGTAGGTGTTGGTGAAGGTGGCGTGGTCTTCATTCTCGCCATCGTCCTGACCTGCGGCCACATTGGCTTTCGCGTAGGTCTTATCGGTTACTTCCAGATATCCTCCCTTGTCTTCCACCGTCACCGTCAGATTCCAGATGCTATCATCGTAGGTGTAGCCGTTCTGGTTACCTGCTGTCTCGGCAATCTGGAAGGTGTAAGTGCCGGCTTTTGTGAAGTGCAGCTTATCAGCAAATTCTGCATTAATGCTGCCATCCTCCATATCCTTTGTAGAGACTTCCAGAGTTTTGGTTGCACCTTCTTTCAGATCCACACCGTCTGTTTCTCCGACATTTGTCAGCTCAAAAGTAAAGATTGCCTCAATATCATCCGGCACAGCCGCACCTTCAATGGTCTTCGTTACCTTAGGAGCAAAATCTGTAGGTATAAGCTCATAGGTATTGGTAAATGTTGCATATTCTGTACTTGTACTATCCGGACTGCCTGCTTTTGTATACTTATGCTCTGTTACTTTTAACTTACTATTCTGATCCTCTACCTTTACAGTCAGAGTCCATGTAGAACCATCATAGGTATAACCGTCATCGGTTCCATCCGATACTTCTGTAATATTAAAGGTATACTCACCTGCTTTGGTAAAGGTAATTTGACCAAATTGTCCTATAATATCTCCAATATTTGAATCATACGTCACAGAAGTTGTTATTGAGTCTGCATCAGAATCAGTACCAGGCATCTGTACACCGTCTTTGGAATCTCCCCGGGTCAATGTGAATGTAAATGTCTTTTTACCTGTCGGAACATCACCCGTAAAAATCTTCTTTATCTCCGGTGTAAAGACAGTATCCACGGTATTATACCTGTTTGTAAAGGCTGCATTTCCCGTTGTTACTCCGGTAGAATCTGTTGATGTATAGTATTTTGTGCCTGTCACTTCAAGTTCTCCACCAACATCTTCTACTGTAACTTCTACCAATTTTATATTGGAAATATTTTTATCATATCCATCCGGCAAAGTGTTCGTTTCTTCCGTAATATGGAATTCATAGATTCCTGCCTTCGTAAAGGTAATCGGGTCAAATTGTGCTTTGTTCGCATCTGCGTTATCTGCATTTTCCGGAACAACGGTAATTTCCACTGTATCATTCCCAGGCATAGCCACACCATCCACCGGAGCATTTACAAGACTTTGCGTAAAGGTAAATGTCGCATCTTTCGCCATCGGAGCGCCTTCTACTTCTTTAGACACTTCTAACTGTGTAGTAGTGGAAGCAGGAGTATAGTCGTTGGTAAACTCTGCGGCTGTGCTGTCCGCCGTTCCATCCTCATTTTTATCATAGGTAATACCTGTAGCTGTATCAATAGAGAGAGTTCCATTCAGGTTATCCGTTACCACTACAGTCAGTGTCCACTGCGTCGTATCGTAAGTGTAACCATCTCCTGCCGTTTCCGTCGTTTCCTGAATCGTAAAGTTGTACGTTCCGCCTTTAGTAAAGGTAATATCACCAAATTTCGCGAAGCCTGTCGCTGTTCCTTCTTTCTTATTTTCAAAGGAAACTGTTGCCGTATTATTTTGCGGAAGTGTCGCTCCCTCCGGATTATTGGCATCCGCTGTCAAAGTAAATGTAAAGTCTTTCTTGGTAACCGGAAGTTCATGACCGGTGAGTATCTTTGAAACAGCTGGCGCGTACTTATCCGGAGTCGGAATATAATTGTTGGTAAAGCTTACCTTCGTCGCATTTTCTGGATATGTTGGCGTTACGGTAAGTGTTCCGTCGCCCTTATCCTCTACTTTTACTGTCACCTCATACGATGTCTGATCATAAACCACTCCATCAAGTACCTTCTTGCCATCATTAGTTGTCTGAGCTTCAGTTGGTATATACTCTACGATAGTATAAGTGTGTTCTCCTACATCATTCAGGTTGTAAGAAATTGGAGCAAAATCAATTGTTACATTTTCTCCATTATCTCCGCCTTGAGCAGTTCCTCTGGAAACAATAGTTCCATTAGAATCATTTTTCTTTACATGGAAGGTAAATGTCTCATTTTCCTTCATATCCCTGCCCGTCAGCGTCTTGCTTCCTTCCGGAGTCCAGGAACCGGTAGCAGTGTATTCGTTGGTGAATGTCGGAGTCTCACCGCTTCCAACAGCCGCCCAAGCATCTCCTACCTTCTTTTCGTAAGCAACCGACTCAACTTCCAGTCCTTTTCCGTCTGTCCATTTTACATTGACCGTTGCCCTGTAAATGGCTTCGTCGTACTTGATACCCTCATATGGATTTGCCCCCTGAGCCTCGGTAGGTAGCTCTTCAGTGATGTAATAGGTATATGTTCCTTCACTGTCGTAGGAAATCTTATCAAAGGTTACATTACCATCTTTGTCATTTACCTTGGTTTGCAGAGCATCGCCAATATTGGCTCCGGTGCTGTCCCACAGTTTAAATGTAAATTCACCTGCTGTAAGTGACTTTCCAGTTACGGTTTTAGATGCTCCAAGAGTAGTCTCTGTCGGTATCTTCTTATTTGTGATTGTAACGGTATCTTCCGGTGTATTTTTTGTTTTGTCAGGTACACCAAGAATCCATGCCGGCTTTTCTTCTTCATTGATTTCGACACCTGACAATGGCGTAACATTAGTTCCCCCACTTGTGGCATTGACCGCTGCATCTTCTAAAGTATAACCTTCCGCCGTACTTTCTTCGACGATAACATATTTCTGGAACCATAAAAGATTATCAATCTCCACCTGACCATTTGCCGTCATATAAGTACCCATATAGTTACCTGACAAACTCTCTGCCGTTATATTGTCATCCTCAGCAAACGGACCATATAATCTAAACCTCGCGCCATTTACTGCATTCTTATTCTGATCTGCTGCCTGCTTTGTAATTGTAAGCGTACGTTGAGGTATCACAGCAAAATCTTTTGTATTGTCCCATGATGTCGTAACATCTGTCGGCCACAGGTAGAAACGCTCGGAAGTTGCAGAAATCGCCTTGGTATTACCACTTGCATTGGCATCAATAAAGTTATTATCTGTTTGCTCCGTTGTTGAAAGTTCATCCGGATGGTTCGACCTTCCACAGGTTTGACCTCTGGAGGTTACTTCATAGATACCTTTTACCGAATCCGGAATATCGACATCTATAGTATATGTCGCCGGAGAAGTTCCCTTCAGCGCATTTGGACTTAGTGTACCATTTGGATATACATCCGCATCAGCCCAGTTATCTCTTACCATTGCCGGATCCAAATTATCAAAGACATAGTTTGCGGTACTGGTACTTAAGGAGCCTCCATACGGTGTAACACTTGCCGATGTTTCATCTCCATGATAAGTATTCAGATTCACTTCAACTTTGCTAAGCATATCCTCAATCAAAATATTGCCAGCAAAAGCAGTTATCTCCTCTCCAGTGTCTCTTACACCATCTCCATTCTTATCAATCCAAATGTTTCCTCCAACCTTTACCGGATTTGGCATGGTTGTGGCAGATACTTCATTAGATTCAAGCACTTTGTTCAATGGTTCAGGGACAGAGACTGTCTCTCCGTCACGTTCTTCTAACTGACTATAGGTACAAGCAAAATTATTTACTGCATTTTTCCAAGAATTATTACTCAATTCTTCTTCTGTCCATGGATTAATTCCATCTTTTACTTTTGCCGTATATTCAATATACAGGCTATCCGTATTATCCAATTGTACACTACTATCTGTCGTGACGATAAATGCCTTAATTGTGGTCTTATCATTTGGCAATGTGCTTGTCCAGCCTTCAGGCAGAGCGCTCTCTTCGGTATCATAGGAAATGGTAAGAACATCATTATACAGTTTTGTATATTGACTTTCTCCTGAAACCGTTCCTGTATAATAATAAGTCTTTATGTTAATTTTTTTATCTTTCTGACCGTTGACATATACTCTGTCAATATTATTAAATGTCAGTCCCCAGGCACTCTCTCTTTCATCTCCCTTAGACGTATAATCACCTACATTTGGAAGAATATCGATTACAGATAGGTTTGTAGTCTTATAGTCACTGGATGTATTAGATACAGCCAGTCTGTAATGCATAGTACCTGAACCATCCTGTCCTGCAATAATATTATTGACTGTAGAAAGTACATTTGTGGTATATCCCTGATTTGCGTTTCTGTCTCCATAGGCAGATTTTACCAGAACAGATTCTGAAGCAGTTGTCCAGTTCAGATTTGCACTATCCATGACAAAACCATCACCTGCTTCACCACCGAGCAGTTCCTTCAATGTTGTCAGTCTTTCTGTTGATATTGCCTGTCCCAATAAAGTATCCACATTATCCGGCCAGTTTCCTGTACTGTTTTTAAAGGAAGCTGCATACGGATTATCCGTGCTTTGCGCTCCTTTATTTGTACTTCCGACTAATGCATAATTATACATCGTTGTTCCATAGGCAGTAACCGTATTGTCAATCTTTACTTTCAAGTCAACTGTTACAGATTCCCCTGCATCCAATTCACCATTCAGGTAAATAAGAACTGCTTTCTCTCCGTTTACTGGCTGTGTTACAATATCGCCAATAGTGAGATCAGGCTGAGTTACCCCTGTATCTTCTTTCAGTTTCACATCCACATTTGAGTTACTGTCAAGAACCCATGATGTTCCCTGCGGCAGATAATCCACAATAAATGGATTTTGAAAAACAGCTCCATCCGTAGATTGATTTTCTATCTTGATACTGTATGTTGTCGTACTATTCAATGCTGCCGTACCATCTTCTTCATCCGATGTCTTATTTACAGCAATCTTTGGAGCTTTCTGTTCTGCAAAATTAACATCAACATCATCTTCTTTTGTTATTGATGTCGTATTATCTGCTTCTGTTCCGTCTGCATTCCATTCATAGTAACTCAGTGTACTAGAGGCTTTATTATTTATTTTTGTAATCGCTTCTCTGCCCGAACCGCCAGTCTGTTGATCAATCATCGCTGTAATGGTTACATCTCCCGGATTAAAGTTAGCTCCAAGTGCGTATCCTTCATGCTCCCCTTCTTTCTTTGTATTTGCTTTAAAAGTTGGAGACTCATAACTAATAGACACTTGTGCTGCTTTTCCTTTGCCTGCCGAAAGAGTTACCGTTGCACCATTTTCACTCAGATTCTGTACATTCTCCACTGTTTGAACATCAATTGCCTGCCCTTCACTATTTTTGAATGTTACCGTTGCATTAATTGGCGCTGTTGACAATTCCGAATAATCTGATACTTCATGAGATGCTTTCTCTATCTTTACCTGCGTCAGAGAGTATTTATCTTTCAGATAATCGTCAGAAAGCCGTCCGTTTTTCCCAAAAGCTGTCAAACCGGTATCTTCTACTGTAAACGCCATAAGCGGATAAGTATTATTAACAGTTGGCGTAATTGTATATTCTACCTCAGCCGCCTGTGTGAACAGACTGGTATAAGCAGTATCGTCTACTGTCTTATCCAAAGTAAGAGACGCCTTTCCTTCTACATTATAGAGCGCCGCTGTCTGTCCAGTTGTGGTGCCTGCCTCAGTCTGTACTATGTCATACCACTGCACTTTTTCATTGCCGCGAATCTGTGCTCCGCCAGCTGTATCACCAACATCTCCCGCTGTCTTTTCTACTACAAGATACGTCTTCCCTGCCACGAGAGTTCTGCCTAATTCTGGTTTTGTAACAGAATCCGCATAGCTGTGCGGTCTTCCATCAGTGCTACTCTGGGTTGATACGTCAATATCATCAATCAACGGTGTGTATTCATTAATAAATGTAGTTACTTGCTCGTCGGTTACCTGATCGATAGCCCCCCACTCAGATACAACTTCAGCAGGCACCTCATATACTGCCGCTTTCGCTGTTAACCTCGTGGAAGAAGACGTATCGCTATTATATTTCTCAATAGTCAGCGGGATGTACGGAATATTATAAGCAGAATATGTATATTCTGTTCCCGTTACAACAGCCTGGCCTCCGTTAATCTGGTGCAGAATCTTTGTTTCCGTCGCATTGCCTGTCTGTATTGTCGCTTCAATGGTGTTTTCTGCGACATTCGTTCCCTGTTTATAGTTATAGATACCCTCCAAGCCCTGATATTCAGAGTTTTCAGGCAGATTTTCTTCCAGAGCATATACGCCGCTGTCCACTACAAATCGTAAAGATCCATTGTCCTCTGTTGTCTTATCCTGCACATAATTCCATGTTCCATCTGCATTCTGTTTGTACAGTGTGAATTTTACATCTGCTAATGTATTTTTTGTTGCTGCATCATGTACATTATCATATTTTGTAAGATCTATATATGCACCCTGATAGTTCGGGAAAATGCGATTTTGAAGCATGGTATCATTGTTTTTCGCATAATCCGTTTTCCATTCAGGAACGCCAAGTACAGTCCCTGGTTTTAATTTGAACTCAAGATGCATATCACCCGACAACAGATAATTCTTCGGCGCTGTTGCTTCATAAATACGGAACGTTTCCTCTTTATTATCGCTTAAAAGAATTACAGCCGTATAACTGCCGTCTTTATTATCTGTAATTGTAGTACTTACATCTTCTTCACTTCCATCCGCTTTCACGCGTTTAATCTGGAATGTTGCTCCTGTAAGTTTCTCACCTGTCTCTCCATTCACTTTCAGGAAAGATACTTGCCCATACAGATAAGTATTTGTTGCTGTCACAGAGATATCTGCTGGCTTCGCACCTGTTGTATTTGGAACTTCGATTTTGTAATAACCATCGCCGTTATTAGTAATCTTTGCACCTGTTCCTGTCATACCCGTCAGTTTGAATCCGGATGCTATACCTGTTTCTTTGAGATAATAGGTAGCTCCCTGACTTAATCCGGTAAAGGTTGCGATTCCCGTTCCATTTCCATTTACTGTAATTTCTTTAGGTTCTCCTATTTGTTTTTTATTACTATCATATAAAGTAAATGTAAACTCATGATTTCCAGTAACGCCCATATTTCCAGCCGCAATTTCCTTTGTTACAGTCAGATTTACCTGCTTTTCATTGGTAAATTCTACAGTGATTCCGTCTGTTTCTGCACCTGTATAACGGGCTGCGATTACATTACCATTTACCTTAACAGTTCCGATATTCAATCCACCGGTTATCACAATATACTGTGGAGTAAGGTTTCGATCATAATCTGTCGGCGGTGCTGTTTCTGTAATACGATAGATTCCCGGTTCCGCATTTTCTATTGAAATCAAACCGTTATTATCTGTCGTGGCATCCTTTCGTAAGCTTTTCCAGGTTGCATCTGCCGCTATATCTATGTCTGTTCTATTGGTGGCACTAAATAAGATATAGTCTACATTAAACTTCGCACCCGCCAATGGATTGCCCGTATTCGCATCTTTTTTCAGTATTTTGAAAAATACTTTCTTCGGATTCTTGATATTCAGGTCAATACCATTTGTGCGGCTAATACCGTAATCAGAGATATCAGTCTTATTAGTTACGATAACGCTGGTTCCATTGGAATCAGATTGCAAAGCAAAATCATACCCCAGGAAAATGTCGTTATCAACTAAATCACTAAGTTTTCCGCCCTTTCCATTTGCATTATTATAATTAGCATATGTTTCTTTAAAATATTGTTCAAAGTAAGTACCTGAATATTCTGAATTATCTACCGATTCACTTAATGTATGGGTACCCGTAGAAATATTACTGAGAGTGACAGTACCATTGTTATCTGTTTCGCCTTGTACTGTTAAAGAGTTATCATCCTTATTCAGCAAAGTAAAAATAACATCTCCTACAGCAGTCGTTCCTTCCATATCTGTTTTCTTGATGGTCAAATCCTGTTTATCAGGATTGTACATGGTGATATGAACACTGTCATCCTTTACCTGGAAATAATATGCGGCTGATTTAGGAGTATCCGGCGTATCTGCTGTGTTATCCTTTTTCACATCTGAGCCATCATAAATCAATTCGTAATCCTCAGCCGTATCGCCTTCAGCACCTATTTCAACAATACGGTAATATCCCATCTGCAAACCTTCCGGAAACGCGAAGTAACCGGCGTCGTTGGTGATAAATTCTCCAAGCCCCAGCTTGTTTTCTGAATCAGTGTTTTTTGAGTCAGCGTTTTCCGAGGTTGTCTCATATGCCCAATCTTGCCATTGATTATTGACATATCTCTGAAGCTTCATTTTAACAGAAATCGGCTCTCTGTCAGTATGACCAGAACCAACGCCATAGTACGCATCCAGGCCTTCAGATGTCAGCTTCAGATTACCGCCTTCCTCTGCTTCATTTACTGTATAACCATATTTCTGTACAGTGACCGCCTGCGTATCTACCGGCCAGTTGACCAGGCGATATTGTTGCGACGGAGTATCAGCATCGCTCGGAGCATTTTCAACAGTACATGGTGAGTAAGTCCCATCCTTTTGTTCCGTGGTTGGATATAATGCCCACTGGTATACTTTCTCCTGTTCATCTGCATTTGTTATGCCAGTTTCTGTAGTACCATCATCTTGGACATAGTAAGCGTCATTAAAGATTTCGGTTGTTTTAATCCGAACTTCTCCATCTTCTGTCGTATCGCCTTCGCTGCCAAACAATTCTCTGCTGAAATACATATACATATAGTAGATATTTTTTTCCGCCAGATAGCCGTTAGGAGCATTACCCTCTTCGAGAGCGACACGTACAAAATATCCTTTCACCGTATCATCTTCAGCTTTATCTTCTACTATAATACCTCTATCTATTCCAGATTCCAGTCCTCCTGCAAAATCACATATTTCCTGGAATGAAAACGCCTTAGAAGAAGCCCACGCTGTCAATCCTTCTTTCGTCGTTTCTTCACCTGTTTCACCAGCATTCACATTGTCTGTACCAGAAGCGATATCTCCTTCTGTCGTGCCGGTACTTCCTTCAGGGAGATAATCACCGATTGTCGTATTGTCAAGACCAGTTGTCAGCGTATCCAGCAGTTGAATCTGCGTTCCATTCGCATCTGTCAGATACAAATCAAAGTTTACATTTCCCAACGGGCTAAATATATTTTCTTTTCCTCCGTCCGCCGTACGGCTTCCTGCCCATTTAGCGATACGAACTGTAGAAAACATAGCGCCGTTCCCACCATATAACGGATCATTTTCTATCGCTCCGGTGGATACTGTGCTGTCATAATACTTTATCGCACCCTGACATGTTACTTGCTCTGCATCTCCTGCTGGTGTATATGGAGTCTCATTACTATAATTCATTCCATCACGGTAAATTAAAGTATAGACACTTGTTGGTCTAATCTCAGCACCAATACCGGCCTTGGTTTCCTCCAGCCAGTATACTACATTATCCGCAGATTTCAGAATATCTGTTCCAAACCAGCCGTCTAATCTTTCTCCATTGGTATTATAAAGCGTTCCGCTGGAATAAGTACCAATGAGGGTATACTGTTCCGGGTTTGCCTCTTTATTAAATGATAATACTGCACCCGACTCTGTTTTGCCCTGTTCCACCGTATCATCCGGCAGAACCTGCATATAAAGGTTGAACTCGGCGTTATTGATAAGACGTTCTTCGCCTGCTATAATCCCTTCATCCTCATGTGTTTCCGTTTCTGTCACAAACTTCTTGATATGAAGCTGCGTCCAGTTTTCCACATTTTCAAGAGTTCGCGTGGTCAACTCAACTGGATTATTTGCAGTCGTGTTTTCATCCTTCACAACATAATTATATTGACTGAGTTTATCTGCTGTAAGTGTATCAGGCAACTTAGATTGACCATCCGCATCTGTCACATATTCCAGATAATCCTTTCCTCCATCTGGCCCATTCGGTTCCAAATACTGGTATTTCACATCATCTGGAATGCTGACTTCAATGGCAACATATTTTACATCCTGTGCCAATCCTGAAAATGTAACACTGCCGGTCTCATCATCGGTTGTTCCCTTTGTTACATATTTGTAAATTCCCTCTGGATAATTGCTGTCATTCTCAACCCACTGATACAATGCAACCTCTGTGCCTGGCAGAGGATAAGTTTTATCGGTAAACGCATGCTCCCAGGCATTATAGTACACCTTATTTACCTTAAACTCTGTTGTCGGCTGATTGACAAACTTTAAATCAACTGGCGTCGGGCTGGTGTTATCCTTTATTACCGTCTCACCTGGCGTCAATGTCACTGTAAATTTAGTATCACTGACGGTGTAACCATTCGGGGCTGCCGTTTCCTTAATTGTATATACAATTTTACTTCCTGACGCGTCATATATCGGAAGACCAGTGAAGGTTACCTGACCGTTCCTGGTTGTTCCCGTTTCCGTAATTGACCCGTCCGCACTGGTTATCTCAATGGTAGCACCATCCTGTGCTTCTGTTGTACCATCGTAATCCATAGCTTCTTTCTTAACAGTCACTGCGCCAGTGTTAGAGTAGTTTGTAATAGTACCAAAATCCTGCACTGCCTGTTGATTCTGGACTGTATAAGGGCCGAAATAGAAAGAATCATCTGTTGTTCTTACTCCAATTCTCTTATTTGTTCCATCAGCCTGTCTTACAGTTTCAGGATACAACTCTTTCCAGAAAGAAATAGATGGATCAAGAATGCCATTCGGATTTTCCTTTGGCACTATTTCTTTCAGGTAATAAGTTCCATCTGTAATCTGTACAGTTTCTCCAGCTGTAATTGTAAGTATACTTCCTTCAGCAGCTCCTGGTACAGGCTTAAATGTTTTTCCACCATCAGACGATGTATAGACTTCAAACTGTGCCGGTGGAGTAATTTCTGACGCATTCTTATTCAAAGAAGTAGTAGTTCCGTCCGCATTGACCCGTACCTTTGACACTCTAAAAGAAGGATCCGGCCGGTTCAAAAGCACAACCTCTTTCGCAGGCATACCTGCTGTTATAGTCGCATTATCACCTGTCAAATCAATAATTAAATCTTCTGAATCTGTTACATTTTCATATCCTGATGGAGTGACTGTCTCCTCTATAATATACTTATGTCCCGTCTCTAATTTGGCAAGAGAACCGGATACTGAGGTTATTTCTACATTACTATAACCTTCAAGTGGAGAGGCGGCTTTCTCATCTTTATCATATAGATAAATAGAATATTTTGCTCCTGGAACAAACGTTTCCTTATTATTTGCGTAGTCATAGCTGTTAACTTTTTTCACCACAACCGGAACTTTATTTTCCACATTGTTGATGGTAATAGACTGTTCCAGAACAATTTCTAATTCCTGTGATTCATCCGTACCAGTATTAATATTCTGAGTAAAATCAAATGGACCATAAGCTTCTACCGTTGTCTCTGTTTGGTTTCCACTCTCTCCCACAGATGGTATAGTTAACCTAGTCTTCTCTGCTGTATTCACGCCGCCTGCTTCTGATGAAATATAGTCCGCAGCGGATGGACTGGTTTCTACCAGATAATACTTTATTGGCTGTCCTTCAGCGTCCCCACCCGTATCAGGAAGATAGGTGCGCGGCAGGTCATTAATCGTGACCGACTTACCATCAGCGCTGTTAGTTACGGTATAAGAATCTGTATTTACTTTCTCTACCTTTCCGCCTTTTTGGGCATACAAATCGAATGTTGCCTGTAAAGTTCCATCTGTATTCTGCTGTATTCCATTATTGCCAGCAGTATAAAAGTTCTTCGTCAGAGTGATACTGCCGTTACGGGTATTATCTATGGTTACCGTCTTCGGACCTGTATAATCTTCTGCCAGACATCCCTCTAAATTAAATTCCTGACTATATACCCTGACTGTTCCTTCTACCTTCTCTCCGGCGGCATGATATCCTTCTGGCAATGTTTCCTTAAAACGATATCGGATCAGATTTCCATCAGATTCGTATACAGGAAGAGCAAAGGTCTCAGATTTACCCTCCTGTCCAACGCCAAACGGTGACGAATACTTCTCAACCGGAATCCATGCTCCGTCCGGATGATCCGCATCTTTTACGAATTGCTGCAGTTCAAATTTACCGGAAAAATCCGTATAGTTGCCTAAACCAACATTTTCATACTTACCTGTGGTCGGGTTAAATACTCTTTTTTGCAAGACAACAGACGCCTCGTTCGGCGTATTGTAAACTGTCTTTTCTGCTGTTAAATCACCCTTAGAGATTGTAAAGGCCATTGGATTCTTATCGTCGATCAAATATCCTTCCGGCGCAGCAATCTCTTTGACATAGTACGTTGTTCCGCTTGTCTCATCATAATCAAGTCGGTTAAATACTACTGTTCCATCTTCCCCTGTTTTTTTAGTTGTGTCAATCAACTTTGTACAGGTTTCGTCTTCGTATAATCCGAATTCTGCTCCATCAAGTAGTGTGTTGGTACCTGTTTCTTTTTTCGTAATTGTAATCTCACCGAGGAGTTCTTTGTTATAGAAAGTCTCTGTAACACTTTCTTCTTCATCAATATAGCCGGTTTCCCGGGCATTGGCATTATTGGTGCCATTTGTCACAGGTTCCGTCTTAGAAGGATAACGCGTTTCCCTCACGATATAATTTCCCGGATCGAGATATACAATAACTTCTCCTGTCGCCCCTAAATCATAAGTGACTTTTCCATTTGTTGCATTTTCCTTCACAGAATATGAACCATCTGCGTTCTTTTGATATAAAGTTGGCGTTGTATCATCTTCAGCATTCGTTATCGTATATTCCACCGAACCCTTAACAGGGTCATTTTGATCAAAGTTGGTGATAGTATATGGTTTGCTATTTCCGTCACTGTCCTGAATCATTTTCTTTAAAATCAATGTAGCCGGTTGTATTACGTCTCCGACTTTGACAGTGGCAGTACTATCTGAAGTCTTCTGATCCTGACCTTTCAACTGATAATTGATTGTGGCAGTATTATTAACATCGAGCTGCTCCTGATTGGTGTCAGAATAATGCGCCACAAAATCAGCATACGGATATACCACTTCCACTATATATTCCGAATAATATGGTGCATTTGGATCTACTTTCGCACTATCGGTTTTTCCCTCACAGGTATCTACCGGAATTGTCAGTGTCTGTGGAAATGTAATCTTTCCTTCTTCATTGGTTACCTCGATTGTATTACTGTCATCGGTATTATCAAACTGTGGAATCACTTTGATACTTTCTGCCTGAATCGGTTGATTATTCCGATTCAATACAGATGGATTTTCCAATAAAGTGATTGTATTATTTTCATTTGCAAAAGGTACACGTCCCGGCAATTCATAATTTGACGCAGATGTAATAACATTTGTTCCATCCGATGTAAGACCTACCTCAAGTTTAAATCTTACTGTCACAGTTTCGTTATCATCACTGACTTCATAGCCATTTGGAGTTTTCTTTACCATCCAAGCATCTTCTGTCACTGCTGTCAATTTATTATCGTCATTAATCTTACTCTCAGTACCAATAACCTTATGAAATCTACCTTTATCTGTGACATCGGATGCATCTGTACGGTCTTTAACGGTAAAGAAAGTCTCAATTTGCATCATATTCTGACTCTCTCCAAAATCAAAGACATGTTTATCTTCATAGGTACCGTTTCCGTTAATCATCATTGTCAGTGTAAAACTAGAATAATTGTCTTGTGATGCATCAATATTTGACGGCAACTCTAAAGTCCAGGTATTCGTTGGGGAATTTTCTTCTGGCGCATTCAAAGTAATACCTTTTAAATTTTCATCATCAATGATACTGATTCCATCCGGAAGAGTTAAATAAATCTTTGTCTCATCATAAGTATCAAATAATGGCTGACGCTGTTCACCGTAGCTGAAATAAGCTGCTTTGGTCAGAGTATATTCCACTTTAAAGTCAATGGTCTGCCCTGTTTTAATGTCTGTCAGTTCTTCACCAATCTGTTTAATTGTTACTGATGCTGTCGGACGATTCCCATCCTCCGTACTATTTACATCACCATAATAATCTCTGATGGTATCGTCTAAACTTGCGCTATTATTCTCTGCATCCTGATTTTCTTCCTGTTGATTCGCGTCATTCTGCTCCTCTGTTTTCGCTTTCTGCTTTTTTTGAGCATTCTGCCGATTGTTTTTCTTGTCATCAGCAGTTTTTTTCTCATTCTGAGCGCCGGCGTTGTCCGCATCTGAAGCGCCGTCTGTCAGCGCCTGCTGCCCGGAAGGCGCACTTGTCCCCTGGTCTGTCTGTGCGCTGCCCGCGTCGGAATTTTTACCTGTCTGCTGCGTTTGCTGAGAATCGTTTTGGGTTGCTGAGCTTTCTGCCTGACTCGTCTCCGACGAACTGGCCGACGAACCAGCCGCAGAAGAACTCTCCTGAGAAGAGTCCTCTTTTATAATTGCTCTTTCCGTCTCCTGCTCTGAGCTGCCAGTCATGCGCTCCTGTGCGTAGCTGCCGATGGTCTCGCCGAGAGTAGTGATATTCTGCTCACTTAAGACCATGACAACGACCAGCAGGAATGCTATGCATTTGGCCCAGAAATTTCTTTTTTTCATACTAACCTCTCCTTTCCACGTTTTTCGTGGTAATTTTCATTACCTTTTTATGCAGAAAAATACACATTTTCTTATTATGTAATATTGCACATTTTTTGCACTTTTTCAATAGAATCATTATAAGTTTTATAAAAAGTTTATTTTTCCATTACAATAATTCTAATTTACTTTTTTCGCCTTTTTGTTTTTGTAATGATACGGGGGGGATTACCATGATTGAAAGGAAATGAAACAAAAAAAGAGTCCTGGATTTTCTCCAAAACTCTGTTCTTATACAAACTTGACACTATTACAACGAAAGGTATCAAGTTTGTACATATTTCTAATAAGTTTAGTGATATTTTCAGACTGTCTCTCTCAGATACTGCCCGATCGCCCGGATTTCTTCTTCCAGCTGTTTTTGACGCTGGCGGCGTTTCATGGCGTTTTGTTCCGGATCTTTTCGGGACTTACCGGATGTGTTTTCCGGATCTTCCTGCGAATTCCGGGATTGTTGTTCGGAATCTGTTATCTGCGGGATATTTTCTTCCTCTTCCGGCTGCGCCATGCGCGCCAGGATGCTCTTCTTTTTCTGCTGTTCTTTTTGCAGATATTCCAGCAACACCGGATTTTTCTCCCGGAGCAGGCAGGAGCCGTAGGCGTAGTGGAATTCGTCCGGGTAGCTTTCCTGCTGTCCGGCGGGAGCCGGGAGGGCTTTTATGACCACGTAATATTTGCCGTCTTCTTTCAGGAACCATTCGCCGGCAATGTGGTATCCGGCGTCATGGAGCAGGTGGCGTACTTTGAACCATTCGGACTGGGGCTGGAGGATGAATTCCATGCCCGCCTTCAGAAATTCCGGGGCGTTTTTCAGAATCCGGCAAATGAGCTCGCCCCCCATGCCGGCTATGACAACGGTATCGGTCTCATCGGGCGACAGCCCGGCGAGGCCGTCGCTGAGCCTTGTGGCGATTTTGTCCGAGAGACCTTCCTGTCCGATGTGTTCCGCCGCGCGGGCGAGGGGGCCTTTGTTTACGTCCATGGCGCAGGCCGACGGACAGAGTCCGTTTTTTACAAGATAAATAGGAACGTAGCCGTGGTCCGTCCCCACATCGGCGATGCGATGGCCGGGAGTGACGGCTGCGGCTACGGTCTGTAAACGTTTTGATAATTCCATTATGTTTTCTCCTATGGTATTTTTACATATCCAGGAAGTCCCGCAGCTTCCGGCTTCTCGTCGGATGTCGGAGCTTGCGCAGTGCCTTGGCCTCGATCTGGCGGATGCGCTCCCTGGTCACCTGGAAGTCTTTGCCCACCTCTTCCAGGGTGTGCGGTTTGCCATCCAGCAGCCCGAAGCGGAGGGCAAGCACCTTTTGTTCCCGCTCGGAGAGGGTATCCATCACTTCGCAGAGCTGCTCCCGCAGCAGGGCGTGGGCTGCTTCCTCCGATGGAATCGGGATGTGCTCGTCCTGGATGAAATCGCCCAGATGGCTGTCCTCCTCCTCGCCGATGGGCGTCTCCAGGGAGACCGGTTCCTGAGAGATCTTAGATATCTCGAGAATCCGTTCCACCGGCATGTCCATACGGCGCGCCACCTCCTCCGGGGTCGGTTCGCGGCCTTTTTCCTGCAGCAACGCCCGTCTGGCCCTGTTGACCCGGTTGATGGTCTCCACCATGTGTACGGGAATCCGGATGGTTCTTGCCTGGTCGGCGATGGCCCGGGTGATGGACTGGCGGATCCACCAGGTGGCGTAAGTACTGAATTTGTAGCCTTTGCGGTAGTCGAACTTATCCACCGCCTTGATGAGCCCCAGGTTGCCTTCCTGAATCAGATCAAGAAACTGCATGCCTCTGCCGGCGTAGCGTTTGGCGATGCTGACGGTCAGCCGGAGATTGGCCTCGGAGAGGCGTTTCTTGGCGGCCTCATCGCCCTGTTCCATCCGCCTGGCCAGCTCGATCTCTTCCTCCGGCTTCAGGAGGGGAATCTTTCCGATCTCTTTGAGATACATCCGCACCGGATCTTCCATGGATACATTTTCTGAGTCCATCAGGCTCAGAGCGCTCTCCATCTCCTCCTCCGGGTCGCTCAGATCCTCGTCCATATTTTCTGACACAGTGAGGACGTCGACGCCCCGGCCTTCCAGGACGGAGACGATGCGCTCCAGCTGCGCCGGCGTCAGAGAAATGCCCTGAAAGGCTTCTCTGATTTCCTGCATTTCCAGCACATTTTTATTTCTTTCCGCCTTCTGAAATAATATATTTAACTGACTGCCAAAGGTTTGTTCTTCCCTGCCCAAAATACGCCCTCCAATTTATTTCAGCTGCGCAGGCAGCGAAACGCAGCGTAAGCTGCGAATCCGAAGCGCACGGCTGAATCGTTCCCAATATACTAAGTAAAGTCTAACCGTTTTTCTGTGAATTATTCTCTCTTCTGTATACTGCGCCGGCGTGAAAACCCATTTTCTCCTTCGTTCTCTGTCAGTTTTCCTTTAGTTCATATGAAGCTGCATTTTCTGCACCTTGTTTTTCTTCGTGAGCAGTTCCTGCCACCGCACGATGTCGCCGGTGTGGACCATCTCCTCCTCGATGCTGGTGAGGAGAATCTTTCTGACCACGTCGGTAAGCGCCTTGTCTCTGTCCTCCGGGGAGGTCTCGTATTTGAGGTGGGCGTTGAAGAGCGCCGCCACCTCTTTCTGCTCCTCGGCCTCCGTAAACTGATTGATAATCCGCGCCGGATTCACCGCCTGTCCCTGTTCCAGCTGGTCAAAGAGCATGATAGCTACCGAGTGGTAGATCGGATTCAGAAAATCATCGGCGTTCACATAGGGACGCACGTACGGATAGATCTCCGGGTGTTCCGTGAGCCAGGTCAGCAGAATCCGCTGCGGCTGCGTGTGGTTCTGCTCTTTCTTCTCCTGCTTTTTTTCGCGGCTTTCCGGCTCCTTTTTGTACTGCTCGTTGGCTTTCTTGTACTGATAATCCATGCCATACCGGTTCACCAGATCTTCGAGATCCTTCCGGAGGATCATAAATCGATTGGCCGCCGCTTCCAGATACGTATTTCTCTCCGCCGGCTCCTCGATCTCCGCCAGCTTTCTGGCGATGGCGCGGATAAATTCCGTGCGGCTCTCCGGGTCTTTCTGATTATACTGCCCGTAAAGCACCAGCATCTCAAACATCCGGCCCGGCTCCGATTCCTCCAGCCGCTTCCGGTATCCTTCCGCCCCCTCTTCTTTGATGAGCTCGTCCGGGTCCTTGAACGGCTTCATGGAAAGCACCCGTCCCCGGAGTCCGTTTTCCCGCAGAATCGGCAGAGCGCGCAGCGCGGCCTTCACTCCGGCGCCGTCGCTGTCAAAGGACAGTATCACTTCGTCGGTATAACGCTTCAGCAGCATCGCCTGATTCGGCGTGAAAGCGGTGCCAAGCGGCGCCACCGCGTTGGTAAAGCCCGCCTGATGCAGAGAGATCACGTCCATGTATCCCTCGCAGAGGATAATGGCGTTCTCCTTGGTCCTCTTGGCGTAGTTAAGACCGTAGAGATTTCTTCCCTTGTCAAACAAAATGGTCTCTCTGGAGTTTAAGTATTTGGGCTCGCCGTCTCCCATGACCCGGCCGCCAAAGCCGATGACCCTCTGGTTCACGTCCATAATCGGAAAAATGACCCGGTTAAAAAACTTGTCGTAACTGCCTTTTACCGAATCAATGGTGACCAGAGAGGATTCCTTCATCTGGTAATCGCTGTAGCCCTGTTTTTTCAGATACTGATACAGGTCGTCCCGGTAGATGTCCGCATAGCCGAGACCGAAGTGCTTGATCATCTCCTCAGAGATGCCTCTGCCCTTCAGGTACGCCATGGCGTGCTCTCCCCGGGGACTGTTCAACAGATAATGGAAATACACCGCGGCCTTTTTGTTCATTTCCTTCAAGGTGACCCTGGCGTCGGCCTGCCGCTTCTCCTCGGGCGTCTGCTCTCCCTGCGGAAGCTCCACGCCGGCCCGTCTGGCCAGCTCCTGCAGCGCCTCCACAAAGGAAAGCCGGTTATATTCCATCAAAAATGTGTACACATTTCCTCCCTGTCCGCAGCCGAAGCAGTAGTACATCTGCTTCTCCCGGCTGACGGAAAAGGAGGGGGATTTTTCATTATGAAAAGGGCAAAGTCCAAAGTAGGAGGAGCCCCTTTTTTTCAGGGAAACGTATTGGGAAATAATGTCCACGATATCATTTTTTTCCCTGACCTCTTCGATTACATCATCCTCGTATCTCATATTGCCTCTTTCTCATTTCTAATTATATGTCACAAGCCGTCAAACCATGCACATTTTTTCGCTGATTTGCGCAGGAAAGACGATTTTGCGCCGCACCCGCTATTCGATCACCGCGATAGCGTCCAGAGATACCTTCATCAGCTCCCGGACCTCCTCCTCGGAGATGCCCATGCGCTCCGCCAGCTCGGAAGGCTTCGCTTCCCGCTCGTACTCCTTGGCAAATGCGGTGGCCAGGTCGTTTAATTCGTTGACTCTGGTTGCCATCTTCATGGCGGACCGGGTGGACTGATTGTACTCCGCCATCACGTCCTCCACGTATTTGCGAATGACCTTCTCTTTATACTGGCGGAACCTACCGTGCATCCGCGGCTCGTATTCGTTGACCGCCATCATCAGACCGATGTTACATTCCTGAATCAGATCGCTCAGCAGCAGGCCGCGGCCCGTATATTCCTTTGCCAGAGCGGTGGCGTAAGCCAGATTGGCCTCGATGAGAAGGTTTCTGGCGTTCTCATCTCCGTTGATGAGCTTGCGCACCAGCATCTCCTCCTGCTCCTCGCTGACCCGGCTTGCTTTCCCGATCTCTTCCATATAAATGTTTACCATGTCCGCGTCCAGCGGGTCTTCCTTTGTGGTGACCTCATCGTCCGCGATCTCATTTTGTCCGCGCTTCACCCGGTTTTCGATGAAAATCCGGCGGCTCTCCAGATAGCGGCAAATGTAATCCAGCTGCTCGTCTTTCAAGTCCATATCAGAAAAATACGCACGGATTTCTTCCATATCTAAATGGTTGTTGTTAGTCTCGGCGAGGCGTTCCAGTTCCCGCACCGCCTCCAGAAATTCTGTCTGTCCTCCCATTGATGTTTCTCCTTCTTTCTATTCTGTCTTCTGATCTGCCGGGAACACAATTCCCATCTGCCGTCTGGCTTCATCAAGCACCTTCATGGTCTCCAGCGTGATATCCCTGGCAGTCTCCCATCCGGTTCCTGTTTTTACCATTTTTATGAAAGCGGCGGTCTCATAATTCAGGATATTATCGGATTGTTCAAAATGTATGGTCTGATCCACAGTTCTTCTCTTAATATGAAGATCTTTTACGTTTTCCATCTCCGTCACAAGCATGACGCCGTCCTCGCCCAGAATCTGGCTTGGCATGGCGGCGTTAGTAATCTTGGAGTAGATTGCCTCGCCGATCATGTTGTCGTATTCCATGAGGATGGTTCCCTCACCGTCCACGCCGTTTGACAGGCGGACGCCCGACGCCTTGATGCTCTTTGGCGCGCCGAAGAGCCGGATCATACAGGCCACGGTGTAGACGCCGATGTCCATGAGCGCTCCATTGGACAACTCCGGATTGAAGGCGTTCTCAATGATGCCTCTCTTAAAGTTATCATAGCGGGAAGAATACTGGCAGTACTGGATGGTCGCCCGGCGGATGGTGCCCAGGGTCTCCATATACTCGGTCATCTTCTGAAATCCCGGCGTATAGATGGAACGCATTCCTTCCATTAAAATCACGCCCTCTTCTTCCGCCACCGCAAACATTTCCTTTGCTTCTTCGTAGTTGGACGCCAGCGGTTTCTCACAGATGACATGTTTGCCTGCCCGCATCATGGCGATGGCCTGGTCGTGATGGCAGCAGTTCGGGCTTGCCAGATAGACCGCGTCAAATGCGTCGCTGCCGGCAAACTCTTCCAGATTATCAAAATAGGCCAGATTACCTTTGCGGAAGCCAAATTTCTTTGCCTTCTCCATTGTTCTTGAATACACCGCCGTCAGCTCAAAGCCGTTGATAAAACGGTTGGCCTGATAGAAGTTCTCCGCAATCTTTCCTGTTCCAATAAAACCAAATCGTACCATGGTCGTATCCTCCTCCTCTTTTTCTGCATCCTGACTGAACAGAAATTCCCGTAATTCTTTCACCGATTCCACCAGATGAACAGCTCCTGCCGCGGTAAGCTCTTCCCGGGAACCGTAACCGTAGAGCACGCCCACGGATTCCACGCCGCAGACAGCCGCTCCTTCCATATCATGCATCCGGTCGCCGATCATCAGCGCCTTCTTTCCTTCAATTCCGTAAGCGTCCAGCGCGTACCGGATGACCTCATCCTTTTTCACCCTTGTCCCGTCCAGCTCACTTCCTGCCACCAGGGTAAAATATTCGTCGATGCCGAAATGCTTCAGTATCCGCTCCGCGTACACCCGCGGCTTGGAAGTCGTCACCGCCAGCTCAAAACCGGCGTCATACAATGCCCGGAGCAGCTGCGGGATATCCGGATAGATCTCATTTTCGAAGATTCCCTTCGGCGAAAAATATTCCCGGTAATACTCCACCGCCTCCTTCGCCTGTTCCTCGGAGAATCCGTAAAACTGCTGGAAGGATTGTGCCAGCGGCGGCCCGATAAAAGGAATCAGCTCCTTTAAATACCGGACGGAGATCCCGAACTTCGCCAGGGCATACTGCACGGAGGAAGTGATGCCGAGCATCGGGTCCGTCAGCGTTCCGTCCAGATCAAAAAATATGTAACGCTTCATTATCCTGTCTCCTTCTTTTCATATCCAATCGCCGCCATCGGCTCCTCTCCTTCTGCCGGCAATTGACCCTCCTTTTACATATATAGAACAGTATAAAAGAAAAAGCCGTAAAATACAACCAGATTCGCTACAACAGTAAATTCCCCCCGGTCGCCAATCCGGATAATTGACAGCATTTCGGTTATAAAATATAATATAGCATAAACAACAGCGCAGAAAGGGCAGGGGGACATATGATCACAGACAAACAGAGACAGCGGGATTATGAATATGACGGCGATTATCAGTCAAAAAGCCGGTACACGGAGGAGCAGTGGAACAACATATTGAGCTCCGGGCAGCTTTCCGATGAGGATATTTCGTTATTAAAGCAGATATACGGTTCCTTCAATCATGCCGCCACTCTTGTTCAGCTGGCATTTCACAATAAGACCACGGAGGTGGAGCTTCTCGCACAGGTAAACGCCATGGGCGAGCTGCTTGCAAAGGCCAATGACATAAAGCCGGAGGTGGACTTTGAGGGAAATGAATACTGGTGGTTTCTGTACTTCTGGGGCAAGAACACTGACGCCGGCACGCTGGAATTAAAGCTACATCCGGAGCTCACCGAGGCCATCGGCGCTCTCTGGCCGGAGGCGGAGGAGAAATACTACGCTTTCATGAACGATGTGGAGCGCAGTCTTCAGATCCGGTACAACCAGGAAGATGCCGTCTGGGTGGCGGCCGCCGTCCTTCTCTATGAGAAATATTACCAGAATCCGGGTATCTCCGCCGACGAGATTCTTCTGATGCAGTACGAAGTGCAGACCCGCGCCCAGAAGGTGTTCGGGCAGGACATCAACGTCAATACCATCACACAGATCTGCAACGCCGACGAGCGGGGACACCGCTTTAATTATCTCAGGGACATTTACAAATATTACCGGGTGGCGTTTCCGGGCGAGTTCGAGGGAGACAGAGAGCGGCCGGATCCGGAAAACTTCGATTATAATGCATACATTTACTCCATCTACGGTTACATGACCCTGCAGGAGCTTCTGGACTTTATCGAGCATGAGTACGCCCATCTGGTGGACGAGTCCTATGTGGAGCTGAACGCCTCCAACGGATTCGTGCGCCTGGCGGATTTCCTCACGAGACAGGGCGGCGCGCCGTACAATCCGGAAGATACCTCCGAGCAGGCGCTCTCCCTGCGGGCGGACGGCGAAGACTGCGTGACCACCTTCCATATGCTGGCGGACGCGCTGATCAAAGAATACCCAAACTTTACTTACGCCCGGAAGGCAGACTGGTTCCAGCCTTCGGAAGGAAGGATTTCATACATTTTCTGCGACGTATTATCCATGGAAAATTATGCCCACACCCATGCAGGCATCTCCTTCCTGACCGTGCCGGACGGGGACGCCGTCAATATTGAGATTGCTCTGAATCTCCCGTTTTGCAGCAGCGAGGAAGCCATGCTGGATATTCAGGATAAATGTAATATGCTCACCCTCATGACTTCCGCTCCGTTCAAGGTGGAAAATGTGGCCACCGAAGGATTCGACCTGACCGATGACAGCCAGAAGATCAAGGCTTCCGTTCTCTATTCCTATGAGGAGTTCAAGACCATGAAGGAGGAGGACATCGTCGGCATGATGTCCACAGCCACGGAAATATTTGCTTCCTATTATACAGATATCTGCCAGAACTATTATCCTGCCGCCGATGAGATGCCGGAGGAAGACCCGTTTGCCGCCGCTCTCGGCTCCAAGTTAAAATACCGGCCTGCCAGAGAGGTTCCGGGCCCGCAGATTATCTACAAGCAGGGTGGCATCTCGCCTACCACCGAGTACGTGACCAAGGTGCTGCAGGGCTACGACGTGCCTTCCGGACAGGAAGACGAGGCTCCGGAAAATACAGAGAACAGCTTTGACGGCAATGCCGCGGCCGCTTACGAAGCTTATGACGATGACGAGACATTTACCGGTGCACCGGCAGGTACGGGAACCGGCAGCACCGGGGACTTCGGACGTGAGGAAGCCACTCAGAGCGGTGCGGCCAGGGCGGCCGGCTCTGTGATCCTGCCAGACTGGTATAATGAAGAAAAGGTTCCTGTATCCACCCATCCGGACCGGAGCGAACAGGGCTTTCATCTGTATCCGAAGAACACTTTGATCCGCGGGCCGTTAAAGACAGCCAAATATCACGAGGCCATGCTGACCGCCGTGGGCATCATCGAGGGAAAGGATTCCAATATGATGCGGATCGAACCTGTGCCGGATATTCTGGAACATTATAAGAACTATGTGGAAGAAAAGCGCATCATGCACATTTCCTATCCTGATATTGACGGACAGGGCTATGACAACTGGATCGAATCTAAAAACGGCCCTGCAATCCGGGACGGTATCTTCAAGGAGTTTGCCAATCGCTGTGCGGACGGCCGATATGTGGTCATGATGGAGGAAGTGGATGTGAACTGGATGCATCTTTTCGGGGAAACGGCCGTTTTATTAAGAGACAACCGCCGGGAGGGCACCGGAAGCGAGACTGCCGTCACCCTGAAATATTCCAAGGAGACATTCCGGCTTCCGTCCAATCTTTATATCGTAGCCACCTGCGACTCCAATGTCAGTGAGGACACAGTGCTCGGCGCCATCAGCCACGACTTTTTCATCCGTCATATTGCGCCGGATTCCAGCGTGCTGCGGGGCATCCGGGTAGAGGGCATCCTGCTAGAGCGTCTCATGGCTACCGTCAACCTGCGTCTGTCCTATTTTCTGGGCGCGGACTTTCAGCTGGGCGAGGGCTTCTTCCTGGGAGAAGCGGACAAAGATCCGTTCATCTCTCTGGCACGGATTTTCCGCGAGCAGCTTATCCCTCTCCTGGAGAAATGGTTTGACGGAGATATAGAACGAATCCGTTACGTGCTGGGCGACAACGGCAAACAGCGGACGGACACGATTTTCTACCGGGAAACGCCTTTCCGCGACAATCTTTTTAAGGGGGAAATCCCGGATTCTTTCGATACAGGGCGATGCATTTATGAAATTAATGAAGACGCTTTTTTCAATCCGAAGAGCTATATTGACATTTATGAATAATAATTATGTCCAAAAATACAAAATTATTGTGAATAATTGCAGCAAGATAATAACTCTATAACACTTTTTTATTATTTCATCGGTTATTATTACGTATTTATTAAAAAATGTAACAAACGTCACATTTCAAACACATTGTCGTTTTATAATTACCGAAGAACATCACAGATATGAAACAGATATGAAGGAATTATTAATGACGATGGAGGTTACAGAAATGTCAAATACATATAAACGGCTGGGCACAAGTCTGGCGATTTCCGCACTCGTTTTAAATATCGCAATTCTCCCAGCCGCTGGAAATAATATTGCTACTGTAGACGCAAGCACAATCGGTACTGTTAATTCAAGCTTTCTGAATATCAGAACTAAGAAAAGCATGAATTCCAAACGTATCACTGTTTTAGACAGAGGCGATAAGGTAGAAGTTCTCACTACCGGTTCCAAATGGGTAAAGGTAAATGTGAACGGCAAAACCGGTTATACACAAGGCAGATATCTCAACACAGAGTCCGGAACTGCTTCTGATCCGGATGCAAACGCAGTGAAGGGAACCGTAAAGGCAAAACAGCTTGTTATCCGTACCGGAAAAGGTAAAAACGCTTCCTGGATGGCAACGGTCAAGAAGGGAACAAAGCTCACCGTTCTTACCACCGGTTCTAAATGGGTAAAGGTCTTCGTTAACGGTAAGACCGGATACACCAAAGGTAATAAGATTGAGCTGGAAGACGGCGGAACTGCCAAGAATCCTTATACAAAAGGAGAGGAAGTTGTAAACTTTGCATTACAGTTCGTTGGCAATCCTTACCGCTGGGGCGGCACAAGCCTGACAAACGGCGCCGACTGCTCCGGATATATCATGAGCATATACAGACATTTTGGTAAGTCTCTTCCACACTCTTCCAGTGCTATGAGAAGCTGTGGAACCAGAGTCAGCAGCTTAAGCGCTGCAAAACCTGGCGATATCATCTGCTACAACGGACACGTTGCGCTTTACATGGGCAATAACAAGATTGTTCACGCCAGCAATCCAAAAGACGGCATCAAGATTTCCAACAATGCAGCTTACCGCTCCATCGTTACAATCAGAAGAATCTTTAACTAATCACTGATACATTTTCTCAGCAAATGTACCGTATACCAGAGATTCTCTGATATACTTAATGATATCCGATACATATATGAATAAAAAAGCATCCTGTATGTTTTGATTCCCGATTACTGAATTCTTGATTCAGTTTCTGGGAATCATCACATAGCGGATGCTTTTGTTATACTCTTTTTTAATTAAAATCACAAGACCAGAGCTTTCCCGGTTTTTACTTATTTATAGGAGGTTTCCAGCAGTTTGTTTTTCAACTGGTCTTCCAATTCTGTGAGGCGCACCTCTGCCTCTCTTCGCTTCTGCCTTCCCTCACTCTGAATCCGCATTACCTCGTCAATGGTCGAAATGAGATTCTCATTAGTAGCAATAAGGGTCTCCATATCCACAATGCCTCTCTCGCTCTCCTTCGCTGTCTCCACAGTAGCTGTCTTCAGCTTCTCCGCATTCTTTCTGAGCAGAGCATTGGTAAAGTCTGACACCTCCCGCTGAGCCTCCGCCGCCTGTCTGGAATGTTCCACACCGAGAGCAATGATCATCTGACTCTTCCAGAGCGGAATGGTGTTGACCAGCGTGGACTGGATTTTTTCCGCCATCATGGCGTCACTGGACTGAATCATCCTGATCTGCGGCGCCATCTGCAGGGAAACCATTCTGGTCAGCTCCAGATCGTGGATCTTTTTCTCAAAGCGGTTGCACATGGCTTCCATGTCGCTGACCTCCTGGGCGTCCTCCGGCGCTCCGGAAGCGGAAGCCTTCGCTCTCGCCTGCGGCAGCTCTTCCTCCATCACCTGACGGAGCTTTTTCTTTCCTGCCAGAATGTACATGTTCAGTTCCCGGAAATACACCTTATTGAGATCGTAAAGCTGATCGAGAAGAGCACTGTCTTTCAGAAGCTGCATCTGGTGACCTTCCAGTGTCTTTGAAACCTTCTCAATGCTTATTTCCGCCTTGTCATATTTGAGCTTCAGCGCTTCTGCCTTTGCCATCTTCTTCTTGAAGAAACCAAACACGCCTTTGCTTTCTTCCTCGTCGAACTCTTTCAATTCTGTCACAACACCACTCAAAAGCTCTCCAATCTCGCCAAGATCTTTATTGCGAACCTTGTTCAACGTTCCTTCTGAAAAATCGGACATCTTTTTCTGGATGCCGGAACCATATTGCAGGATCGCTGCAGAGTCCTTTAATTCAATCTCTTTGACAAAGGCGTCCACCTGTTTTTTCTCCGCATCTGTCAGATATTTTTCTTCTTCATAGGCTTTCTCCGCCTGCACTTCTTCCTTCTGCGGCTCCTTCACGACCAGATCACTGAACTCCTCCTCAGGATTCAGCGTCAGAGACGGTCCCTCCTTTAATAATTGCTCAATATCCATAGGTCTCCTTTCTGTCTGATATCAGACTATACATCCTTATTCCCCTTTATCCCAGATGGATGCCCCCGGTTCTGCCCCGGAACGAAGCGTCTGTCCGCCCCAGCCATCCTTTGCCAGCATGGTTTCCAGCACTTTAATATCAGAGGAAATGTCCATGGCCACATCCTGGAACATGTCGTCATACATGGCTTCCAGCGCCTGATTTACTGTGTCCAGAGATTCGGCGATCTCCATACGGGTTTTTATGATATTCACACTCTGTATCGGCTGCTTCTCCATATCCTCATACACGCGAACCAGCTTCATCACCGACGGAAGATAGTATTCCATCAGCCTGTCCGCCTGGGAAATATTCTCCGGATATTCCTGGATGCACACAAAAATCCGGCTGAGCAGCAGCTCCAGATGATCCAGTTTTTCCGTCACTTCCGGCGTCTGAATCCTCTTTCTGCGATTCCGGAGTTCCTGCAGATAACTGCCGCCGGTCTGCTGAAGTTCGTACATTTTCCGTTCTTCTTCCGACATATCCTCAGGGCGCTTCCCGCTCCTTTTCTCCGTTTGCCCGTCCGCGGCTGTTTTTCCGTCAAACTGTCCTTCTGTCCGTTGACGCTCCGTCTCCTGACGTTCCCTCTCCATCCTGGAACGCACAGCCGCATCATACTGTTCCCCTGCCTCTTTCGTAAGCATCAGACAGGTTTTATTCTCATCCAGCCTCGCATAAGGAATCAATCTCCGTTCCATAAGAAACCGGATATCCTTCTGAATCCGCTTCATGGCGTATCCCGTCGCATTCTTCAGGTCTTCCAGCATGACAAAACCGTTTTCACCCCACACTGCGGCATATTCCCGCAGGCGCTTCGCCCGCTGTCCGGCAGACCGCCCGGTGCCAAGAATCACTCCACTCACAAGAGTAAGCGGTATGAACACACTCTCCAGAACGATAGTGGCCGTGGTAATGATACCGTTTGTCATGGCGAAACCAAGGCCTGCCAGGCCAAAACCGAGACTCAGCGCGCCGAATACCACAAGACCGCACGCACCTGTGACCGTCCGCACCGGGCCGCTCCACTGTCCGGGAATCTTTCTGAGCCATCCCTTTTCCTGCGGCTGCCGGCTCTCCACCGGCCGCTGCACCCGGCTGTCATCCGGCCAGCGATACCTCTTTCCATACCGCTTTTTCTCCGCTTTCCCTGACTTTTCAGACCTTTCCTTCATCTGCTCTGCCATAGTTTCCCGGGCAGACCCCACCGCGTCTTTCGCAGTATCCACTGCATCACGGATATTCTGGCTGAGCTGACTGAAATCCATGGATTCTACGGCGTCCTGCACCATATCCTGAATCCATTCCCCCAGGTCGTCGGCAGACATTTTCTTTCCCTTCCTTTCACGAAACCCGGCCGCATCTTCGTCGATGCGGGTTCCACCGTCATATCTGCCGTTGTCATACTCATTTTTTTCTTCGTTTTTATGATTCTTCCATCTGTCCTTACTCATATATTCATCATTCTTTTCATCAATATTACCATAATTTCGTTTGCACGTTTGTCCTGTTCTTTTTCCGCGCTGTTTTTCCTTTGCTGACAGCCTCTGCCGCCTTACATCACGCCTTACCAGTATACCATGAAACTTCGGTTTTTTCTACGCATCTTTTGTGTCCTCACAGAATATACTGAAAAAAAAGAATGAGGCTGTCACATTGGCGATTCGTATTTATATCGATCAGGGACATAACCCGGCCGGGGTCAACGCCGGCGCCGAAGGCTTCGGCATCCGCGAACAGGATATTACCTATCAGGTCGGACAATATCTGTATAACATATTATCGGAAGACTACCGTTTTACGGCAAAGCTCTCCCGCCCCACCCCCGAAACCACCTTAGGCTACAATAACACCAGCAGCCTGCGGGAACGGGTCACCCAGGCCAACAACTGGCCGGCGGACTACTTCATCAGCATCCATGCCAACGCTAGCGAAAATCCCGACGCCAACGGCTCCGAGGTTTATGTGATGGAAAGTTACTCCGCCGCCTGGTATCTGGCTCTCGACGTGCTGGCAGAGATCGTGAGGCGGCTGGGCACCAAATATAACGGCGTCTTCACCAACCCATCCCTCTATGTGCTGCGCAACACCCGCATGCCCGCCATCCTGGTAGAGCTTGCCTACATCACCAACTACGAGGATAACCAGCTCATGCAGCAGGAACCCTACCAATTCGCCTATGGCATTTACGTAGGACTTCTGAACTACCTGGGTCTGCCGCAGATTCTTTCCTAAACAGCCAAACAGGCTGCCGCCATGCACCCCGCGGGCGAACGTCACATATCTCTATGAAATGTGTCTGTGTTCGTCACAACGTGTGCTTTGGCGGCAGCCTGTTATACTTTCATTTTCATAATGCCCATCGTTTTTCCGTTACTTCAGATTCTTGATCTCCTCAGAAATGTACGGCGTCATCTGGTATACATAGTAGTTGAGCCAGTTGGTATACAGGGTGTTGGCGTGGCAGCGCCAGGATTTGACCGGGCCTAAGTCCGGGTTGTCGTCTTTGTAGTATCCCTGCGGGAACGGCACGTTGTCCATGCCTTTTGCCAGATCGCGGCGGTATTCCTGGTCGAGGGTGACCACGTCGTATTCCGGGTGACCGGTCACGAAGATCTGACGGCCTTCCTTGGCAATGATGATGAACGGGCCGGCCTCCTCGGAGTCTGCCAGGATAGTGAGGGCCGGATTGTTCTCCACGTCCTCCCGGACGATGGCGGAGTGGCGGGAGTGCGGCGCGTTGAATACATCGTCGAAGCCGCGCACCAGCGGCGTCTTTCTGTGGATGGTCCGGTGTTTGAAGATTCCGAAGATTTTCTCATCCAGCAGGTATTTGCGCACGCCGTAGTGGTAGTAGAGTCCTGCCTGAGCCGCCCAGCAGATGTGGAAGGTGGAGGTTACATGGGTCTTTGACCATTCCATCACCGCCACCAGTTCCGGCCAGTAATCGACCTCCTCGTACGGCAGAGTCTCCACCGGCGCGCCGGTGATGAGCAGACCGTCGTAATAGTCGTCTTTGATCTCAGAAAATGTGGTATAAAACGCCTCCAGGTGGTTGGCGGACACATTTTTTGCATTGTGCATTTCTGTTTTCAGAAAGGAGATGTCCACCTGCAGAGGGGTGTTTGCCAGGCTCCGGAGAAGCTGCAGCTCCGTCTCTTCCTTAGTCGGCATGAGGTTCATGATGACGATGCGCAGCGGTCGGATATCCTGCCGCATGGAACGCTCGTAGTCCATCACAAATATATTCTCATGTTCCAGAATCTTTTTTGCCGGTAAATTGGCGTCAATTCTAATTGGCATATCGTATCATCTCTTCCCTTCCTATATCATTTCCAGAAATTCCTCCTCAGTGAGGATTGGAATCTCCAGTTCTTTTGCCTTTTTATTTTTTGTTGAATTTGAAAGATTATCATTGTTGATCAGGTAGTCCGTATTCTTGGACACGGAACCGGTAACCTTGCCGCCCAGCGCCTCGATTCGCTCTTTCAGTTCCTTCCGGTTCTTAAAATGCGTCACGGAGCCGGTGATCACGAAGGTCTTGCCGGAAAGCGGCTGGTTGCCCTCTGCCTCCGCAGGCATCTCCTCAAATGTAAGATAGGACAGCAGCTTCTCTATCACCTGCTGATTGTGTTCATTGTCAAAGTAATCCCGGACGCTGGCTGCGATCACCTCGCCGATGCCCTCAATCTCCACCATGTCTTCCACGGAAGCTCCCATGAGTGCGGAGAGGCTGTAGCCGAAATGTTTGCAGAGCAGTTTGGCGTTGGCTGCGCCGATATTCAGGATTCCCAGGCCGTAAACAAAACGCGGCAGGGTAGTATTTCTGGACGCCTCGATGGAGTCCAGCAGGTTGGCGCAGGACTTCTCTCCAAAGCCTTCCATCTCCACGATCTCACTCTGATACGGTTTCAGCTCGTACAGATCGTAAAGCTCCGAGAGAAATCCTTTGTCGATCATTTTGGTGAGGGTAGCCTCGGACAGTCCGTCGATGTTCATGGCGTCCCGGCTCACATAGTGTCCGAAAAGCTTCACCTTCTTGGCGCTGCAAAACGGATTCGGGCAGTACAGAGACTTCACATCATTTTCCATGCGGATCTCCGTTCTTCCGCCGCAGGCCGGGCAGTGCTCCGGCGTCTCGTAAGAGCCGCTCTTTGTCAGATTCTCCGACACCTGCGGAATGATCATGTTGGCTTTATACACTTTGATGTGGTCGCCCACGCCCAGCTCCAGGCTGTCCATGATGCTTAAGTTATGAAGGCTGGCGCGGCTCACCATCGTTCCCTCCAGCTCCACCGGAGAGAAAATAGCGATCGGATTAATGAGTCCGGTCCTTGACGGGCTCCACTCGATACTCTCCAGCACCGTCTCCGCCTCCTCGTCGGCCCATTTAAAGGCGATGGAGTTTCGCGGGAATTTGGCCGTGGCTCCCAGCGAGTTGCCGTAGGCGATGTCGTCGTAGATAAGTACCAGCCCGTCGGATGGGAAATCATTTTCCGTGATTTTCTCTGCAAACGCCGCCACTGCGCCCACGATGGTCTCTCCGTCCACCATCCGGTACGGCACAATCTCAAAGCCAAGGCTTTCCAGCCAGAGCATATTTTCTTCCACGGAGTTGCTTAACTCTCTGCCCTGGGCGCTCACCAGAGAAAATGCAAAGAAAAATACATTTCTTCTGGCGGTCACTTCGTTGTTAAGCTGCCGCACAGAACCGCTGCAAAGGTTCCGGGGATTCTTGTATTTTGCCTCCACATTTTCTATGCTCTCATTGATCCTGCGGAAGTCCGAATAGCGGATGACCGCCTCGCCCCGGAGCACCAGCTCCCCGTCAAAAGGAATCTTCGCCGGCAGATTCTTAAATACCCGGGCGTTGTTGGTGATAACCTCCCCGATGACGCCATTGCCTCTGGTCACCGCCCGCTGCAGCTCCCCGTCCCGGTACGTGAGCACCACCGTGAGACCGTCCATCTTCCAGGAAAGCATACCCTTCCTGTCTCCCAGCCAGTCCCGGAGCGCCTCCGGGCTCTTGGTCTTGTCCAGCGAGAGCATCGGAGAGTCATGCGGAACCTTTTCCAGCTCACTGAGCACCTCATAGCCCACCTGCATCGTCGGGCTGCCCGCCAGAACAATGCCCGTCTCCTTCTCGAGAGCGGCAAGCTCATCATAAAGGGCGTCATATTCCCGGTTGGACATGATCTCCCGGTCCTCCTGATAATAGGCTCTGGCGGCCTCATTCAGTTTTGAGACAAGCTCCTTGATTCGTTGTTGTTTTTCCACGATGTTCTCCTTTTCCTCAATCTGGTCTTTGGCGCCGGGTTGGTTTTCTTGCAGCCGGCCCCGTCTTTCCGGTCAGCCGCATCAGTTCAAAAATCTCCGCTTCGCTAAGCTCCCGGTAAGCGCCGGTCGGCAGCTCCCCGAGATGGATGTTCATGACGCGGATCCGCTTCAGCGCCCGCACCCGGTAGCCGAGGGCCTCGCACATGCGGCGGATCTGCCGGTTCAGTCCCTGAGTCAGAATGATACGGAACGAAAAGGTTCCGGTCTTTCTGATCCGGCATGGCCGGGTCACTGTATCAAGAATCGGGACGCCTCCCGCCATCTCTTTTAAAAACCGCTCGCTGACCGGGCGGTTTACCTGCACTTCGTATTCCTTCTCGTGGCCGTTTCTCGCCCGGAGTATCTCATCCATCAGCTCTCCGTCGTTGGTCATGAGGATCAGTCCCTCCGAGTCCTTATCCAGCCGTCCCATGGGATAAATGCGCTCCGGATAGCCGATAAAGTCCACAATGTTATCTTTTTCCTGCCGGGAAGTGGTACAGACAATTCCCCTTGGCTTGTTGACCGCCAGCACGATTCTTCTGTGGCTGACGCCCCCTTCGGTGTCCACCGGCCGGCCGTCAACACATACCTTCTGGCCCGGCAGCACCTTCTGCCCAAGCTCCGCCACCTGGCCGTCGATGGTAATCCGGCCCTCCTGCGCATAGCGGTCGGCCTGCCGCCTGGAGCAGACGCCGGCATCGCTCAAATATTTGTTCAGGCGGACGGGCGCAGTACTTTCCGCTGTCTGCTCCGGGCCGCCGTGTCTGCCGTCTGTCACTTGCGAACGGCTCTCTCTATGCTGATTCTTCTCTTGATAATTTTTCTCTCGATACTTCTTCTCTCTTTGTCCACTCATACCTTTGCTTCGCCTATGCCTGAAACTTGCCGTTGGCTTTCTGCTGGAACTTGTCTGCCTGCACGATGAATCTCTCGTGGGTTCCTTTGCCTATGACTCCGGCGGCGTCCTTTACTTCCACAGAAAATACCAGTCTCTTTCTGTCGATCTCTGTAAGCTCCACCTGGCAGCTAACTTCGGCGTCAAGCGGTGTGGCGGACACATGGTCCACGTTTAAGTTGGTGCCGACCGTGGTCATTCCTTCATCCAGATGTCCCTCAAGCAGAGCCACCGCTGTCTTTTCCACCAGCAGAAGCATGGCCGGAGTTCCGTACACCAGCAGACTGCCGCTGCCAAGAGTCTTCGCCGCATTATCCATTGTTACTGTATCCGTTAATGTCATTTTCATTCCTGTATTTAAATCCATTATATTGCCTCCTTCATATGTTTTCCGTTTTTTGCAAACACCGGCCTGTTTCTTGTTCTGCCGGATTTGACATTTTCTGCCATGCTCCGGGCAGTTCTTATTAGTATAACAAAGATTCTCCCGTTTTTCTACCGGAAAGGCTGTATTTCTTTGCATTTATCCATTGCGAAGAGCCTGAAAAATGTGTTACTATTTTATAGTATGGAATGCAAAAGGCGCCATTTCCACGGAAAAGCGCGCCATTCCATGAGAACATCAGACACATTTCTTACCAGACAGAAAATATAGAAGAAAAGAGGAATACGATTATGAGCGAAACAATGGCAGATTTTGAAAAGGAACTGGAAGCTTCCTTCCGGAAGCTCAATGAAGGCGACGTGGTGGAAGGCGTGATCACCGGCGTGGATGAGAATGCCGTTTATCTGGACATCAACTATCATGCCCAGGGCATCGTCAAAAAAGAAGACTACAGCGACGATCCTTCCTTCTCCCTGCAGAGCGTTCCGGTGGGCGACACTGTGAAGGCTGTGGTTTTATCCGATGACGACGGCGAAGGAAATGTCTCTCTTTCTGTTAAAGAGGCATCCAAAGCGATGGCATGGGAGACCGTGAAGAAATACATGGAAGAAGGTACGGTTCTCAGCCTGAAGATCGGAGGAATCGTCAACAAGGGCGTTATCGTTTATGTGGAAGGCCTGCGCGGCTTTATCCCGGCTTCCCATCTGGAGATCGGATACGTGGAAGATACCAATCCTTACCTCGGCAAGACGGTGGACGCGAAGGTTATCACCGCAGACGAGGAGAAAAACCGTCTCGTCTTATCCGTGAAGGAAGTGCTCTACGACCGACGCCGGGAAGAAAAAGAGAGAAAGATCAACGCAGTGGTTCCGGGCTCCGTTTTAAGCGGCAAAGTGGAATCCCTGATGCCGTACGGCGCATTTGTTGACCTGGGAGACGGTCTCTCCGGACTGGTGCACATTTCCCAGATCGCCAACAAACGTATTGAATCCCCTGGCGAAGTCTTAAAAGCCGGACAGGAAGTCAAAGTGAAAGTTCTCAAAGTAGAAAACGGCAAGATCAGCCTGAGCATCAAAGCTGCTCAGGACGAAGAGCCGCAGGATGCACCGGAAGAGAAACCTTCCGTATCCTACAAGGACGAGGGCAGCGCTTCCACCGGACTGGGCGCACTGCTGGCAGGCATTAAACTGGATAATTAAACGATAGGCAATCTCTAATCCTCCGGGAGTTTTTCCGGAGGATTTTTATTTTTCTTACCGGAAGCGGCGGCATCCGGAGGGATTTTTTCTTATCCGCGCCAGCCGCTTCTCTTTCTCAATGACGTTCTGATACTCTTTCGCTTCCGCTGCCGCCTCCCCGCTTAAAAGCAGCAGCGAGATGAGATTCGGCAGCGCCATCAGCGCGTTGGCTATGTCGGAAAATCCCCACACCAGTTCCAGGGTCTGGGTCGCTCCGATGTAGACGGCCAGCGAGAAAAGCAGCCGGTATATCCGATTGTAACGGCGGCTTCCCGCCAGATATTCGAATGCCTTCTCTCCCTGATATTCCCAGCCAAGGATAGTAGAAAATGCAAACAGGACGATTCCGATGGTCACCAGCGCGCCGCCTGTCCTGCCAAGCACTGTAGAAAAGGCGGCGATGGTAAGGGCCGCGCCCTCGTAGGCTGCTCCGGTGGCAGGATTCACCTGCCCGAGCACGCCGGAGCAGGCGATGACCAAACCTGTGATGGTACATACCACCAGAGTATCCCAGAAGGTTCCAGTCATATTGATATAACCCTGACGTACCGGATGGTCGGCCGTGGCTGCCGCCGCCGTGATGGCGGCGGAACCCATGCCCGCTTCATTGGAGAAAACGCCCCTGGCCACCCCATAGCGGAGAGCAGTCCACAAAGACGCGGTGAGATTACCGCCGAGGGCGCCGCCCACCGCCCTGGGACTGAACGCCATCTTAAAGATCATACAAATACCGGCGGGAAGATTATGGAGATTACCCAGGATGACAATAAGGCCGCAGCCCATATAGAATACCGCCATGACCGGCACCACCACCGAAGATATCTTCGCAATGCTCCGGATGCCGCCCATGATGATCAGAAATGCGAGTACAGTAAGGACTACTCCCACCTTTACCTCGGACAAACCAAAAGCGGTTCGGAGCGATGCAGCGATAGAATTACTCTGCGTCATATTTCCGATACCAAAAGAAGCAAGCACCGCAAAAAAGGCAAAGCAGCCGCTTAGCACCGCCCCAAACTTCGGATATTTCAGTTTCCACGCATTCTTCATGGTATACATGGGCCCGCCGCTCATCTCTCCCCGCTCATTTTTCTCCCGGTACTTCACCGCCAGCATACATTCTGCGAATTTGGAAGAAAGACCAAAAAAGGCGGAAACCCACATCCACACCAATGCTCCCGGTCCGCCGGCCGCCATGGCTGTGGCGACGCCCACGATATTTCCCGTGCCGATGGTGGCCGCCAGGGCTGTGGTGAGAGCCGCAAACGACGACACATCACCGCTCCCCTTCTTCTGCCGGGCCTCCCGGCTTAAAGTCACCTGAACAGCCCAGGGCAGATTCCTCCACGTAAGAAAACGGCAGCGTACCGTCAGCACCACGCCGGTTCCCACCAGCAGCACAAGCATGACCGATCCCCATACCGCACGATCCACCGCTGCAATCATTTCCGCCAGATAATCCATGGACACTCTTCCTTCCGCCTTACGGGTGTTTTGTATTCTATTGTATGAAACAAAGGGGGTATTATGTTTAGAAATTAAGATTTGTGCATTTCTTCTGTAACCCACAGAAATCTCTGCCGCGAAAAGACAAGTCATGTGATAGAAGTTTTCCTCCTCCACCTCAGCAGACGTTTCTTCCGTACACATCCAGCTTCATATGTCAAACGCCTGCACTCACAGTCGTCTGGTCAAACGTTCGAAGGAATGTTTTTGACAACCGGTGTCATCAGAACTGCACCAGCCAGCAACCTCCGGCTGATTCACGTTGCATTTCTTACGAATCTCCGGCATTTTTACGTGTTGTTATTATGTCAAGGTGATACGGCACAGGCAATCTTACACAACACAGATGACGTTTTGACCACAGACAGCTTTCGGCCGCGAGCTGTGAAGGAGGACTGACATAGCTCTGAAGCAGAGATATCTTTTGTCAGTCCGACTGAGGGTCAAGTCGGACGAACCTGCCTGTGGTCCTACGTTATCGTCTGTGCATCATTCCTTTTCACCTTGACGAATCTTTATTTATTCCAGATCATGACTGTCTTGCCCATCATTTTATGGATATCTAATTCAAAAGCTTTATTCATGTCAGCGATGGACTTGACTTCCACCTGGGCGCCCACGATGTTGCTCAGGTATCCGAGGATCTCCGGATGCTTCTGGTACATTTCCACGGTCTTCTCGAAGTCCTCGCGGGAGCTCCGGCTGCTTCCGAACAGGCGCAGACCTTTCTCCAGCACCATACGGGTGTTGATCGGAATCGGATACTCGGATACGCCCAGCAGGGAGATGGCTCCCTCCGGATGAATCAGGTCGATGATCTGATTGATAGCCTTCTGGGAGGCGTCGCCGCCCACACATTCAAAGGCGTGGTCAATCTCTACATTTTCCGGCACGTCCCACACCAGGTAGGTCTCGTCGGCGAAGGAAAAGCTGTTAAGCTTCTCTTTATCCGTACCGAAAATGATCAGCTTCGTATCCGGATACATGTAACGGAAAAAGAGCGAAGTGATATAGCCCAGGTTGCCGTCGCCCCAGATACCCACGATGTTCCTGCGGGCATGGGCGAAACGGTCAAAACGATGAAGAGCCTGCACGCTCACGGTGACGATCTCCGTGAAGGCCGCCACGGTCCGGTCGATGTCCGGGGGAAGACGCAGCACCCGGTCTCTGTCCAGAGCCACATTGTCCTGCATGAAACCGTCAAATCCGCTGGCGCGGAACTTGGAGCTTCTTAAATAGTTTTCTCCGATGATCTCGTCTTTTTCCACCGGCGTGTTCGGTATCATGACCACCAGCTCGCCCGGCTTGAACTCGCCCAGCGGGTCATAGACCACATCGCCGATTCCTTCGTGTATCAATGCCATAGGAAGCTTCTTTGCAAGAACGTCCATGGGACGGCTTCCCTGATAATAACGCTGGTCTGCATGGCAGATGGAAAGATGCGTCGGACGGACCACCACCTGCTCCCCGTTTAAGTCAATATCGTTAAATGCCACTTCAAATCTTCTGGGAGCGACCAGACGGTATACTGTATTTAACATGTCTATTCTCCTTTTATCAAAGTCTCAGCAACTCTCAAGTCATACGGATAGGTAATCTTGATATTAAATACCTCTCCCTCCACCAGGTACACGTCTTCTCCCTTCATCACGCAGATCTTGCAGGCGTCGGTGAGGATCTTTTTCTCCTCCTCCGTCAGTGATTCATAAAGCTCCTTTAAGCGTTTTGCTTTAAAGGACTGCGGCGTCTGTCCCTGATACATGATGGAACGATCCGGTATGTTGCTGATGACCGCGTGTCCCTTGCTCTCCACGATGGTGTCCGAAGCCGGAATGACCGTATCGCAGGCGCCGTATTTGATGGCGTAATTGATGTTATCCTCGATAATACGGTGTGTCAGGAACGGACGGACCGAGTCGTGGGTAACGATGATCGTATCGTCATCCAGTCCGTATTCCTTCTCAATGTAGCGGATGGAATTCATAATAGTTTCATTTCTTGTGTCTCCGCCCTCGATGACCACGATGCGGTCCGTGTTCTTAAAATCCTTCCGGATCAGATTCTTTGTGTGATTGAGCCACTGATTCGGGCAAAGTACGATGATCTTTTCAAATCTGCTGTTGGCATAAAACTTTTCAATGGTGTGAATGATGATCGGCTTGCTGCCGATGGTGAGAAACTGCTTCGGCTTCTCCACATTTCCCATTCTGCTGCCGATTCCCCCGGCCAAAATTACTCCAAATATCATGGTTTCCTCCTTGCTGACCCCGGTATCCTTCTCCGAAGTCTCTTTGTTATTTTTGAATATTCAGATACATCTGTTCCAGACAGCGGACGCCCGCCTTCGTCCGGAAAATGTTTTTCTTTACATTTTCCGCCGTCTCCCGGCTGCATCCGTCCTCGTAAAGATTTACCAGAAAATCTGCTTCCACCAGTATCTGATAATCTGCTCCTTCTATTCTATCATAAGTGTGGTGGTTTGCAATGAGAAACAGCACCCGGTCAATGACTTCTTCCTCATAGCCGCAGGACAAAAGGAGAGGCTCCGCCACGGCAGGCCCTTCCTTTTCCTGATATTTTCCGGCCGAGCTGCCGTATTTCTCCTCGCTGACCCTGATACCGATATCATGGACGATGGCTGCCGTTCTCAGTACAAAAAGCTCCTCCGGCGGCAGCGCCTCCTCTTCGCCGATCATTTTAGCAAATGTATACACTTTCAGGAAATGCTGAATCCGCTTCGGGTCTCCGGCGTAATAGTCCATCATCTTTTCTATGAGACGGCGATCCGCCGCTTCCGCTGTTTCCGCCGCCGGCTCCGCACCGCCGTCCTCCTGCCCGTCTTCCGGGTCAAGCGCCCTCAGAGCAGCGTCATAAAAAATGTCCCGCGGTGCGATGTGCTCCGTCCATAAACTGTAGGTCAGCACCGCCTGATTGACAAACATTTCAAGACCGTCCACGGTTTTGGCCCCGCAGTCCTCCGCCTGTTTTAAAAAGGTGGTCTTTCGCGGGGAAAGCGCCATATCACACACGATCATATGGCTGCGGATGCCCGAGCACTCTGTGCCGGACTTTATAGCGCCATCGTCTTCAGCCGGAAGCTGGTGCTGGTCTTCCCCGGGAGCCGGGGAGTCCTGTTCCTCTTCCGCCCGCAGCTTCTCTTCCGGCTGCGGCCCGGCTTCTTCCAGCTGCTTAGCTTCCGCCCGCAATACAATATCTGTATCTTCTGGTATCCGCGTTGCTTCACCCTCCGCCCGGAAAATATACGATGCTTCCGTCCGGGTGTGTTCGGTGAGCAGCCGGGCAAGCGTCTGGCCCTGCTCTTCATCTTTGCCTGTGATATATATCCTGCTGATTCCGGAAAGTGCCGCTTCCACAGCGGCTGCCCGGGCGTCATCTCCCGTCCCCAGTATGGTAAGAGTCTTCCCGGTAAGGAAAACGCCTTTTTCCATGAGAGAGGTGACAAATCCCTTGCCTCCGGTGTTCTCTCCCATAAGCCTTCCATCCAGGCAAAACACCGCGTCTGCCTGGCCGGTGAGCCGGGCTGCGGCAGACAGCTCATCCAGACAGGAAAGCACATCCGCTCTGTGCACAGGCGCCAGATACGCTCCCCTGATGCCCAAACACCGGACAGCATCCATCGCTCTTTTCAGCCCGCCCTCCTTTATGGAAAAGGCAGCATGCCGGAAAGGAAGCTCCTGCGCCCGGAATCCGGCTTCCATCATGACTCCCATGAGAGTGCCTTCGACGCTCTCCTTCTCTTCATCCCCAAGAAAACAAGTCAAATCCGTTCTGTAAGTTTTCTCCATTCTTCTGCCTCCATCTCACCGCATGAAAATATTCTTTCCTATTATACTGAAATCAGTAAATGAATGTCAAATTTTTCCCACATATATTAAAAAGCCGGGAGAACAATCCTCCCGGCTTCTGGTAAAGTCTCTGTTAATTTTGATTCCAAATCGGACCGTAGGCCAGCTTCAGCTTATTGATCTGCTGCGATGTTACGTTAGAGAGTGCGCTCACAATAGCCTGATAGGTCTTTGGACGGCTCTTCTGCAGTGCCGATGCATTTAATGTATAATCTTTGAAAGACTCTGCAAAATACTCAGAGGCATTCTGTGTCACATAATTTGTATTGGTGCCTGCGTATTTCCCTTTTTCTTCATTATAGATAGAGGCAAAATCCGATCTCTTATCCACATTGCCTGCAACGAATGCAAGGAAATGTCCCATCTCATGATAAATGGTATCTCCCGATTTTCTCAAAATAATAGACTGATTTCTCGCATTAAAATATCCTGAATAGGATACTGTCGGATCGATGGTTACCGTGAATCCCAATGTCGTATACGCATTCATGAGCGTGCCGTTGAGCCTAGGAGCCAGCGTCTTGATATCCGCCGTTGTTGCTCCGGCGTCAGCGCTGTTCTGGGAAGCAGACTGTGTCTGCACATTGCCCGCCGCCTGTACGCTGACCTTCTTCGTCGTTGTAATCTTTGTGATGATCACTTTTTTCCTGGAATTCTTTTTGAACTTCTGTCTTTTCACCGTCACCACCGTCGTTTCAGTTACAACAACATTCGAACCATTTTTTTGAGTATCTGTAGAATTCTTCGTCTTTGTGGACTTCTTGGTGCGGGTCTTCTTAGACGGTTTCTTCAGCATCACTGTCTTTTTCTTGGTTTTGGTGTCAGTAGTCACCTTCGGCTCGCCGCCTAAAGGCACTTCCTCACCGCCAATGATCACAGTCTCTCCCTCATGATCGACGAATGTGGTAAGCTCCGGCACATTCGTCGTATGTATATGCCATGTGTAGGCACCGCCGGCAGCAAGCATGACCACCGTGCACAATATGGCTGCTTTTCCTGCAAAAGTAAGTCTTTTCTTTCCTGTAGTATTTTCTTTTAAATTATCATTTCTGTTTTTTCTCATCATACACATCCTCCCCTGTCTGGGTGCATCAGACTCTTCCGATTCATGGTGTCCTGTGAAGAATAAAGAGTTCTGTCCGTCAGAACTCTCGCGCCGAGCGCGGTCGCTTTAGCGACAAAGTTCTTTGCGCGCGAGTGTGCATCCCGCCCGGAGGGCTTCTGTATTATAGGAATTCCAACGAAAATTCCTATAATATAGAAAAACCGCTTATACAGGTATATAAGCGGTCGCCAAATTACAGAATCATCTAAATATCTGATACACATTGTAAAATAAATGCGGCAACCGGCTGTCATAGTCAGAAGACCTTAGACCCGTGGCTTTGCGTCCCCGTCTTTCGGCGGGTTTGCCTTTGAAATTTTATGAATCAAGTATAATATGTCTAAGATTGTTTGTCAACCCGTTTTCGGCCCTTTTTTATACATTATACGGAGCTTTTTATATATTTTCTCTTCACAAAAACAATGAATAATGATATAATCGAATTCGTTGTGAATTTTCATAAAGTAATTCCTGCACGAGGAAAAATGTATTCTCTTCAAGAAGGCATACAGCGTACTTATTCCGCGAGCGGGACTCTTTTTTTAATCATTTTTATCCGCACAGCACGGACATTCGTTTTTCTACAGCATACAGTCCGTGAATATCCCTGCGGACATGCTGTTTTCATATATTATATTTACAGCGTTACATTTACATACCTGAACATAGAATGGAGGATATCATGAAAGATTTAATCGAAATCCGGTGGCACGGCCGGGGCGGTCAGGGTGCAAAAACCGCGGCTCTGCTCCTTGCCGACGTCGCTTTCAACACGGGAATGTACGTGCAGGGCTTCCCGGAATACGGCCCGGAGCGTATGGGCGCGCCTATCACCGCCTATAACCGTTTAAGCTCCGATATTATCCGGGTTCATTCCAACATTTACGACCCGGATTACGTAGTCGTGGTGGATGAGACCCTGCTGGATTCTGTCCACGTGACCGACGGTCTCAAAAAAGACGGCGCCATCGTCATCAACACCGCCCGTCCGAAGGAGGAGATTCTTCCTCATCTTCACGGATACGAAGGAAAGGTGTACACCATCGACGCCCGTCGGATTTCTATAGAAGCGCTGGGACAGTATTTCCCGAATTCTCCGATGCTGGCAGCCATCGTGAAGGTCAGCGGCATCATGGAGGAGGAACGTTTCTTAGAGGAAATGCGCAAGTCCTACGCGCATAAGTTTGCATCAAAGCCGGAAGTGATCGAGGGAAACATGAAAGCTCTCTCACTGGCTTTACAGGAGGTTAAGTAATGGCATCAGATATCAGCAAATTAGGTTTGGATGTGAAATGGCAGGACCTCACTCTGGGCTGTACTGTCGTTGGAAGCTGCACCGCCGCCGAGTTCAATACCGGAGAATGGCGGACAGACACGCCAAAGTTCATCGAAGAAAAATGTAAACAGTGTCTCCTCTGCGCGCCGGCCTGCCCGGACAGCGCCATCCCGATTGTTAATGGCAAACGGGGAGATTTTGATTTTGACCACTGCAAGGGATGCGGCATCTGCGTGAAAGCCTGTCCTTTCGACGCCATCGTCATGTTAAAGGGGGTAAGATAACATGGGTATCAAAGAACGTTTATCCGGAAATGAAGCGGTTGCCACCGCCATGCGCCAGATCAATCCCGACGTCATGCCGGCATACCCGATCACTCCTTCCACAGAGATTCCGCAGTATTTCACCAGCTTTGTGGCCAACGGACAGGTGGACACCGAGTTCATACCGGTGGAGAGCGAGCACAGCGCCATGAGCGCCTGCATCGGTTCCGAGGCGGCCGGCGCAAGAACCATCACCGCCACCTCATCCTGCGGTCTGGCCCTCATGTGGGAGGTCTTAAATGTGGCTGCCTCCGACCGGCTCCCGATCTGTCTGGCCCTTGTAAACCGCGCCCTCTCCGGCCCGATCAACATCAACTGCGATCATTCCGACGCCATGGGCGCGAGAAACACCGGATGGATTCAGATTTTTGCCGAGAACAATCAGGAAGCCTACGACAACATGATTCAGGCATACCGCATCGCCGAACACAAAGACGTGATGCTTCCGATCATGATCTGCCAGGACGGTTTCATCACCAGCCACGCCGTGGAAAACATCGAACTTCTGGAAGATGACGTGGTGAAAAACTTCGTGGGCGAATATGAGCCGGAACATTACCTTTTAAAGGACGGCGAAGCCATCGCTTACGGCCCTTACGCCGTGACCAACTACGTCATGGAAGCCCGCCGGGCACAGATGCAGGGTCTCCGCAACGCCAAACAGGTTGCCCTCGATGTGGCGGAAGAATTTGCCGGCATCTCCGGCAGAAAATACGGCCTGTTTGAAGAGTATAAGCTGGAGGACGCCGACTACGCCATGGTCCTGATCGGCTCCGCAGCAGGAACCGCCAAGGACACCGTAGATCAGCTCCGGGAGCAGGGCGTCAAAGCAGGCATCCTGAAGATCCGACTCTTCCGTCCATTTCCGGCTGAGGAGATCGCCGAGGCGCTCTCCCATGTGAAATACCTGGCCATCATGGACCGGACCGAGGATTTCAACACCAACTGCGGCCCTCTCGGAGCAGAGATCAAATCCGCCCTTTACAATAAAAATCTCCATCCGGCAGTAATCAACTACTGTTACGGTCTCGGCGGCCGGGATGTGACGGTGGAGAGCCTCACATCCGTGTTCAATGACCTGATGCAGATTGAGAAAACCGGCGACACCGGCGAGACTTACCGGTATTTATCTGTCAGAGAATAGGAGGAACACATCATGGCTTATAATTTAAAACAGACATTAAATAAAGAAGAACGTTTATCTCCCGGTCACAGAATGTGTGCCGGCTGCGGCGCCACCATCGCCGTAAGAAATGTACTCCGTGGTCTCCATGACGGCGACGAGGCTGTCATCACCTGCGCCACCAGCTGTCTGGAGGTTTCCTCCTTCATGTACCCGTACACCGCATGGAAGGATTCCTTCATCCACGACGCCTTCGAGAATGCCGGCGCCACCTGCAGCGGCGTGGAGGCTGCCTACCGCGCTCTGCGTAAAAAAGGCAAAGTCAAAAACACCCACAAGTTCATCGCCTTCGGAGGCGACGGCGGTACATACGACATCGGTTTTCAGTCCCTCTCCGGCGCCATGGAACGAAACCACGACATGGTTTACGTCTGCTATGACAACGAGGCGTATATGAATACCGGTATCCAGCGTTCCTCCGCCACTCCGCTCTACGCGGACACTACCACCACCCCTGTGGGCACAGATTCGGAAGGTAAGAATCAGAACCGCAAGGATCTGGCTCAGGTCATCGCCGCCCACAACATTCCATACGTGGCACAGACCACCTTTGTGAAGAACTTCAAGGACATCCACGTAAAATCAGAGAAAGCCATCTACACCCCGGGCGCTGCCTTTTTAAATGTGCTGGCCCCATGTCCGCGCGGCTGGCGCTACGAGATGTCCGACATCCTTGAGATCTGCCAGCTGGCTGTGGACACCTGCTTCTGGCCGCTCTTCGAGGTCATCGACGGCGAATGGATTCTCAACTACGAGCCTAAGAAAAAGCTTCCAATCGAAGATTTCCTCCGTCCGCAGGGTCGTTTCAAACACCTGTTTAAGCCGGGTAAGGAGCACCTCATCGCCGACATTCAGGCAGAAGTGGACCGCCGCTGGGACGAGCTTCTAAAACGGGCAAAATAAATCTGTTTATAATAAATAAAAAAGGACCAACCCTCTGGTATATTTCCTTCCGGGCAGACAGTTTCAATCTTCTGACTATCTGCCCGGAAAAAACATATCATTGTGGTTGGTCCTTTATACATTTTTGCTGCGTCTACTCTGATCCTATTTTCTCTGATTCCATCCTGCTGCCCGCAAACATCATGAGAAAGGCAATCATAAGCAGGAAGGAAGATACAATAATCGCGGTTTTTCCCTGCCATCGAATCACCTGATTGCCGATGACAGCGCCAATTACAAAAAACACGATAATTCCGTAGTAGAGAATTCCTTTTTTAAGATGTTTCTTCTCCCTTTTTTCCACAAATTCACAAAAATGCTGCGTTCCGTTGCGCAGATTTCCGATACACATGGTAGTAGCAATACCGTTGCCGTGTATTTTGCGGAAGCTCTCCACCTGCATGCCGCAGGCAAAAGATGTCAGCGCATTAGCCAGAAAGTTCTGATTCAGCGGTATAAAAGCCACCAGCAGCAAAATCAGTGCTTCCAGAAACACCGTCATCTGCCTCCAGTGCAGCAGGCTTTTATCCTTCATGCCAAACCGGATAAATTCCGCGATGGCGATCCCCAGCGCAAAGGCGGTGACCGGCAGCGCATACCCTGCCGCCTCTCTCCATTGTCCTGAAGAAAGATTCACTCCAAGCAGAAGCATATTTCCCGTCTGGGCATTGGCAAACACTCCTCCCCGGCAGATGTAGGAATACGCATCCATAAATCCTCCGCTCAACGCCAGAAGAATACCAAGCTTCAGCGTCTCCGAGGTCTGGATTTCCTTTCTCTGCAGAGAATGATTCTCCACATGCCATACATTTTCTCCAGCAGAACCTTTATTTTCTTTTCTGTTCAGCATTTCGCCACTCATATCCCGGCCCTTTCCTTTCGTCTTCTGTACATTTCTCTGAAACCCTTCCTAATTATAATACGCTTCAAAGAAATGTAAAGAGGAAATGTCGGGGACGGCTTTATATTATGGCAATGCGGGGACTGCCGCAGCGGCGCCGATTATTCGTGGCAGTGCGGACATTCGCCTTCCGCAAACAGCGCGGCGTCATAGGAAATGTTGTTTCTGTCGTAATAATCTTTTACAGCTGCCTTTACCGCTTCTTCCGCCAGTACGGAACAGTGGATCTTGTGAGTCGGCAGTCCATCCAGTGCCTCCACCACCGCCTGGTTGGACAGCTCCAGCGCATCTTCCACAGATTTTCCTTTGATCATCTCCGTGGCCATGGAGCTGGTGGCGATGGCTGAGCCGCAGCCAAATGTATTGAACTTCACATCGGTGATGATACCGTCGTCCACCTTGATATACATTTTCATGATATCTCCACACTTTGCGTTGCCTACCTCGCCGACGCCGTCGGCGTTCTCCATTTTTCCCAGATTTCTCGGATGCTGAAAATGATCCATCACTTTTTCACTATATAACATGTTCTTTTTCTCCTTTCTCCAAAGCCTCCCACACCGGGGACATGTCGCGCAGATATTCCACAACCTCCCGGACGGCATCTATGATATAGTACATTTCTTCTTTTGTATTTTCTTCACTCAGGGACAATCGCAGTGAGCCGTGGGCCACCTCGTGGGGCAGTCCCAGCGCCAGAAGTACGTGGCTCGGATCGAGAGAACCTGACGTGCAGGCGCTTCCCGAAGAAGCGGCAACGCCCTTATTATCAAGAAGAAGCAGGAGGGATTCTCCCTCAATTCCCTCGAAGCAGAAATTCACATTTCCCGGAAGACGCCTTTTTGCATCGCCGTTTAGTCTGGCGTGAGGAATCTTCGATAATCCTTCGATGAGAATGTCCCTCAGGCTGCTCACCTTCTCTTCCGCAGCTGCCATGTGTGAAACCGCTTCTTTCAAAGCGGCTGCCATCCCTGCAATGGCCGGCAGATTCTCTGTTCCAGGTCTCCGCCCTCGTTCCTGGGCGCCTCCCTCGATGAGATTAAACAGCGGCACGCCCTTGCGCACATACAGCACTCCGATTCCTCTCGGCCCGTGGAACTTATGAGCCGACAAAGACAGCATATCTATATTCTGCTCCCGCACGTTGATCGGAACATGTCCCACCGCCTGTACGGCGTCCGTATGAAAAATCACTTTTTTCTCCCGGCAGATTGCCGCGATCTCACTGATCGGCTGAAGAGTGCCGATTTCATTGTTGGCGTACATGATGGTCACCAGAGCAGTATCCTCCCGAATGGCCTGACGGACATCTTCCGGACGGACGATGCCGTCCTCTCCCACATCAAGGAGAGTGATCTCGAAGCCTTCTTTTTCCAGCCGCTGCAGCGTATGCAGCACCGCATGATGTTCAATTGCGGAAGAAATGATATGCTTCTTTCCTTTTTTCTCCCCGAAAGCTGCTGCGGAATAAATCGCCTGGTTATCTGCCTCCGTCCCTCCCGAGGTGAAATAAATCTCCCGGAAGTCGGCGCCGAGAACCTGTGCGATATCCTCTCTCGCCTTCTGCATAGCCTCCGCCGCCTTCTGTCCGGCACTGTGAAGGCTTGACGGATTCCCGTAAACCTCCGTCATACATTTATTCATAACATCCATGGCTACAGGATTGATCTTCGTTGTTGCCGCGTTATCAGCATAAATATACATTTTATCTCCCTCATTTCCTTTTTTATTTATTATGGCAAATGTTCTGCGTTTTATTATTAATTCCTATCTCTATACTACGGATTATAAGTTTTAATTCCTATTTTGTCAATAGGAATATAGACAACATTTTCTCCAGAATCATTTTTTTCACCAAAAATCGAGAAATGTATAGCATTATTTTATTTTTTATGATAATATAAAACTGCAATTGATGCAGGGATTCCTATAAGGACTTCCTCCTGTTTTTACGATCATTCAGGAAAGGGGGAACGTCAGATCTCGCCGGAAGACCTGGCGGCCACGGCCGTCCATTCACAGTACAAGGCCGACGATGACATTCTCCACGAACAGGAACGCGATGTCTCCAAATACTGGGAGAAACAAAAGATCCATATGGCGCTCTTCAGCATGGAAAATCAGACCACCGTATAATACAGCACGTAGATGAAGTCTTAAAACTATTATCAGTCATGACCGGAGACAAGAGATATACCAGACTCTTCTCTCCCGGCCCGAAGGAGGGGATAACAATGTGTGATGTCGCGGAGAGATTAGAACAGAGAGGAATAAAGCGCGGCATAGAGCAAGGTATTGAGTTGGGTATTGAGCAAGGCATTGAATTAACCTTATATAGTCTGACCGCCAATGGGAAACTCTCCATTTCCGATGCTTCCGAGGAGCTGCATCAAACAGAGGAAGAATTTCTCACCGGGATGAAGAATGCAGGATACGAACTGCCTGATACAAAGTAAATACACGATTTTCCAAAACGCCCCCTCTGAGATAATATTGTCAGAGGGGGCTTCATTTTTCCTTAAAAAGTCTTCTCACACCTTCCCCTCCAGCAGATCCTTCAGGGTAACTCCTGCCAGGTATTGTCCGATCATCTCATCGAGTTTCTTCCAGAGAGGCAGCGTAATACATTCTCCCGCCCGCTCACAGCATTCATTTTCTATCTCCGGGCAGTTTACAGGCGCCAGGGTCTTTTCTGTCAGTTTCAGGATGGAACCCACAGAATATTCTTCCGGCTGGTGTTTCAGCCGGTATCCGCCCTTTTTTCCCCGGCCGCTTATGAGCATGCCTCCTTTATTTAAGGTGCTGACAATGAGTTCCAGGTATTTCATGGAGATTTCCTGTCTCTCGGCGATATCTTTCAGGGAAATCAGTTCTCCGTTGTCATGCTGCGCCAGGTCAATCATGACCCGCAGCGCGTATCTTCCTCTGGACGATATAATCATGTTATCACCCTTCTTCCTTAATCTTTTTTCTTAAAATATAACGCTGATTTCCCCAGCAGACAACCGCGCAGCTGAGCAGTCCCACCAAAAATCCTCCCAGGACGTCGCTGGGGTAGTGTACTCCCACATACAGGCGGGAAAATGCAATGAGTATTGCAAGAATCAATGCCGGCAGCCCTTTATTTCCCGGAAGTATTTTCCACAGAACAAGGGCACAGGCAAAAGAGGCACAAGTATGTCCTGAAGGGAAGGAAAAATCATGCTGTTTTTCCACCAGAAGAATAATATCGGGTACCGCCTCGTAAGGACGTATCCTTGCCACCACAGGTTTCAGAAATGCATTTGTGAGCAGCGCTCCTATCCCCATGGACAGAAGGCTTAAAATTCCTGCTTTTCTGGTTGATTTTATAAACAGCAGCAAGACTGCCAAAGCCAGCCAGAACCAGCCTCCATTTCCAAGAAAAGTGACAGCCTTCCAAAAAGGTGTCCAGATGTCTGCCCGGAGGTTTTCCTGTATCCACAGCAGAATCGATGCATCTATATTTTGCAGCCATGTCATAGCGCCGCCTCCTTTCATGTAATTACAGGAAAAGGGTATCGCGTCACGCAATACCCTTTTCTTTTTGTCAATTTGTTCTATGTTTTACATTTTCAGTATAATCTGTTCATTCAATACGAGGCTAGTTATTTATCCGTAATCTCTGCATGGTAATCCTGTAAGGATTCCACTTCGCTGCTGCTGTGTTTTTTCACATAATGGATTCCTTCCACTGCTGCTTTGGCTGCTGCAATGGTTGTATAATATGGCACTCTCGCTTTAATAGCCGCTTTACGCAGGTAGCTGTCGTCGTTGACGCTGTCTTTTCCAACCGGAGAGTTGACAATGATGTCAATCTTTCCGTTGGTGATCAGGTCATAGATGTTCGGACGGCCTTCGGAGAGCTTCTTCACCTGCTCTGCCTGGATACCAGCCTCTTTGATCAGATCACAGGTGTGCTTGGTGGACAGGATACGGAATCCATTGTCCGCAAACATTCTCGCCACATCCACAACCTCGTCTTTATCTTTCCTGTTCACAGAAATGAGAACGGTGCCGGACAGCGGAGGTTTTGCCTGCACTGCTTCCTGTGCCTTGAAGAAGGCTTCACCGTAGGAGTGGGATAAACCAAGGACCTCACCGGTGGAACGCATTTCCGGTCCGAGAACCGGATCGACTTCCTGGAACATATTGAACGGGAATGCCGCTTCCTTCACGCCATAGTATGGAATATTCTTTTCCTTCAGGGAAGGAATCGGGGACGGTTTTCCTGTGATCTCTGACGTGATGATTTCCGTTGCCAGAGGTACCATCCGGATATTACATACCTTGGATACCAGCGGTACGGTACGGGACGCTCTCGGGTTGGCCTCCAGCACGTATACTTTATCATTCTCGATGGCATACTGCATGTTCATCAGACCTTTGACGTGCATTTCTTCCGCAATCTTACGTGTGTATTCCTTAATGATCTCCACATTTTTATCGGAAATGTGTACTGATGGAAGGATACATGCAGAATCACCGGAATGCACGCCGGCCAGCTCGATGTGCTCCATAACCGCCGGAACGAAAGCGTGGGTGCCGTCGCTGATGGCGTCCGCCTCACATTCCATGGCATGATTCAGGAAACGGTCGATGAGAATCGGACGATCCGGTGTCACTCCAACAGCAGCTTCCATGTAGCCAACCATAGCTTCTTTATCGTAAACGACTTCCATGCCACGGCCACCCAGCACGTAGGAAGGACGAACCATAACCGGATAACCGATTCTGTCCGCTGCGGCAAGGGCTTCCTCCACAGTGGATGCCATACCGGATTCCGGCATAGGAATCTCCAGCTTCTCCATCATGGCGCGGAACTGATCTCTGTCCTCTGCCAGGTCGATGACAGACGGAGAGGTACCAAGAATCTTCACGCCGTTCTTCTCCAGATCTGCCGCCAGATTCAGCGGTGTCTGGCCGCCGAACTGAGCAATCACGCCCAGCGGTTTTTCCTTTTTGTAAATGCTCAGTACATCTTCCAGTGTGAGCGGCTCAAAATAAAGCTTGTCGGATGTATCGTAGTCTGTGGATACAGTCTCCGGATTACAGTTGACGATAATGGTCTCAAATCCCATTTTCTTCAATGCCTGGGAAGCGTGAACACAGCAGTAGTCAAACTCGATACCCTGACCGATTCGGTTCGGACCTCCGCCGAGGATCATGATCTTCGGCTTGTCGCTGGATACCGGATTCTTGTCCGGTGCATTGTAGGTGGAGTAATAATAAGCGCTGTCCGGTGTTCCGCTCACGTGAACGCCTTCCCATGCTTCCTCTACGCCGAGGGCAATTCTGCGGTTCCGGATATCGTCTTCCGGAATCTCCAGAATCTGGCTCAGATATTTATCAGAGAATCCATCTTTCTTGGCAGCTGTCAGCATAGCGTCGGACGGAAGGCTTCCCTTGCAGGCAGCAAGCGCTTCCTCTTCCTCCACCAGCTCTTTCATCTGCTCGATGAAATAATGTTTTACTTTGGTAAGCTCAAAGATCTCGTCCACAGTGGCGCCCTTTCTCAGAGCTTCATACATAACAAAATATCTCTCGCTGGACGGAGAAACGAGCTTCTGCAGAAGCTGTTCTTTTGTCATGGTATCAAAATTCTTCGCATGGCCGAGACCGTACTGTCCGATCTCCAGACTGCGGATGGCTTTCTGGAACGCCTCTTTGAAGTTCTTTCCAATGCTCATAACTTCGCCCACGGCACGCATCTGGGTTCCCAGCTTATCCTCCACGCCTTTGAACTTCTCAAACGCCCAGCGGGCGAACTTGATCACCACATAGTCGCCGTCCGGCACATATTTATCAAGAGTTCCGTACTTGCCGCACGGGATATCCTTCAAAGTAAGTCCCGTTGCCAGCATGGCGGATACCAGAGCGATCGGGAATCCGGTCGCCTTGGAAGCCAGGGCGGAAGAGCGGGAAGTACGCGGGTTAATCTCGATAACGACGATACGGTCAGATACCGGGTCATGGGCGAACTGTACATTTGTTCCGCCGATAACCTGTACGGATTCCACGATCTTATACGCCTGCTCCTGCATGCGCTTCTGACATTCCTCGGAAATGGTCAGCATCGGCGCAGAACAGAAGGAATCACCTGTGTGCACGCCCAGCGGATCGATGTTCTCGATAAAGCAGACAGTGATCATGTTGCCTTCCATATCGCGGACAACCTCAAGCTCCAGCTCTTCCCAGCCAAGAATAGACTCTTCCACCAGCACCTGTCCCACAAGACTGGCCTGCAGTCCTCTTGCCATGACTGTCTTCAGTTCTTCTTTATTATAAACCAGACCGCCGCCGGCGCCGCCCATAGTATAGGCAGGACGGAGAACCACCGGATAACCGAGCTTCTCAGCGATGGCAAGACCGTCCTCCACACTGTAGGCAACCTCGCTTCTGGCCATCTCGATGCCCAGCTTGTTCATGGTCTTCTTAAACTCGATGCGGTCCTCGCCGCGCTCAATAGCGTCTACCTGCACGCCGATTACCTGCACGTTATATTTATCCAGAATTCCTTTTTTATATAATTCCTCACAAAGATTCAGTCCGGACTGACCGCCCAGATTCGGCAGGAGGGCATCAGGACGCTCCTTTTTGATAATCTGCTCCAAACGCTCCGCATTTAACGGCTCAATGTAAGTCACATCTGCGGTCTCCGGGTCAGTCATGATAGTTGCCGGATTGGAATTGACCAGGACAATCTCATAGCCCAGCTTGCGCAGCGCCTTACATGCCTGTGTACCGGAATAATCGAACTCACAGGCCTGTCCGATCACGATCGGACCTGAGCCGATAATTAATACCTTATGAATATCTGTTCTCTTTGGCATAAATTCACCCTCCTGTTGATTTTTAAGTGCATCACGGATGGCAGCTCCCCAGGCGCTTCTTTCATCACCTGCTGAAACCATTTTCCATCCCATAACTTCATATCTGATAAAATATTATATCTGAAAATGGAAAAATCACAAGTCATTTTACCCGATTGATGCATTTTGTGGCATTTTATACAAAAATAAATAAAGATTCTTCTCAAAAAGGATTATTTCGTTATACGCTGCAAAAGTCTCCCTTTTCTGCCCTACTGTTCCGGCAGCTTACACACATCCACCCACTGCTCATATCCCGAGTATTTCTCCAGATCCTCCATGCTCATCTCTATGGCACTGTTACTGCTGCCACAGGCCGGAAACACCGTCTCAAACCGTTTCAGTGATTCATCCAGATACACCTTCACGCCGTCATTGATGCCAAACGGGCAGACGCCTCCCACGGCGTGTCCCACCAGTGTTTCCACTTCGTCCGGCGAGAGCATTTTGGCCTTCGTGCCAAACTGCGCCTTGTACTTTGCGTTGTTTACCTTGGCGTCTCCCGCCGCCACAATGAGAATCGCGTCCTCTCCCACCTTAAAAGACAGCGTCTTGGCAATTCTCTTCGGTTCGCAGTGAAGAGCCTGCGCCGCCAGCTCCACCGTGGCGCTGGATACGTCAAACTCCAGAATCCGGTCTTCCATGTTATATTGTTTCAGATACTCTCTTGCTCTTTCTATGGACATATTGTGTTCTTCCTTCCTGTCTGATTATTATATCCGGGCTATCCGGCGCTTTTGCCGCCTCCGCGCTGGTTGCTTCCGAAATTCCCCGGTCATCCTGAGGTTCGCCTCCGGCGCCGCTGACTGCCGCCTCCTTCTTCCGCGCTCCCACATCCAGGAAGAAGATTGTATAGAAGAAAAATACCATCAGCGTCCAGCCGGAATTCATCACGGCGTAATCCATCATCATGGACATGAGAAGGGCTCCCCAGATACCCAGCGTAAAGAAGGAGAACTTCTTCTCCAGCGAGTACACGATGATGAGTACAAAGAAGATGATAAAGCAGACGCCCACCGGGATGGACAGCCGCAGAATCTCATTGAGGAAAATGTTGTGGCCGTTGTTGGTGGTTACCATGCCTCCCAGTCCTTCCAAGTGAAGTTTCTTGAAGGTAAACCGCAGCCCCAGTCCCTCCGGCCGTTTGAGAATCAAGTCAATGGCGCTCTGCCAGATATAGGTCCGGGAACCGAGGGTCAGAACGGAACGCTCCGCCGCGATCTTCTGAAACGCCATCACACCGGCGCCCAGCACTCCCGCTCCAAACAGCGGGATTACCACGACCTTGATCCAGAGTTTTATTTTCTTAAAGTTCCTGATAAACCAGTCCACGCAGAAGCTGACCAGAATCAGTCCGCCGCCAACTATGGCCGTATTTACATGGGAAATGTACAGGCCTGCCAGAAGCACGGCGATACTCAGCGCCAGAGTCACCCTGTTGATAAACTTCTTCCGGTGCACCAGAACAAACGCCAGGCTGAGCAGCAGCATGAGGGCATACTGGGATTTGTGATAATAAATCCACTCAAACCTCTTTTCTCCATAGAAAGTCTGCGGCAGCATCAGCTGAAACTTAAAATCATACCAGTACACAGAAGCGTATCCCTGCAGATATACAAGGATACCAATCAGATTGGAGATGACGATACTCCGGTTGGCAAACTCAATGATGTGATGCCGGTCAAACCACTCCTGGTTTCTGCCGCACATCAGCAGCAGAAAGAATCCGAAGCTGATGACGCAGTTCACGCCCTGCCACTTCCACTGGATGGAATCCATCATCAGATAATAGAAGAAAACGTAACAGCACATCACAAAAAGAAACTTTATACAAAAGACCAGGTTCTCTCTGTTCCAGCGCTTCTGCCAGATCGTCGCGATCCCATAGAACAGCAGAAAAATAACAGCCACGGCATTTACCAGAAGAAACTCCTGATAATACTGCGGATGTCTGCTGCCCTCCATGGTCGTACTGATGGGACAAAACAGCGCCACGATCAGCATGATTTTCAGCACTACAGAAGCGGCAGTATCCAGATAATCTTCTTTATTTAAACTATGACTGCCTGTTCTCCAGAACTTTCGCCCCGGAGCTTTTCCATTAAGAGTATTCATCATAAACCTCCTGCTTCTCTCTTCCGTCATTTATCTTTGTAAACAGATGGAAAAACTTCCATCATTCCGGCAATCTGCCATTTTGCTATTGCTGATTATATCCCACTTTTACGGAAATGTCTAATGAAGATACCACATTTATCGGGCGCACCGCTGCATTTTCTTCAAATTATCCTCTTTTTCCACGGAAACCCTCTTGTAAAATCATTTTTCTGTTGCTAAACTTAATAAAAAGATTTTACTTTTTTTACCCGCATTTTTTACAATGGACTTAACTTTTACAGCAATCACTCAGACATAAAGGAGACAGAAATATGCAGCTTTCCAAGAACGATTCTCTGGCACTGAAAGGCATTGCCATATTGATGATGTATGTGCATCATTTCTATCTGAGTCCGGACCGCTGGGCCGGCTATGCCGTCGACTTTTTTCCGCTGACGGCGGATATGACCGTCTATATCGCAGAATTTTTCAAAACCTGCGTCTGTATATTCGTATTCATCACCGGTTACGGCATGATCCAGTCCCTGAAGAAAAATCATCCGGATTTAAACGTATCCCCTCAGGACACGCTGTCCTACACCCGGCACCGGCTGATTTCGCTACTTTCCAACTTCATCTTCGTCTATCTGCTGGTCATCATCGTAAGTTTTCCTACCGGCAGATTTTTTGAGATCTACGGACGTTCCGGCTCCTCCGTTCTCTACGTGCTCGTGGACATGTTCGGTCTGGCGAAGCTGTTCAAGACCCCTACCTACGTGGGAACCTGGTGGTATATGAGCCTGGCCATCGTTCTGATCGTGCTGTTCCCGCTGTTTGTGAAACTGTACCGGCAGTACCGGTGGATCTTTGTATTCGCCGTGATGCTGCTGCCGCGCTTTTTAAATCTCAAGGTTGCCAACACCAACCTGCTCCATTACACCTTCGCCATGGTTCTCGGCATGTACTGCGCCCAGAGCGACCTTTTTACTCGCTGGAAAACGTGGGAGGACACACGCCTGAAAAAGATACCCCGGCCCGTGCTCTTCCTGTTTCACCTGCTGATTCTGGCCGCGCTGGTCATCACGGTACTGATGTCCATGGCAATTGAATTTCTAAAAAAGAAACTGCATTTTTACAGCTTCATCAATAAACTAGAGAGAAACAATCCTTCGTGATTGTATGGAGGCCCCTATGACTTTTTACACGCGCATTGACGACAACACCCTCGTTGTGACCAAAAGCACGGAAGATTCCTCCGCTGCCGTCTGGACGAAAAATCTTCCGGATCTTACTTTGAATACTCTGGAAGACACTTTCTTATCCACCGACGCGGAAAATAAATACAGACTCTTCCTCTGGCAGCCAGTGGACCAGAACATTTTGATGGTATTTTCCAAGGCTGGATCTGTCAAATGTATCCTGGCCGATGAAAATGCGGCTCACCTTCGTCTCATAGAGAGAATAAATGAAGCCGTCTCTGTCTCCCTTAACAGAAACGGCCTGGATATCCGCTGGGCCGGCGGCATCGTCAATCCCATGGACGTGCAGATTTCCGATGCCGCAGTGAACATCGGGAACCGACTGACGCAGCCGTTCAATCTGCCTGTTTTTCCAGAAAAAAGTGCAAAAAATGTCAGCCGGGAAGCGTGCATGCACCATTTTCATTTCAGTCTTCAGGATTTGATGGAAAGCCGCACGGAGATTCACTCCCGGATCACCATTTCCCTTCATATCAACGGATATGAGGTGACCTATCCCATGAAAATCAAGGCGGCTCCGGAGGCGGACGGCCCGTACCGGCACGTGCCTGTCACAAGCTTCTACGCGGACCAGCGCGCCGTTCAGCTGAAATATTCGCCCAACGGAAATATCATCTTCATCTGCCGGCCCATGGCAAAAATCGAGTACAGCCGCCGGTTCCGCTTCTGGGAGAGCACCCTTGTCTCCGGCGCACTCTATCATCTGGGACGCTTTTTCAAACACCGCTCCCCGAAGAAAATCGCTCTATTTTACGAGAAATTCTGCGAAAAAGCCGAGGAGGGAACCTGGGAGATCTTTCAGGAGGCGGAACAAAAGAATCCGGGCCACGCTTACTTTCTCATCAACCGGGATTCCGCCGATTATGAACGGCTCAAAGAGAATCCCCGGGTGGTGCCGCAGTTTTCCGCCAAATATTACTGGCTCCTGTTCCGGGCTTCCTCGTACATATCCACAGAGGCTCCGACACATTTGAGCGTGCTGCGCTCTAACAACCGGTATTTCCGAAAGTCCATTGCCGACAATGCCTTTATTTTTCTTCAGCACGGCATCACCTATCTGAAATGCCAGGGCAAAAATTCCACCTTTGTATATGGAAGGGAAGCCGCGCCATCCTACATCATCGTGGACAGCGAGAAAGAGAAAAATGTCATTGCCCGGATGCTCATGCTGACTCCCGACCGCATCCTGAAAACCGGCATGGCCATTTTCAGCAAAATCCCTTACCGGCATCTGACCCAGGCCTCCCCGGATATCGCGGTCATCATGCTGACCTGGAAGCCCTACGAGGATGCCGCGGAAGACTTTACCCAGACCAGCTACTACAAAAACACGATGGGCATTTATGAGATTCTCCGGCGGTATCTTCCCGCCGATCATATCAAAATCGTGATTCATCCGAAGACCAACGGTCATCTGGAAAACACATCTCTGGCCTCCTCCATCTGGACGCAGCCCATTTCCGAGGTGCTGGGCATCGCCAAGCTGCTGATCACGGACTATTCTTCCGTCTGCTACAACAGCTTCTACCAGGGCGGCGGCGTGGTCTTCTTCCAGGAAGATCTGGAATTATACGAGAAAGAAAACGGAAAACTGATTCCGGCGGACGATGAATACATCGGAAGACGCGCCTTTTCCTTTGAGGAACTGGAAGCTGTTCTGGAAGACGGATTCCAGGACGGGAGCATTCTTCTTGATTACTTCCGCACCGAAGAATTTGAACGGCGGTATCAGACCATCAATGAATTTTCCGACGGCAAAAATATCGAGCGCATCTGCGACAGCCTCCGGGAACTGGAACTGATGTAGAACATACAAAAAGCTGCCGCGGGCCTGCCGGGTCTTTGCGAAGCATTTTCTGCCTTCCACATTCAGGCGCATGGATGCTTCACAAAACCGGCTCCCGCAGCAGCTCTTTTATTGTATTATTTTATATTTTCTGACAGAGTTCTCTGACAATGTTTCCACCGTCCACTCACCAACCGCCTTCTTCTTTTTACAGCTCTCCACCTTCTCCGGCATCCTTTTTCTTAAATTCTTTAGCAAACAGGAATCCGCCAAAGCAGATTACATTCAGTATCAGACCAAACAGCACGCCGGCCCATGTCACCTGCTGGTTCTGCAGGATATCAGCCGAATAATCAGCGGAAAGCACCGGAATCAGGTTATTATTCAGAAAATGTACAATAACCGGGACCCAGATATTGTTGGTCTTCATATACGCATAGGCCAGGAAAATCCCCAGGAAAATACAGGTTACCTGCTGGGATACCGCCATGATGATTCCCATGTCCGGGGTTGTATAATAGAAGAAATCAATCGGCAGATGCCACAGTCCCCACACAACTCCGAGCACAATCACACCGCCCCGCAGGCCAAACTTTCTCTGCAGATACGGCTGCATATAATATCTCCATCCGTATTCCTCCCCAAAGAAAGCGATAAACACAAGGAAGAAGTTCGGAATCATCGCCGCAAGGTTAATCCAGGTATACGGACTGGCTAATGTTTGCGCGATGTCTGAAAGCTGGCCGCTCAGCGCGTAAGATACCACTGTCCGAAGTATATAAATCACCAGAAACAGCACGATGCAGAATACGGAAGTCCCTGTCTTCTTCCAGCGCAGTCCTCCGCTCTCCCGCTTCTCCTTACCGGAAACCCCCAGCGCGATCCAGCCGACAATACTTCCGATGATGATCGCAACCTGTGAGATGAGCGTCCACATGGAGACAGGCGCCTCTGCTGTTCCCAGGGTTGGAAGCGCCACAAAAACGGAAATAAGTGCCATCGCCGCCATGATCATCGCCAGCACAAAAAACGTCGCATAGAAACCTTTTGGATAGTTCTGCTCTTTCTTTCCTGTGATCAGATAGGCCAGCGCCACGCCGGCCGCCGGATACATCATCTGAGCATTTGGGAAAACACTGACATCCATGGCAGATGCATTACCATACCACATAAACAATCCCATCACATACGTAAGCCCGTAGGCAATCAGCAGGAAAATAGTAAACTGCCGTTTCTCAGTCTGTGAATACATAATCTTCTCATATCCTCCTTTTCCAGACGCCTTCTCACGCGTCCTTTTTCTCTCTCAGTCTATAACACCAGAATACTTCCGTCAATATAAATAAATTGTTGCGATATTTTTGTCCTGCATAAGCTCCTTCTCCCTGACACAGCATTTGTTACTGTTCATGCAGTGGTCAGTATTTTACTTTTATTTACATTTTTCTTTACATATGTCTTGTCACCTGCAAAAACACGTGGTATACTCTTAAAGATTTCAGCGGAAAAAGCGAGGCGCAGCAAGCGTGCGCCAAAGAACGACAACGCTGCAGGTAAAACGCAGGCCAGTCATTCCGTGCGAATCATACCGTACATTTACAGCTATTATGGAGAAGGAATTATGAATACAAAAAAAGAAAGAATCCAGCAGTTAAAAGAAGAAAAAAACGCCGTTATTCTGGCGCATTACTATGCACCTCCGGAGGTGCAGGAAGTTGCCGATTATATCGGAGACTCCTTTTATCTGAGCAAGCTGGCGGTGCAGCTTACGAACCCGGTTCTCGTGTTCTGCGGCGTCTCCTTCATGGGAGAGAGCGCCAAGCTTCTGAATCCGGAGAAGACCGTTCTCATGCCGGACGCCACCGCCGACTGCCCGATGGCGCACATGGTGGACAAAGCGGTCATCGACGCTGCCAGGGAACAGTACGAGGATCTGGCCGTGGTCTGCTACATCAACTCCACCGCGCAGATCAAATCCTGGTCCGACGTATGTGTGACTTCCGCCAACGCGGTAAAGATTGTCCGCAATCTGCCAAATAAGAACATACTGTTTATCCCGGACCGCAACCTGGGACATTTTGTGGCTGAGCAGGTGCCGGAGAAACATTTCCTCTATAATGAAGGCTACTGCCCGAGACACGAGTTCATGTCTGCCGATGAAGTCCGCGAACTGAAAGAAGCTCACCCGCAGGCACAGGTTCTCGTTCATCCGGAATGTAACGGGCAGATTCTCGACCTGGCCGATTACATCGGCTCCACCAGCGGCATCATTAACTACGCCGGAGAACATACCGAATGTTCCGAGTTTATCATCGGCACCGTGTCCGGCGTCGTCTACAAGCTCAGCGAAAAACGCCCGGACGCCCGATTCTACTTCCCAAAGACACGGCCGTCCTGCCCGGACATGGAGCAGATTACTCTCGATCAGGTCATCCACGTTCTGACAACGGGAGAAAATGAGGTGGCCATGCCGCCGGAAACGCTGGCACAGCAGGCCGAACAGGCGCTTTCCAATATGCTTAAGCTGGCCAAATAGAGAGCCGCACAGCCCGGCAGACCAAATAATTTACAATGGAGAACACTACTTATGAAACATTTATACTTTGACGCGGCCATCGCCGGCTGCGGCGTTGCAGGGCTCTACACTGCCCTCCACCTGCCTTCCGACAAGAAAATACTGCTTTTGTCCAAGGGCAGCCTTTCCACCTGCGATTCCATGCTGGCCCAGGGCGGCATCTGCGTCCTCCGGGATGACGATGATTACGATTCCTACTTTGAGGATACCATGCGGGCCGGCCATTACGAGAATCGCCGGGAGAGCGTCGATATCATGATCCGGGGCAGCCGTGCCGTCATTGATCATCTGCTCCGTCTGGGCGTCCGTTTCGCCAAAAATCCGGACGGATCCCTTCTCTACACAAAGGAAGGCGCTCACTCCCGGCCCCGCATCTGTTTTCACGAAGATGTGACCGGGCAGGAAATCACCACCGTCCTCCTGCGCACCGTGCAGGCTCTTTCCAATGTCACCATCATGGAATACACCACCATGACCGACATTCTGGTGGAAGACGGACAGTGTACCGGCATGACTGCCGAGACGGCTGACGGAGAAACGCTGCAGATCCACAGCAAAGATACTATTTTTGCCACCGGCGGCATCGGAGGCCTTTACAAACATTCCACCAATTATCCGATTCTCACCGGAGACGGCTGCCGCATCGCAGAAAAACACGGCGTAGCACTGGAACATATGGACTACGTGCAGATTCATCCCACCAGCTTTTACAGCGAAGAACCGGGGCGCCAGTTCCTGATCTCCGAATCAGCCCGGGGGGAGGGCGCCATTCTTTTAAATCATAAGGGAGAACGCTTTACCAACGAGCTGGAGCCGCGGGACGTAGTTTCCGCCGCCATCGAAAAAGAAATGAAGAAAGAAAATGTGGACCATGAGTTTCTTTCCTTTGAAAATGTACCGAAGGAAACGATTCTCGAACATTTTCCACATATTTATGAATACTGCCTGGAACACGGGTATGATATATTGAAGGAACCGATTCCTATCGTCCCGGCACAGCATTATTTTATGGGCGGTATCCACGTGGACAGCAACTCCGCCACCACCATGCCCCATCTCTACGCCGTGGGCGAGACAAGCTGCAACGGCGTCCACGGAAGGAACCGGCTGGCCAGCAACAGCCTGCTGGAAAGCCTGGTATTTGCCAAGCGGGCGGCGCAGCATATCGCAGAAAATGACAGCACGGCATATCGCGAAAAATGATAGCACAACATATCGCAGAAAATGATACATCTTTTTAATAGAAAGGAACAGTCACATGAATCCAATTACCCTTCGGCTGGTTGCCGATAAATATATTAAAATCGCACTGGAAGAAGACATCAACAGCGAGGACGTTTCCACCAACGCCGTGATGCCGGAATATAAAAAAGGCGAGGTTTATCTCTTTGCCAAGGAAGACGGCATCATCGCCGGTCTGCAGATCTTCGAGCGGGTATTTAAGCTGCTGGACGAGAACACAGAGGTCACCTTCATCGAGACCAACGGAAGAACCATCCAGGACGGCGACCGGGTGGAAGAAGGACAGGCGCTTGCCGTTGTAACCGGCGACATCCGCGTCCTGTTATCCGGTGAGCGCACGGCCCTCAACTATCTGCAGCGGTTAAGCGGCATCGCCACCTACACCCGTCATCTGGCCGATATGTTAAAGGGCAGCAAAACAAAGCTTCTCGACACCCGCAAGACCTCCCCGGGCATGCGCATTTTTGAAAAATACGCCGTCCGCATCGGCGGCGGATGCAATCACCGCTACAACCTGTCCGATGGCGTTCTCTTAAAAGACAATCACATCGACGCTGCCGGCGGCGTTAAGGAAGCCATCGAGGCCGCCAGATCCTACGCTCCTTTCGTTCGCAAGATCGAAGTGGAGACAGAAGATCTCGATATGGTCCGGGAAGCTGTGGAAGCCGGCGCCGACATCATTATGCTCGACAACATGAGTCCGGAAATGATGGCAGAGGCGATCCGCATCATCGACGGCAGAGCCGAGACGGAATGTTCCGGCAACATCACCAAAGAAAACATCGAAACCATCACCTCCCTGGGTGTTGATTACATTTCCAGCGGCGCCCTGACCCACTCCGCGCCGATTCTCGACATCAGTCTGAAACACCTGCGGGTACTGGATGAATAAAGATATCTGAACGAAAACTGTTCAGAATGAGGAACCGAAGTTTAAAATACTCGACATTCTGGATGTGCAAATCTATGCCTGTCAGAAAAGGAGGCAGATTTCATGAAAAAAGAACTAGACGGCAAAAGCAGGCGGAAGACGCTCCTGTCTCTTCTTTCCCAGTCTGACGTTCCCTTGTCAGGAACCCGGCTGGGAAAGAAAACCGGCGTCAGCCGACAGGTTGTCGTGCAGGACATCGCTCTTTTGCGCACCGCCGGCTATCCCATCCTCTCCACAGGCCGGGGATACATTTTAAATGAGACTTCTGGCGGCTGCACCAGAGTCCTGAAGGTCTGCCACAGCGACGCGCAGGTGGAGGACGAGCTGCAGACCATCGTGGATCTGGGCGGATGCATCGTGGATGTGAGCATCAATCACCGGGTCTACGGCAAGGTCTCCGCTCCCCTGAACATCAAAAGCCGGCGTGACACCCACAATTTCAAATCAGAACTCGACACCAGCAAGTCCTCCCTGCTGTCAAGCGCCACCTCCGGTTATCACTACCACACCATCCGCGCTGACAGCGAGGAGATTCTCGATGAGATCGAGGAGGCGCTGCGCCAGAAACATTATCTTGCTGATTACATGGAATATGAGATTTAGATTCGTCTGAATCTCATTTTTTTGTGTTGCAAAACATTTTTTACGTTGTCGGCATCATCAGCAAAACGCTTTCATCAAACATTTTCGTACAGCACCACTCTTGCCTCATACGGCTTTAAAACGCCTTCTTTATGAAAATGATAGTTGGAGATCAGTTCCTCTCCCTCCTGCTGCTCGAACAGATTGCAGGCAACCTCGCGATCACTGAAATTGCAGGCAACTACCAGTTTCTGATCGCCGAGCGTTCTCTGGTACGCATAAATATTTTCATCATCATTCAGCAGCCCTTTAAAAACTCCCTCTACGATGATCTCCTGCTCTTTCCGGAGCCGGATCAATTTCTGATAGTAGTAAAAAATACTGTCTGGATCTTCCATGGCCTGTTTTGCATTTATCATCAGATAATTTGGATTTACCTTGATCCACGGCGTTCCCGTCGTAAATCCCGCGTTGGCGCTGTCATCCCACTGCATCGGGGTTCTGGCGTTATCTCTGCTGATCGCCCGGATCGCATCCAGCATATCTTCCTCATTCATGATCCCATTTTCTGTGTATTCATAAAATGCATTGATCGACTCGATATCCCGGTAATCTTCAATATTCTTAAAATAAGCATTGGTCATACCGATTTCTTCGCCCTGATAAATGTACGGAGTTCCCTTCATCATATGCAGACAGGTCGCGATCATTTTGGCGGATACTTCCCGGTACATCGGACCGTCGTTTCCAAATCTGGAAACCGCTCTTGGCTGGTCGTGATTATCCCAGTACAGGCTGTTCCAGGCCACACCTTCCAACTCTTCCTGCCATTTATTCAGTACCTCTCTGAGTTTTTTCATCGGTATTCTGTCTGTGGTCCATTTTCCATGCTCGCCCGCGGCAATATCCATATGTTCAAACTGGAACACCATATTTAATTCCCTGCCGTCCAGATTGGCGTATTTCTTCGCTTCCTCGATGGTAACACCGGCGGTCTCGCCCACCGTCACCAGATCATACTTGGACAGCACTTTCTGATTCATTTCCTGCAGATACTCATGCACTCTCGGGCCGTTGCAGACATATGGATCCTTGTTTCCGTATAATCCATTCACAACTTCCCCGTCCGGATAAGCCGGGTCTTTGGAAATCATACTGATCACGTCCATACGGAAGCCATCCACGCCTTTCTCACACCACCAGGTCATCATATCAAAGACTTCCTTCCGAACCGTTTCATTTTCCCAGTTCAGATCCGGCTGTTTCGGAGAAAAACAGTGGAGATAATACATTTCCGTCTCCTCATCATACTGCCATGCAGAACCGCCAAAAGAACTTCCCCAGTTATTCGGCTCCTTTCCGTCCTTTGCATCCTTCCAAATGTAATAATCTCTGTAAGGATTGTCTTTTGATTTTCTGCTCTCCACGAACCAGCGGTGCTCATCGCTCGTATGGTTGACAACCAGATCCATCACCAGCTTCAATCCTCTTTTATGCATTTCCGAAAGCATCCGGTCGAAATCTTCCATGGTCCCAAACTCTTTCATGATAGCCTGATAATCCGAAATATCATATCCATTATCATCGTTAGGAGACTGATAGACCGGAGACAGCCAGATCACATCCACCCCCAGCTCTTTCAGATAATCCAGATGTTCGGTAATACCGTTCAGATCTCCGATACCGTCCCCGTTGCTGTCCGCAAAACTTCTCGGATATATCTGATAAATCACGCTCTTTTTCCACCATAAATTGTTGTTCATGTTTTCCTCCTTCCTGACGCATTTACTGCGTCAATAATGGTAGATTTGGAAGTTCACTTCCAAACTTCTTCCTCCCATTTATTATGCACTTCATATAGATTCAGTATAAAAAACTTCTTTTGTTCTTTCTTGCAATATGTTATTCTAAACATGTACAATATTCACTTACTATTCAATCAGTCAACAGAAAGAGCAGAAAAACATGAACAAAATTCACCTTCAAAAAGAAGCACAACATGGAACTCCGCAATTCCGCTTTCAGGCATTCTCCCAGCGGGACACCTGCGGTCAGTATTTTGCTCCCTATCACTGGCACGATGAAGCGGAATTTCTATATGTGACAGAAGGAAGCATCACGCTCCGCACAGAAAACAGCACGAAGCTTCTGACTGCCGGTCAGATTTATTTCATTAATCCGGGGACCGCCCATGCCTTATTTGGCAACAGTGAGGTTTCCCATCACTATGCGCTGGTTTTCGGTCTGGAACTGCTCAGCTTCGCCCAATACGATGTCTGCCAGAACCGATATCTGGAACCTCTCTTCTCCGGCAAACTTCTGTTTCCTCCGGGAGACACCTTCGAGCCGGAGACTTCCGTGCAAATCGGGCAGCTGATCGCACAGGCGGAACAGCTGTACCATAATACGGACCCTGCGGTTCCTGCCTCCCTTTCCATCAAGATCATTCTGTTGCAGATTCTGGAAATTCTGTTCTCCAGGCAGGCCTTCTTGCCATCCGGTGACAACGCCCGCTGGAAATCCTCCGAAGAGTATTCTCTCCGCCCGGTATTTGAATATATCGAACAGCATTATCAGGAGCGAATCACCCTGGAACAGCTTTCTTCCAGACTTCATATGAACAAAAACTATTTTTGCAAATTTTTCAAACAAAAAGTAGGAAAAACACCGTTTTCCTACTTAAATGAATACCGTATCAATCAGGCCGCTGCCCTTCTGCTCACCACCAATGCCCCGATCACAGAGATCGCCATGGACACCGGCTTCGATAATATGAGCTATTTCATCCGACAGTTTAAACACTGTAAGGGCTGCACCCCCTCTGTGTTCCGCAAGATGGAGCATCCGGGGGCGGTGCCTATTGTGTGAGGCTTTTCGCTAAAGCGCAAGCACTCCCTCAAAAGCCAAGGCCATATATTTTTCAGCACCGGACAGCCCGTACTCTGTCAAGTCCCGCGGATCCCAGCTGTCGCTGTCCAGATTGTCCGCGCCGTACAGAAATTGAGCAAAAGGAATATCCCGGAACTTTGCCACTGCCATGGCTGCCGCGCATTCCATTTCCACGCAGAGGCAGCCCGTCTCTTTCCTCTCCGCAATCACCGCGGCCGTTTCACGGTAAATGGCATCGGTGGTCCAAGTCTTTCCTTTGATATACTGATGCCCGCATCTCTCAAAGCATGCTGTCAGTCTCTCAATGACGTCTGCGTCGGCAGATACCTCATCTGCCGCCTCCAGATAATGATAGCTGGTACCTTCATCACGAACCGCAGATACCGGAATAATAATCTTATCATCGGCAGCACAATTTAAAATCCCGCAGCTTCCAAACAGCAGAATTTTCTTTGCTCCCATGGCAATCACTTCTTCCAGCCCGGCAGCGCAGGCAGGCGCTCCGACTCTCGACAAATAAAAAGCAATAGGAGTATTCCTGTAAATAAACTGATAAACAGGAGTTCGCCCATTGGCCGTATATAGATAATCGATAACTTCCACACCATCCAGAGAAGCAAATTTATTGATAATATTTTCAGAAAATGTGGAGACACACCTCTCAGGAAAATCCTCATTTCTCTTCGTTACATCTTCCGGATTAATAAACGCTCTCTTTTCTTTTGGATAATTTTGAAAAATAGTTCCCATTCCCTGTCTCCTGCTCTGTTTCTATGATGATTATATATCATGATTACATAGTTTATATTTTTTGTATGATTAATATTCTCTTTACATAGTTAATGTTCTTTTTACATGATGAATGATACGCGCCGGTATCTGCTCATCCAAAGGCATAATGGTGCTGTACATCCGCACTCCCTGATAAGCAAACAGAAGAATATCAATAAGCTCTCTGGCATCCGTCTCCTTAAACTCTCCCCGTTTTATACCATAAGATATAAAAGCGCTCCACATCTCCACCGAATACTCATACTGCTTTGAGAGCAGATTCTCCCGATCATCTGTCGCGCTGCTACCACTGTAATATTCATAAATTGCCACACTCAAAGACGCTTCTCCATCCATCATCTCCCGACGATACCGTTCCAGAATCTCGTCAAGAATCTGTGTCGCCGGAAGCCCTGCCCTCATTTTCTCCGATAGTTCATTATCCTGTGCCTGCATCAATTCATCCACAATCTCCGAGAAAATCTGTTTTGTGCTGTCATAATGCCTGTACAGCCCGCCTCTGCTCAATCCTGTTACCTGACAAATATCGTTCATCGTTACATTTTTAAAACCTCTTTGTGCAAACAGCCCGGCTGCTCTTTCCCGAATCAATTTCCTGGTCCCATCACCCTTTTTTCCCATCTTCCATCCCTCATTTCCAGCTTCTATTTTTTTGCGACATGTATGTCGCTTTCTATATTATGCGACATCGATGTCGCTTTGTCAATACATTTTCCCGAAAAAAGAAAAAACCGGTCTGCGTATGACCACAAACCGGTGATGAAATTATTCTTGTTTTATACCGCCAAATCAAATATAACCACGTTCATGTATAATATTTTTATCATTATTACATTCTTTATACTATATTTTTTTCTTATTTTCATTGACATATTTCATGTGCAAACATATAATAATGATAGCGACAGGGATTCCTGTCATCGAAAATATTGTCCGCTTACCGCTGGCGGCCTATAAATGAACGGCTCGAAAATATGGCTCGCTCACCGGAAGCGTCTAATAAATGTCCAGCTTGAAAATTCTCGGCCCTGCTGCATGGCAGGGCTGATTTTTATAGGGAGGAAAAATGATTTATCAGGAAGGTTATGTTTACCATATTAAAGACGAATATTTCGAAAAAGTGCACGACAGCAGTCTAATGCAGAATAAAGAAAACGGCACATATCGTCCTACCTTTTATTGTCTCCGTGACACAAAAACCTCCCTGCTGTGGATGGTCCCATTAAGTACCCCTTCAGAATATGTTTCCAGTCCGGGAGTACTATCTGGATCATATACATACCCGCAATAACAACCCCGTACCTGTAAAACACTCCATCCACAAAGAAGTCAGCACCAACATGAAACGACTTCGTCATCTTCATGCAAGAGGAAAAAAAGTTGTGTTTCCAGATATAACTCGCCTGGAACAAATCATGCTTGCAGAACTTATTGACTAAACAAAACATATTTTAATCTGTCACACCTTCCTCACCGGATGCCGTACCACCGTCCTCCATCTTTCCGCCGGGACACGTCTGGCGTCGGACAGATAAATCTCATGATGCATCCGGTCATCGGAAAAATCATTTACATAACCATTTTTCTCAAGAAATGTATTCATCAGATCAACGGTCGCTGGCTCGTCATCGAAGGCTCCGATATGCATACACTGGACGCACAGCCCCTCTTCTATGGTAAGAAATTCCACCTTGGAATAGTCCTGTTTTTTCTTTCGCTCTGCCTCCGCAACTGCCCAGTCAACATCCTCTTTCTGCACGAAATCCGGCAGGCGGATGACTGAAATCCACTGCAGTTTATCTTTCTGCTCATAATCCATTCCCTGAACGCCTTCCTGTTTCCAGAAGCCCTCCAGCGGCGGCACCACATAATCGAAATATCCTTCTATCTGATGGCTGCCCTTCTTGCTCATTTTAATGGTAAATGCAATGCCGTACAGAAGGCTGATGGATTCTTTATAAGCGCCGCCCTCCTCATTGGGATCGCCCATTCCTCTGACTGCGATAAAGTTCATTTTCGGAACTTCTATGATCTGCGGTTTCCTGCCCGGAAGATAAAATTCTTTGTATTCTTTCTTATAATCAAATGCCATCTGATTTCCTCCTTCTTTTTCCCGGTTTCTTCGCCTTCGGAGCCGGAAGTTCCGGATACATTTCCCTTACCATCTGACACAGCTTCCCGCTGTCTTCCAAAATAGTGCAGGGCAGCAGTGCCACCGGAGTATTTTCCCACACCTCATCCCGGCAATCCGGCATAAATCTTCTGGACGCCGGGGTGTCCTTCACGGCAAATCCGTCTTCGTATATGCCTCCGATCAGCTTTTCCCGATAATAAAACAACCAGCCGCCCATCATGGGAATGTATCGGATATCTCCCAGCGGTTCCAGTTGTTCCGCCACATAAAGCGCCAGTTCTTTTTGTGCCATCAGCTTTCCTCCTTTTCGGTAAATGTACATCATGCCTTCCGCCGTTCTCAGCAATTTTTCCTTTATTGTTTCCGGCTCCAGAACCTCCGCCTTCGCTCCAAAGGTCAGCAGCCAGCTCAGCAGGGATTCCTCGTCGGTATAATCCATCTGAAACAGAAGGCGCCCGTCTTCCTGCTCCTCAAAACATCCGGGACCGAACTCTTCCACCAGTCTCCATTTTGCATCTGGTTCAAATACAACTTTAACCCGGATATTCGCCGGAAAGATTCTCTCATTGGACAAATCCGGCATCGGCACCTGCCTGGGTGCAAAACCTTCCTCCAGCATTTTTAAATGTTCCAGCCGGTTCAGTTTAAATAACCGGAAATCCTTTCGCGTCAGACACCATCCCCACACATACCAGCTGGACCATTTGAACACCAGATAATATGGCTCCACCTGCCGGACACTCTCTCCTCCCGGCGCGTAATAATGAAATGTAATCCGCTTTCTTTCGGCAATGGCATCCTGGACCAGTGTGATTTTGGGAGCCAGGGATTCCTTATACCACGAGGACAGATCGATGAGTACGGAATCCCTGCCGCTGACAAAATCCGCTCCGCCCACCTGCAGTTTTTCCATTAACTGCCTGTAATAACTGCTTCCACTGACACTGTCCAGACTGCGCAGTCCCGCCAGAATCATCTGCATATCCCTGGAAGTCAACAATGTCCTGTCCATCCGGTATCCGTCCATAATGCGGATACCACCGCCGGCTCCCTGCATGGTACAGATAGGTATCCCTGCCCTGCACAGCGCCTCTATATCCCGGTTGATCGTTCTCCTTGAAACCTCAAACCTCTCCGCCAGCTCCGGAGCGGTGCATTTCTCCTTCTGCAAAAGAACCGACAAAATACCAATCAGTCGATCTGTTTTCATTTGCCCCTCCCGCTTGTATCATAACAATCCAAACATGACAACTGTCTGTCATGCTTATCATAACATTTTGGAAGATACGAAAAAAGACCCGCGGTTACTTTATTTAAGGTAACCGCAGGTCTTTTGTAAACCAATACCTTTTTCCAAAGTTTTAACGTACCATCCCCGTTTCGAACTTTTTTGATACTTCCTACGAAAACTTTCACAGCTTTTAAAATATGAAGAACGTCATACAAAAATTTTTCCTGAAAGCTCGCTCATTCTATCACAAATTACGGATTATACATTTATTTGTCATGTTACATTTTTCATCTTTATCTCTATCTGATTATAAATCCCAATTCAATGTTAATTTACTTTAGTACAGCTGTTCGCAACCTCCGAACAATTACATTTCTTCCAATCATTTTTTAATCCTCCATATATACGACAATCTCATCCATCAATCTGCATTTACACCTCATCTTACAAATAAGTTAATTTTTTTCTTTTCTAAATTCATTTATATAACTACACCCTGACTTTCAGCCAGAGTGTAGTTCCGAAAATGGAGAAATTCCACCAGAAGTTTCATGTTTTAGACCCTGACTTTCAGCCAGAGTGTAGTTCTTATCAGAAGCAGATAATCCATCAGAGTTTTGTTTTAGACCCTGACTTTCAGCCAGAGTGTAGTTCCTCTACACAAATAGACTTTGTATAGAGCTTGTTTTTATTATACTTTTTACAATTCTGGATGTCAAACAAAACAAACAGTTTTACTCCAATTTGAAAAAATATTTCTTCTTTCTGCATATTTCGTCAAACGATAATCATATCATCAGCAAACCTCGACATATTGAACGATGATTCAGATATCGACTCCATTTTACAAAAATCATTAATACATAAAGGCAAAATATTTATGCTCCCTCCTTTAGGAGCCTCTTTTTTCAATAATGAAACTTCATGCCGTAGTGCTGCCTTATTCCTAAGTAACTTTACATATATGGATTTTTGAACAAACACATATCCATGCTGAATTAAATATTTCCGAAATTTCTCACTTTCTTTTTTATTGTCACCCGTTTTTACGGGTAAATCATACATTACCAAAACAACTGCTCTGCGTCTATGCAAACTGTATCTCCTCTACATGATAACGTGACATACTCATTCCTTTTGCCACGTCCTTTACAAAAACTTGTATCGCCGTTTCTAACTCTGTCTTTTTCCCTTTATAAATACACTCATTCCGAAGCAAACCTATTAATTTCTGTCGATATGTCCAATCCAATTCACAATTTTGATATCTGTAAACTATGTTGTCAACAAAAGGTCGGAATGGTTCCATTAAATCACAGGAAAAATTATAATTATTTTGTCTGTTACAATGATGGATTCCCAAAGCAGTACTATATCCCATCATTGTAATTGCCCGGTTAAATGCACTGCATAAAATGGTATATCCATAATTTAATGCTGCGTTAATATTATCAGAATCAAAACGTCGAAATTCTTTACCAAAAAGAACATTAAAATATATTTTTGACGCCATTGCCTCTCGATTAGTCACATCGTCTACTTCCACTTGATTTAAATAATCCACCATTTGTTCCGGAATATCTAATTTTAAAACTTTAAGAAGGTCCATTTGCCGCGAAATTTTCATTTTCACCAGCTGTCTCCAGATTGCACCCTTTTTTCGTTTTGTCCATACCGCCTGATCCATCAATCTTCCTGCGGTTTCATAGTTTGAAAAATACGCATTGACCTCACACACCGGATTCATTTTTCCATCACAAAATATAACCTTTGTATTTTGTGACGCTAATTTTACTAATAGTGGAAATGAGATACTGCCAATATTGGAAGCTATGAGGAGTTTCCCAATCTGTTCGACCGGGAAACATTTCTCCTCATTTTCTGATATAATGACCATCTGATTGTCACGCATTTTCAACTTGTCCTGCGTCTTTGTTACCACAGTCCTCCATGACATATTCGCCATTCTCCTTTTTCTCAGGAATCCACTTTTTTGCTTTATTTGGCAGATAATTATTTCTGTCAAATAATTCATCAATGGACAGATTTTTGTATCTAGGTAAATTATATGCAAACGGTACATTTAAGGCCTTCACAAAATCTTTACAATATGTCCGGTACTCTTTTACCTGACTTAAATAGTACTGAAGCCTTCCTTCTGACAGGCTTTCCTTGTCTGTTCGATTTGCAGCCCGCTCACTAATATAACGCTGTACAAGATAATGATAGAGAGCAAAATATGATTGCACATCTTTATTATCATTAATGTATTTAATATATTTATGAGCATCACGAATTACATTCAAATGCTGTACAGAATTGCGAAATTCTTTTAGTGACCACTTATTTGAATATTCAAAATTCTTTGCTAAATAATCTTTCACCTTTTTTTTCGGAGAATGTTCCATTATAAATTGTTTAGCAAATTTTCTCCAATCTTTTTCTGAGCCTTTCTCTTTATTATTATCTATTGTTTCTCCGTTATAAAGCATCTCATCTCTTTCGGCACAATGAAACGCAAGAAAATATCTGGAATTAACATAAATCAAATTTTTCTGCACGAGATAAAGCACAGTCAAATATAAACGTATAATATTCTTATCGCTTTCTTCCTTTCTTATGCCTTTTTTCGATTCTTCTTCAAAATCCCCAAAATTTAGACCTGTAATTTTTTCTGTCAACGCTTTTCTCATGTCCGAAACGGAAATATCTCTTTTATTGCTATCAGCATCCCAAGATGCATTGCTATTATTGCTACTAGAATCGCTATTCTGTCTGAAGCAGCTATTATAATACGCTCTAATCTGATCATCCGGAATATCTTTCAAAACAAATGCCACAACTTTTTTATTTGCAGCAAATGCGCGTACTTTTTTAGGATCAGCATAACGCACCAGATATCTAAATCTCGTTGATTTAATTACATTGTTCCAAATATATCTTACAAATCCTTTTTTCTTCTTATCATTTGTTTTATTTTTAGTATCCAGCAAGGCATCAACATATCCTTCCAATTCTTTTTCACCATTGGAATATCCTAAAATCTGCGCTGCCTCAATAAACATAATTCTTTCTGTTTTCGGGACCGGTTCGGTCATTCTTGCAAAACTGTTGATAATTCGTAATTCCCTTGATATTTCTTTACTTTCTTCAAAAATCTCATAATCTTCTTTTAATTTTGTCAGGAGATTTTCTTCTTCCATTGTATCCATAAAACTACTAATATTATCAAAACAATGGATTAATTGTGTCAGCAAAATATTAATCTCTTTTCCATCCAGAAATACTGTCAGCAGATATATCATTTCGCTAAAACTATGTGCGGTTTCTTTTATAAAGGTAATTCCTTCTGCTATTTCCGAATCCAAAGGCTCTTCTTTGTCTGTATCTGAAGACTCCTGGTTTACTTTTTTATTACGTCTTTCATCCATTTCAGAAAGAATTCTATCACATGAAGGAAGAACACTGTTAAAAATAATTTTTTCTAATTCTTTCTTCAACTTCTCTGCCTCTTTACGATATGCCAGTTCCTTTTTTGCTTCTATTTCAGCATTGCGAAGTTTTCTGACAAGTTCCTCTGCTTCTTCCTGATGTTCCGGTTCCTGATAATATTGATAAATCATAAAATCCATTATTCTGTAGATCTTTCTTCGTATTGGATTATATTTATCATCTTTGAGCTTTTCCTTTTTATCCTCATCCATCTTGTCGATCATAGTTTCTCTCAAATGTTTAATAGAAAAACCTGTATTTTTATAACTCTTTAGCATTATAAATTCATAATACTCCTGCGCCAGTTTTCTTTTTGCTTCCTTACTCTCTGCATTGTAGATACGAAACAGCATAAGAATATCACTTTTTGAATTCTTCAAAAAGCCCTGATTCATTTCATGAATCTTCTTCTTATACAACTCATCTAATTCTTTCCTTGCTTCCGGTCGACAGCCTCGCGCCTCTAATCTATCAAATTCTTTTCCCAATTTGTAAATTTCTGCGCGTCTTTTTGAATCACCATGTGCCGTCGCCTGTCTCATCATTCCAAGAACAGCCAGCAAATGATAGCATTTCTTCTCAAACCGTTTCCACTCTTTTTTATTCTCGCTGGTAATCCTCTCCTCATTTTCATTAAAAAGGCAAAACGTACTTCCAAAATATCTCATCTGTGATTGTTTTATCAATTCAGAAAACTTACCATAATTTTTATTCCTTCCACGAAATTCTTCATAAGTATGATTTACCCCCAACGATCCAATCAAATCAAACTCTTCTTCTCCCGACCACCTCAAAAGATTATTCAGGATGAAGACGATATTATTTATCTGAACAGCAAGAATTTTCTCTATATCAAGAATATTATAGATAAGCTGAATATGTATATTATCTTTAAACTGTTGCCCAAAATACATTTCTTCCAAATTTTTCCGACAATGAATCAAATCATCGTCTTTTTTATTTCCAGATAAAACTGGATTATTCACTTTCACGGGCTCGCAATCATCATTTTCTTTTTTTGATATATTAAAGCTTTTTCCGCAAACCTCCACCGACAACGCTGCTTTTTTATTTTCCCAGCTATCATCGATATCTGAAACTTTGTCTCCGATAATATATTTGTCTCGGACTGCTTTATTTCCCCTCCCAAAAGAGGTCATTAACATTTTCTGCTCATCTCTGTCCAAAATAAATGTTGATTTCAAACCAAGGGCCTTTGCCCCGGATTTCTTTTTTTCGCCCTCTCCTCCCTCTTCTTTCTTAATTTTCTCCAATTCTTTTTGATCTTCCCTTTGTTTCTCCTGCTTTTTCCTTAATTCTTCTTGCTCTTTCCTTAATTTTTCTTGTTTTTTATGTTCTTCCTTTTCTGCCATTCTTCTTTTTTCTCTAAGTTCTTTTGGTCTTAACTTTTTTGCCATATTACTCCTCCCTATTCTTTTGCAACTGCTACAAGTAACTTGTTTTCCTTATCTTTGAATTTCGTCAACAACTGTCAACACAACTTTGGCGATTATTCTAGCAATAGTCCACTTATCCATTTTCACAGTTTACCTCCTACTATTTTTTGATTTTTATATTGCTGATATTAATTAACACACTCTTTTCATCTTATAAAAAATGGGTATAATTCATTTCTCTATAATTCCCAACTCTTTTTTTAATCCTTTTACTAAAACTGCAGAAAAATTTATTTTTTTCACTTTAGCCATTTCATCCAGCCATTTCGGAATGGTTAATGTCTTTTTTACATAGACTACCTTTTCTATTTTTCTAAAATATGGCATCCACAAATGAACATAAACAAGCTTGCTATTTTTATCAAGCGTAATTTCTTCCTGACTTTTTGCTTTCGGATTTTCCTTTCCCATATCTTCATTCTGACTAATACAAAGTGCCAATACTTCCTGTGCTGCTTTTACAGCTTCTTCTTCTGTTTCAGCTTCTGTCATTTGATCAGGAAAATCTGGAAATGTTATAAGGTAACCATCTTCTTCTTTGTGCAATACCACAGGATAAATATAATTTTCTTTCACTATTTTGCCTTCCTCTTTCACAACAATTTTTTAATATAAATCAATTATACGCCCTCCCATTGACTTAAGCAAAGATTTTATATATAATAAACAGTAATTAGATATTGTATTTTCCGGGTTAGTAATAGACTTTTTTGTAACTCTATTAATCTAGCACTGAAAAGGAGAATACGATGCCTAATTTTAGAAAAGTCGAGAAATTAATTGTCACCAATGGCTGGAGTTTTATACGCAGTAATGGCTCCCATTACCAATATAAACATCCTGATAATCCTCACACCATTACGATTCCAAATCATAATGGAAAGGATTTATCCATTGGAGTTATTAAAAATCTCGAAAAAGTTACGGGGTTATCTCTGCGGAGATAGCCCTTAACTTTTTTCGGCGTATTATCTCCTTGTCTTGCAACAATTATTTTTTGCTTACGACTACTACAACTACATTCACTGCGGTGCGTCCTAAAAGTAGTAATGCTTTCGATAACATTTCTATCTCCTTTCTGCTTTTTTTGCTGTTTTAAATGATAATCCTTTTGCTTTCTCTGCTTTTTCTCTATTTAATTTAGCTTCTTTGTAAAATTTCTTTGCTTTTCCATAGTGATAATCACCTTCACCATTTAAAGCTTTTGCCCAGTGCATATCCGCATCTTTTTTAAATCTTTTTGCTCTTGCCAGATACATTTCTTCTGGAGAACTATAAAACGCCATTTTATCCCTCCTGTTTTTTGATCTACTCTGTTCTTGTGTGTTCATTATAATACGTATTATAATACGTGTCAATCATTTTTTTATAATTTTTAAATTTTTTTATTCTATAACACACTATTTTATGAAATAGAAAAATTTACATTCAAATGTTATTTTTATGATTCACAATGTTTTTCAGAAAACAAAAAAAAGACCCGCGGGTACTTTATTTAAGATAACCGCAGGTCTTGTATCCAATCATTATATAAAAATATTTATCACAGCAACTTTCCTGTATTATGCTTCTGCGCCAGTCGCACAGCCATACTGTCAGCCCTCTTTGCGCGAAAGAAGACACACCGTCTCTACCCCCGTCGTCGCTAACTTCAGAACACAATTTCGAAAACTCGTTACTTATATCAGAACACAATTTTTTTATGCCGTCTCCAATATGAGTATTCCTTTTTTCAAAACGCTTTTTCGAATTTTTCACCTCATTCTTAAATCCTGTTTTATATATGAAAGTAATTTTATAGGGATCTTTTTCTCCGTTATCGTCAATTCCTCCAACGATAACTTTATCAATTATACTTTCGAAAATTCCTCGGTCAAATTCTTCAAGAACTTCATTAGTGGATAGTGCTTTTTTAAAATCTGCTATTCTTTTCTGTAATGAACTATTTTTATCCACCTGTTGTTTAGAAAACTCTAGTTTTGCTTTTGCATTGGATAAATCAATCTTCAATTTCATATCTGCTTCTTCATATATGTCTTGTTCAATCACTCCATCCAAATAATTATCAACCAATTTTTTTCTTTTTGAAGATAATTTATCAATTGTTTTACTCAAATTACTAATTTGATTCTCTACTGAATTTTCTCCAAGGATTTTTTCTGTTCTTTTTAGGAACTCCTCCAACACATCTTTGTTATCTTTACAAAGCATCTGATAAGATTCAATAAACGCTTCCTCTATTACCTGTTCTGGAATCCCTTTACTGTCAGGACAACACCTCTTTCCATTTTTAGTAGCATTAACACATTGCCATATAACTTTTTTATATTTTGTATTACTATGCCAAGCTCTACGTGTAAGACTAGATCCACAAAAGCCACATTCTAACATTGAACTAAACGCAAATTGTCGGCTGAATTTTTCCCTTTTTCCAAATGAAGCCCCTTGTTTTCTACTGCCATTTCTTCTACTCCTTATTTCTTGCGCTTTTTCGAACATTTCTTCCGAAATAATCGGCTCGTGATGATTGTGTATATAATATCTGTCCTCTTCTCCAAAGTTCTCTAATCGCCTTTTAGAAATTGGATCAACAGTAAATGTTTTTCCTAGTAGAAGATCTCCTTTATATTTCTCATTATTTATAATCCCCATGACAGTAGATGGAACCCACGGATTACCTCTTATTGTCGTTATTCCTTTTTCATTCAGTTCCCGGGCAATTACTGTAGTTCCAACGCCTTCTACATAACGTTCAAAAATATACCGAACAACTTTTGCACCTTCTTCATTGACTAAGATAGATTTTGTTTCCACATCATAATCATATCCCATACATCCTTGAGAACCTACGAGTTCTCCCCGTTTCATTTTCATCTTTAATCCTTTTTTCACATTAGCAGAAGTATTCTCCACTTCCTGCTGCGCAACGGAGCTTAATATAGTAATAAGAAATTCGCCATCTTTTAAAGTATTAATTTTTTCCACCTCAAAATAGACAGCAATATTTCTTTCTTTCAGCATACGAACATATTTTAAAGTATCCAAAGTATTCCGGGCAAATCTGGGAATACTTTTTGCAATAACCATATCAATTTTATGATCTAAACAGTCCTGAATTAATTTTTGGAATTCTTCACGTTTATCTACTTTTGTACCAGTAATTGCTTTATCTGCGTACACTCCTGCAAAAACCCATTCCTTATTGTTTTGAATCAAGTCTGTATAATAACGTACCATCGAATTATAGCTTTTAATCTGATCTTCATCATCAGTACTCACTCGACAATAAGCCGCAACTCTTAAACGTTCTATTCGTTTTTTGGCAGAACTGTCAAAAGGATTATTGGCTTTAATTAATTCAATTTCCATTATCGTCTCCTTTTCATTTGTGTATCTACCATATTGTCAAAATTATTATACAAAAATACTCTCATGCAGTCAAGCTGTTACATCAGATACTACATTATAATCTTTCATTAACCTATTTCTAAGCAATAAATATTCATTCTCTGTGATTAATTTTTTATCATACAATTGTTTTAACATTGACAGCTGTATGCTATATCGAATTAACTTTTTTGCTTCCACCCAATCTTCCCTTCTCTCTGAACTTTTTTACTACTTTTGATAAAATATTCCTGCAGGTGGCCGTCGGGAAACAGCCTCATTGGATTCGCACCATCTTTTCAGACCGGACAGTTTGACCGGGAGTATCATTATCCGAAACAATTTCTTCGCCACACAGTTCCCATCCTCTGCTTATGACCTGATATCATTCGCTCCAATCTTTCTTTCATCGTATATGTACCATTTTATGACAGTAGACTTTACGACATAATGTCGCAAAGTGGCCATATCTATCATCATGACATAAGATTATCCTGGCGTACCAGTCACCGGGCTCCACCGTTTCTTTTTGTCCTGCAGGATAAGTTTGAAATTATCAAGGTACATTTTTCAGTAAGTAAAAGCAGAAAGGGAATACTTTCACTTGCTCATCAAAGTTGAATTTTAAAATCCAGTATTTTGGTAATTAATTTTGTCTCCATCCGCCGTTTCATATATGTATCAGGCAAATAATAAATTCTCCCGTATTCATCTTTATATTTTCTTCGCGCTTTACTGTTTATAAATGGTTGAAAATACTCTACAATACGGTTGATTGCCTCGGCATCTCCCTGGATAGCCATCTCAATTGTTTCAAATTCCGGCATTTCTCTATGCTTTCGTGATTTCATATGCTTTTACTCCATGTATTTTTTTAATCGTTTCAACGAATCATCTTTGTGGTAATGTACCGTACTCTGCACCAACTTCAAATATGCAGCAATTTCCTTTTCCGTCATATCCAGAAAGAAAAGCATGAGAATAATTTCTCGTTTCTTTGCCGGCAATTTTTTTAAAGCCTCGCTGAGCCATTCATCATGGACAAAAACTTTTTGCCCCATGACTGTAAACTCTTCTGCTATTTCATAATCATCGTAAGAACACAGCAGGTTCCAATCCTTTTGTAAAAGGTCAGAAAAACTGATTTCTCTTTCCAGTTGATTTTTTAACTCATCAAGATAGTTCAAAACTTCACCGCGCAATACTTTTATACAGTAAGCACAGAATTTTCTTCGCACGATTTCCTTTTCACGCCGGTTTAATTTCAAGGGGATCACCTCCCCTCTTCATATAGCCGTAATAAAAGATACCTGATCCTCCCTTTCATAGCGAGGACAGGTAAAAAGCAGAAAAAAATCGAAAAAAGAAAAATTTTATTTAATTTTTTCTGCTCGTGTATTAGTTTTTGATAGATGGCGGACCACGTTTTTGAACTATCCTGATAAAAAATCGCAAAATTTAACAAAGAAAAAGCCAGAAAGTATTCTAAGCTTTCTGGCTTTATATTTAGATACAATTTTTCATACTATAACTAACATGATTACTTTTTATCAATCTCCTTTTTAAAACACTTTCTCACAAGTCATTCATCCTCACACTTTATCTTACCCCCATCTATCCGATACACACTATCACAAAGAAAATTAATATCTTCTGAATTGTGACTTGCAAGTAAAATTGTAACGCCGTTTTCTTTCAAAGAAAGAAACAATTTCCTCATATCAGCGACTCCTTGTTCATCAAGCCCATTCATAGGCTCATCCAAAAGCAGGATATCTGACTTTTCCATAATAGCCTGAGCAATTCCCAGTCGCTGACGCATACCCATAGAATATTTTTTTACTTTTTTCCGGTCTTTAGGGCATAGGCCTACTTGCTCGATAGCCTCTTTTACTTCCTTTTTTCCAATCAGACCACGCAAACGCGCCAGATAAAGAAGATTTCTGTAGGCAGATTCATATTCCAGAAACCCAGGAGACTCAATGATGATTCCCATATTACCAGATACATTCTGTTTTCGATTTTGTTCCCGACCTCTTATGCGGATATTACCAGAATCCGGAGTAAGAAAACCACAAATACATTTCATCAATACCGTTTTCCCCGAACCATTCCTGCCAATGAGTCCACAAATAGTTCCCTTTTCTATTGCAAGAGATACTCCGTCAAGAACTTTCCTATTGGAAAAGCTCTTTGACACATTTTCTATTTCAATTATTTTCATGAAATATTATCCTTTCCTATTCTCTAAACAGAGCAATATCTGTTGAAATTTCATTGTCCATACGTTGATGGCTTTCACTTTTCCCATCACACCAGCCAATCAATCCATATCTTTCTTTAGCCGTATCCGAATGAAGATGGCTACTATCAGAATTACATTTAGAAAAATCAGTATAGGAAACGCATAGGACAAAGACGGCAATGAACCATTATAATTTTTCATAGTAGTATCTAGGCAAAGCCAAGAATACGGAGAAAACCAATAAAAGGTTGTGAAATCCAGCCAGCCCACAATGTGAGGCAACACGGCAAACACGGCGACAATGCACATTCCTGTTGTTTTCTGTCCAAAAAGGCTGCAAAAATATAAAAATAATCCGCTAAGTACATTTAGTAAAATAGAAACAACAAAAGTAATGGCAAGTGCTTCCTCCGGGGTAAAGTCCCACAAAATATGATACTGAAATTCAATTCCGCTCCCCACTTCATACGCAACTGATGTCTGCGCTACTGTTCCCCAGAACTTTCCCCAGCTTCCAAAAAACGGAGCCGGAAGCATAGCCCACTGAATAAGAAAAAACAATCCTGATATGATCACGCCAGAGCAGAAAATATAAAGGATATGAGAACAGGCATACCGATATTTGCCGCATCGGATCAACAAGAATTGTGACATGGTATTCTGAAAAGGAACATCACTGAAATACAGAATCACCCCGAAGTAAAACAGCATCAAAAAGAAAGTGTTGTTCCAGATGAGAGGAAACACAGTCGTATCCGGCGAAACACCCAAAAGATTGATGAGCCGTCGAGTCGGCCGCAGATATAAATCTGCAAGAAGCACAATAAATATCCAGAAAACCCATATATTTTTTCGCTTATTCCATAGTCTAAATTGATAGTACAATAAATGAATATTCATTCTAAGCATAATTGTTCCTCTCAAATATTTTACAAGCAGCTAAACCGAAAATAAAAAGCAACAATAGGCAGATTACTGAGGAGGTTACGACAATCATCCATGTGGAATTGATATCGCTATAAATAAAATAAAAAATACGGGACAAGCTGCAAACAGACCACCGGGGTGAATAGGACGGCAGGAAAATGACATTAATATAATAAAGTAATACCGCCACGGTTTGTACCAGCATTTTATTTTTTAATATCATAGAAATCACAAAAGTTGCTGTCGATACTACACCTCCAAGCATCCCACAACCCAAAGAATGGAGAAAAAAATAAAGAAGATAGTTCTTTTTTAGTAAAAGTCCGCCCATTCCCTGTTCTGCAATAGTCTGAAAATAATCTTCCTGTGGAAAAGCCCAAGGCATGAAAAGTCGCATGCTACAAATCCAAATGAAGATGCCTGCTGCCAGAACAAAAAAAGCACTAAAAAAAGTATGGATTATTTTTGAGAACACGTAAATGTTTCTATTACATCTTTCCATGCAAAAAAGGAGATAGCCGCTTTCCAAATCATCACAGTAAGATGTTCCCATCAAGAAGACTGCCAGCAGGAGAGACAATGCAAAAAACGGGTCTTCAATATACAGATAAACAGTTTCCACCACAGAAGAGTGAGGAATTGCTCTGATATTTTGTCCCATCATCAAATAATTCACTATAACAATTCCTGCGAGAACAGCCCACATTTTCCAACGTCCAAACCATCGCATGCTATCCGCCCACAAAACATTAAACAATTTCATCACGATATAATCTCCTGTCCACTAAATCCATCAAAGGAAACTTCTGTATTAATGTTCTGACCGTTCTCCAGTTTAAGTTTTCCTCGAAAGGTCCAAACCGGATGAATCTCATACTCATTATCCTTGATAAATACGGGCATCAGTTCCAGAGCAATTTCATCAAATAATGTGGAATCTGTGAGCAGCATTTCATATTTCTTTTGCAAGGATTCCAGCGCGCGATCCAAAGAAATGATTTCTTTCTCTTCCGTAGTTTTTTCCAGTACATATCCCCAATATTCCCGAAAAGCAATCATCCCTCTGGCGCCGTAAACGGCCATCAATTCCGTCTGTTCAATACCTGTACCCTGAAAACCGTCCCCATACTGTACCTGACGAATGGGAACATCGTCCACCTCCTGATGAAAAATAAAATAGTAGGCATCGTCCTTTTTTGTCCAACTTTCTTTTTTATTATCTTCCAAAATCTTTCCATCGGTATCCATCGGTTTCTCCTCTTTTTGTAATTTTTTATGATCTAAAGCATAGGCTTTATAGTCGTCTGATATGCTTATACCAAGGACGTCAAAATATTCTCTGATAATCTGAAATGTATTTTCCCGCGATGCAAAAGATAATTCCTTCGTAAGAGAAAAATGCGGGAGATTATATGATTCAAAAAGAGGGTCAGTAAATAAACAATTTAGATAATACTCATAGTCGGGAATTTGAAAATAAATATCCATAGGAGAGATATCTACAAATTCTCCATTTTTGCCGTATAAATAAGTAAAGTGATAATTGCCTATTTCCCTGGATTTGTATCCGTCATCAATTATTTGTTGAGCGATATCGATCTTTTGGGTAAATAATTTTTTTATTTTTTTTTCACTTATATGGGGACGATGTGCTTTGACCACATTGAATTTCAGATCTTGTAATGATTCCGGTATTGAAATTTTTGCATCAATCTGAATATTCTTGTCAAAAGAAAATTTAATAGTATTGGAAGTTGTTGATATAGTGTGTGTTATGTTATCTAAATTATCAGATGATTTTTTTGTATAATGACTACAAGAAGAAAAGAAAAGAATACATAAAAACACACTAGTAATTACAAATATTTTTTTCATATTGGTATTCCTTTCACATTTAAATCTCTCGAGCACCAAAAGGTGCTCGAAAGATTAACGTTATAGGTAAAATCAGAATTACGGCGTCCATTTTCCAGAAACAGTAGTGTTAACTTTATTAGTACCTTGACTCCCGGTAAATTTGCAATATAATTTGTACTTTTTCCCCGCAATGGCTTTGCCAGAATAATAAGTATTATTATGTTTTTTGAAATCATCTTCACTTAATTTTAAACCATTTGCCGCTCTGACACCATTTAATTTTGGATAATAAGAAAAATATCGAGTGCTCCCTGTTGGACGAGAAACATTTTCTTGCGTCAAATAATATTTTGTTTCAAAAGAAGATCCACCTGCTTTTGTAGCACCAAATTTAGTTTCACTATCTCCAACTTTTAAACTATATGCAAAGTCTTTTGTCTGTGCGTATGAAGGAAACGTCGTTCCTACAATTAACATAAATGAAAAGGCAATACCTGTAATTATTGAATTTCTTTTGTTCATCATATTACCCCCTTCTAATATAATTTGTATTTTTTTCCAATTATTGTACCCTTTATGTACAAAATAGTTTTGAACAGAAAAATTAATTTTTGCTTCTACATAATTTTTAAACTTATAAGTAAAACTATATTTATCCCCTGATTTGCTATACGGCTGAATCTATTTTGCAATCTCTGATTCAAAAATCCCTACATTTGCCGGTGAAAACACATTTTTATCGTATTCATCATCTTTCTTACTCTCACAAAACACTGGTAATGAGATGCGCATAACAAACAAAATGATAAAAGTAACCCTATTCTTTTTACATAAAATCTCCTCCTTCAATGTACATTTAAATTTAAATAACAAATAATTTATCGTTTATTCATTCATAGTCATCACCTCTTTTATATATTTATATTTGCCATGAGCAAAACTCACACATTCAATATTTATGCGGATTTGCGAGACATGGCAACTTCTTTTATCACTTCAAATTTATAGAAACAACCAGCTCCAAATGATATCATTAAATTGTCAAAATCAATTCACCAAAAGAAACTGATTGTTTTCTATCGTCAAAAAATTTTACAAGACATCCTTCTTTTTACCTCCCAGCTTGTTGCTAAGTTTTATGATTACCTTTTCCCACCCTTGATCTTTCCTTTGCCCCGGAATTCCCCAAAACCGGACGGAAAGCATTTTCCACGTCATAACCTGTTCTTTCCTTGTCATGAAATGCGAAGGATTATCCATGATCTCTGATCTTGTTGACTACCTAAACAATAACCTTCTTTTCAGCATCATGAAATTACAGGTACTGCTCCTCGCTGAGAAAGGCCATGATATAAAAAATATTTATAATCAGATCAGCCAGCTTTACAACGGGGAATATATCATTCCTTTAAATAAGCGTAATACCAAAAGTCCCAAGCTGCTCCCACAGGAGAATCCTGTCTGTAAAACAGGCCTTGTCATGTGGAAAGACGTCAAATTTTCCTATAACGGGCGTACACGTCAAAAATTCTACTACCCATTGAAAAATTCCGAAAACGAACTCTGTCCCTGCCATCATAAAAACTTTTACAATGGGAAGAAACATCGCGACTGCACGAAATACATCACAGTTCCTGATGATTTAAGGCTCTCCATTGACCGTAACAGCCAATATTACAAAAGCACCTATCCCTTGAGGGCAGAATGTAAACACTACAATTCCCGATTTAAAAACACCGGCAAGAACGTATGTGGGTACGAATTTAAACATTCCTTACAAATCTCAACACCTTTGCTCATATCAGTCTATTAGCCGTTGCAATCACCACAGTCACTACTAAACAAACCAGTCATACAAGAAACTAAAATCTATAAAGCGGTTTGCCTGATATCGTTATTTCCATCCTGGCATCTAGGCGTAGTCTTTAGACTTACATCAGCTTTGCTATGTCACAAAATATTTTTTTCCTAAATTTTATGGGCTGACTGCCAAATTTCAATTTTTTATTAAGTCGTTTTTCTCATCTTTATATTATAATTAAAAAATTCATTATATTATTTTTTAATTATAATATGATAAAATTAGCATTTTGTCAATAATATATTTGAATCAAATGTATTGAAATTCATTTTTAATTTTTATATAATATAAAAAAATAGATATATATGAA
>NZ_NFIR01000080.1:0-2428 GCF_002159465.1 Eubacterium sp. An3
CATTTCTATAACAGTACTAAAAGTTGAGTACTGAACTATTATCACGGATTGATAAGAATCGAGTCTATTGTCTCACATATGACTATGATTTTCGAGGTACGGAGTATTTACCGTTTACGCCTTTTGTGGGGTATCTTTTTTCCTTGCCATAAATAAACCTCCAAGCTGGTAAGTCTATCTTACATCAGTTTGAAGGTTTACACAAACTTTGGGATACTCCCAGGAGGCACTCTATCAGACAGTGGAGGAATTTGCATATGTCACGTATAATCATGTACGCCCTCATAGTTTCAATGGGTATCAAACACCATACAAAGCCCGAAGTACATAAATTGATATTTTTTAGTCACAAGTGTTACAAAAACGCTTGACCACAACAACTCTTTCATATATTTTACAGTGGAATGTTCTACCGTCTCAACTGCCTCATAGCGGCTATCCCAGGATACATTTGACGGAAGGAATGACCCATCTGCAACACCGATTTCTCCCGATACGATCCCAAGCTCCATACACTTCAGTACGATCTTATTAATAATTTCCCGGAATATGCCGGCCTCTTGAAAACGTCTTCATCTATTCTGGCTAAAAGTTGAGTGATCTGGTACTCTATTCATCAGATCAATTCCACAAAACCGGCGGTAAGCAAGGTTGAGAGATACTTCCTCCTCAAGTCTCCGCTCTGATTTGATCCCATAAAGATAACCAATTAGCAGCATTTTTATCAGAACAACGGGGTCGATAGATTTTCTGCCAACATGGGAATAATAGGGGACTGTCTTTTCATATATAAAATCAAAATTCACACAGTTTTTAATCTGGCTCAGAAGATGATGTTCTGGAATCATAGAATCTATGTCAAGGATTATCATCTGGATTTGTCCACTTTGTTTTCCCATCATAAAAAAAGACCTCCTGCAATTGATATAATAAGTATACCATACAGAAAGCCATTTTTCTTTAGTTTGTCAACAGGTCTTTTTTTCACAGGCTCGTATATCAATATGATTGGCAGACAAAATTTTTTGAACGCCGTCCTGTACTTTGAAATATTCTTCAAGCAAATTATTTAAGTAATTTTTTCCCTCTTCTTCTAAATGATAGTAAACTCTCGTTAATCTTTTTCCCGCTAATTTTTTATAATCGCTGATATATCCTTTATCTGATAATTTATATAAAATTGGATATAACGCTCCTTCGGTTACAGTAATATTTCCAATGGACTGTTTCTTGATTCTTTGAGTAATCTGATATCCATAGCAGTCCTCTACACTAAGAATAGAAAGTAGTAATAATTCAATCGTTCCTTTTTTAAATGAATTTCTATTTGCCATGTGTAAATTCCTTTCTTTATCAACTTTATCGTAAAAAGCTGACAAGATCAATATATTGCCATAAATTTTTTGTTTTAAAAAGACAAATATATACGGCAGTCTGGCCAATGACTGCCGTATATGTTTGCTTTTTGAAGCAAAATTATGATAATTTACCAGAGGAACTGCAGTGGAGGGTAACAGTCTCAGTCTCTGTTTTAGTTACTTGACCAGCAGCATATTTTTTGGCTATCGCTTTTGCCATTGCATTAGCACCGTCTTTCCATGCTGAAGAAGACGCAATCTTCCAATTGGAAGCCGGACAGGTCGTAGAAACTGTAGAACTAGTACATTTCGCTGTTTTTCCATTATAAGTAAAACTTCCATGTACCTTTACTGACCATAGGATTTTTCCTTTACTATTCTTACAGTTGACAGTTTTACTTCCGCTTTTTGTACTACTCCTGGAATTAAAAGATTCTTCTTCCAAAACTGTTTCATAATAAATACTGTCTTCCTCTTTAGACTCTATACTGATAATCTTTTTGTCCATTTCGGAAGCCAAAATATTCATTGGCAATGTACTAACTAGAAAACTTACACTAAGCACACTCAAAAATATTCTTTTCTTCATAACTTAATCCTCCTCAATAACTATTTCTTTATACATTATATGTTGATCCTGTGCGTTCAAATAGTCTTGATATGCCCAATAATAGCAATACCCATTGAAAGCCAGAAAAGCAACCAATACAAAAATCAGAAACTTCTTTACATATCCCCTGATTTTCAGATGACGAAACAAATACTCATCATCTACTTCGGAAAAATACCCAGAAATCACATGAGAGGGTGTACCGAACTCTTCTATCAAATCTTCATAAGATAACGTCTCTTTTTCGGCGGCATATTCCAACAGCCGGGGCTGAAGAATTTTAATATATTGTTTTTCTTTTTTTCCATATATAGGAAATAATTTTTTTATTGATTTTAAATATTTTTTTATTATGGTTTTCATATTATTGCTCCTTGAATTTTATTTTACAGATGTTTGACATCAAATGCTTTAAATATTATCTATATAATTTGGTATACAGCATACGATAATTCATATA
>NZ_NFIR01000081.1:0-2227 GCF_002159465.1 Eubacterium sp. An3
TGGCTCGTCTTTGTGGATTAAGATAATTATGTTATCCTCATCTTTTCCGAAAAATCATCTGGAAAAGACAGGTTATTCAAAAAAGATGAGGATAAAAATAAACTGAGCATAAGCCGCATACGATGTAGATGGCATCCACCCGGCTGATATCCGCTAGCATGGCGGAGCTTCCTTCAGCATCTGTATCGTCTGTGCCAGCAGGACAGGGTCAATATCATTTGCTACCAAAATACTGGAACTGCCGATATGGAGTTCCATGGAATGCGGGAACCCATCGATATGCTCCGTATCGCTGCCGGCGGGATATCCATGTCTGGGAATCTTTACAGATTCTTCGACCAGTTCGACTTTGACAATATCCTGTCTGGGCATGGCTGTATACGTGTCTCTGCCGGCGGGGGCCGGGATTGTATAGGTCCCTGCCTTGCGGAGACGTTTCACCCAGTTATAAAAAGTCCCCGGTTTGATATCATGTTCCAAACACCAGTGATAGTCAGAAAGCCCACTCTGGCGGCATTCTAGTACCAGTTTGTATTGTTCTTCCATTGGAATAGGTTTTGCCCGCATAAGATACCTCCCATAAATAAAGTAAAACGCTTGCTCTCTGGCAAAGAATAGAGCAAAGTGCTTGCTTATGATTATGGCACAGAAATGCGAGGTTGGGAATACGTACAGGAGATTAGGCGCTTACGATTCATATTTGTAAAATGTTTAGTTGTGTAGTTGTTGCCGCTATATGACACACTCTGATAAGCGGATACTTATAGTTCTTCAATAAAACTCAAATAATTATCTAACCAATAAACTTTATCAGCACTTTCGTATAAAGATTTTAAATCATTTTTGGTAAAATATATTAATTGATAGTATTCAAATTATCCATATTAAGAGGAAAGTAATGAAAGTAGAGTTCTATGATGGTACACTACCAAAAAAGAATGGAGGACAAGAATATGAATCATACGGAACAGGTTGGAAAATATTTAGAGTATTGTGAATTTAGAAAAGGATTAGACAGGAAAACACTAAAAGCGTATAGAATTGATTTGAAGCAATTCTTTAAATATACAAAGAAAGATATTCCTGGAAAAGAGAAGATAGAAGACTATATAACGGAGTTACATAAAAAATTTAAACAGAAGACAATTAAACGTAAGATTGCATCAGTTAAAGCATATTATAATTATCTTGAGGAAAAGGAAATTATTTGTGACAATCCTTTTAGAAAAATCAAAGTAAAATTTAAAGAGACAATGATTCTTCCTAGAATTATTCCTCGGGAAGAGATTGAGCAGCTACTTAATTACATATATGCACAAGAAGATAAAAGTAACGTAAAAACATATAAATATTGGTTAAGAGATATAGCGGTAATAGAAACCCTTTTTGCTACTGGAGCCAGAGTTTATGAAATATCAAATATTAGAGAAGATAACATAAATTTAAATACAGGACTTATAAGAATTATGGGAAAGGGTGGAAAAGAAAGGTATATACAGATTGCCTCATCTGAAATATTGAGTATACTCAAAAATTATTATATAGAAAATAAAAAAGAGATTAAACAGAGTGGTTTTTTCTTTGTAAATAATCGTGGATGCAGATATACGGAACAATCGATAAGATTGATGTTGAAAAAATATACAAAATTAGCTGGTATTGAGAGAAATATAACTCCTCATATGTTTCGACATTCATTTGCAACTTACTTAATTGAGGAAGGCGTAGATATTAGCTGTATACAACAAATATTAGGACATAGTTCAATTAAAACAACTCAGATATATATACATATAGCTGCCAAGAAACAGGCAGAAATTTTAAGAGATTTACATCCTAGAAACAGGATGAATATACTAAAATTCGTAGCATAGCAATTGATTTAGCGGATTACAGAGACAAAGCAAGCCGGCACAATTATTGGCGGCTTATTTGACGTACATAAAATAAGAATTTTTGAGAAAGATGAATGGGTTAGATTAAAATAAGTAAAGATGAGATAAGAATGCATATCTACATATGTAATATAATCAAAATTTATAGAAAAAAATAGATATTTTTGTTATAATAAATTAAATGATAAGGAGATAAATAAAATAAGTATTACTAGATAATTAGCAGTTATCCGTAATTGCCTGAGGATAAAGGAGGGAATATATGCATGAAACAGTCCATTATTATTACATATCATAAAAATAAAGATATGCTCTATTATTGTCTAAAACGT
>NZ_NFIR01000082.1:0-1995 GCF_002159465.1 Eubacterium sp. An3
TCAACCGGCAGATCGCCGCCGACAACAAGCTGCTGAAAGAAATCAAGGCCCGCATTACCCGCCTCTACAACTGGTCGAAGGCCGAGGCCGAGAAGCCGGAGGGCCAGCAGCCCAGCATGGTTGACTTGTGGGAGGCCCAGCAGCAGCTCAAGCGGCCCGACACCCGCACCGGCAAAATCCGGGCTTTGCAGGAGAGCGCCGCCCTGTTCAGCTTTTTGCAGGCAAACGGCATCCAGTCCATGCAGCAGCTCCATGAAAAAATCGCAGATATGAACACCCGCTACTATGACCTGCGGCGAGAGATCGTTAAGGCCGAGCGCCGGATTGCTGTCCTCACTGAGCGCGGGGAAATGTGGGCGCAGTACAACGAGTACAAGACTGTCCACAAGCAGCTTGCCAGGGTAAAGCCGGAGAAGCGGGAACTGTTCGAGCAGCGCCACAGCCGGGAACTGATCCTCTATGACGCGGCGGCCCGGTATCTGAAAGAACTGAAAGCCAGCGGCGAGGAAATCACCCCGAAGGAATGGCGGCGTGAGATTGACCTGCTGGCCGCACAGAAACAGGTGGACAGCATCGACATGAAAGCCATGCGGGAGGAACTGAAAGCCGTTGAACGGCTCCGCAAGGCCGCCGACCAACTGGCCCGCCAGGAACGGGACAAATCCCGCGACCGGGGGCCGGAGCGGTAAAGGGTACGGCGTTTTACCGACCCCTCACGGGGGTGTCATATTTCGTGACACCCTTTGCACACAGAAAAACCGCCGTACAGGTTTCCCCATACGGCGGCAGCACTCTCATTTATCGAACAGGTCGCTGTGCGTCCCGGTGCGGGCCAGCGTCAGCACCAGCACATCGTCCTCAATGCGATAGATGAGCAGCCAGTCCGGCTGAATGTGGCATTCCCGATGCCCCACCCAATCGCCGGTCAGCTCATGGTCTTTGTTTTTCTCTGGCAATTTTTCGCCCCGCGACAAGGCCCGGATAATGTCATCCAGCAGACCGATGTCCATGTGACGCTTCATCGCCAGCTTGTAGTCCTTTTTGAACTTTGTTGTCCAAACAATGTCGCGCTTCATCTTTTCAGCTCCCGGAGGGCTTCTTCCACATCGGAGTAGTGCTTCACGCTGGGATCACGCGCAATCCGTTCTGCCTCCAACATGGCGGCAATGGTTTCCTTGTTGGGCTGTTCCAGCCTGACTTCAAAGGGAAAGCCACCGGCGCGGAGCGACTGACGCAGAAAGACATTGATCGCTGTGGTAAGGTTCACGCCTAATTCATTGTAAAGCGTTTCGCACTGCTTTTTGATGTCGCTGTCCATACGGACGCTGAAATTTGTCGTGTTAGCCATTGTATCAGCCCCTTTCAAGTTTATTGCACTTATAGTATATGCCATTTGCAACGCAAAATCAACTCAATAGACTTGAAATTCACAAAAAATTAAGGAGGAACCGCCTATGATTACCGCTCACTATCTTGTGACCGTCCACCTGAATATCGACCTGCCCCTTGCCCTCTTGCAGCCGGAACCGGCAGATGCGCCTACCGGCCCGGAGCCGGAGGCCCATGCCTGCCAGGGCTGCGGAAACTGCGGCGGGTACGGGAAGTGCCAGCATGAAGAAAAGCAAGCCTGAACCCATCCCCGTCATGGACTACCGCCAGTACCGCAGAGCGCGGCGGCTGGTACATGAGTGCTGCAACTATGACGGCGGCCACTGTATCGCGCTGGACGATGGGGAGGAATGTGTCTGTGTCCAGTCTATTTCCTACTCCCTGCTGTGTCAGTGGTTCCGGGCGGCGGTGCTGCCGCTGGACAGGGAACTGGAAACGGCCCTGTTCCACTGCCTGGACGCCAAACGGTGCGCCGTCTGCGGGGCGTTGTTCACACCCGGCTCCAACCGGGCCAAATACTGCCCGGAATGTGCCGGACGCATGAAGCGTATCAAGGCCGCCCAGCGCAAGCGCAAACAGAGGGCTAAGTGTCACGCTTTAGGGGCC
>NZ_NFIR01000083.1:0-1962 GCF_002159465.1 Eubacterium sp. An3
TGGAGTGCATAATCTTAAGTGTAAAGGAACTCTACATGGACGCACAGGAGGATATGCACATGAATGATTACAACAAAATCACAGCCCTTTACTCCCGTCTTTCCGTAGGGGACGAGGACAGGGACGGCGGCGAGAGCAACAGCATACAGAACCAGAAAATCTTTTTGGAGAACTACGCCAGAGGGCAGCGGCTGACGAATATCCGGCACTACATCGACGACGATGAAAGCGGCAGATTTTTTGACCGTTCTGCCTACTCCCGCATGATGGAGGACGTTGAAAACGGGAAAATCGGCGTTTGCATTATGAAAGACCTTACCCGCTGGGGGCGCGACTATCTCCAAGTCGGCAACGCTATGGAGATATTCAGACGGAACAACGTGCGTTTTATCGCGGTCAACAACGGCATTGACAGCGAGAAGCCCGACACATTGGAGTTTGCGCCCTTTATCAACATCATGTCGGAGTGGTACGCAAAGGACATCAGCAAGAAAGTGAAAACGGGCATTAAGACCAAAGGCATGAGCGGAAAGCCGATTGCCACCGAAGCCCCCTACGGCTATGTCAAAGACCCGGACAACAAGGATTTTTGGATAATCGACGAGGAAGCCGCCGAGGTTGTGCGCCTTATTTTCCGTTTGTTTATCGGCGGGAAGAACCGCAACCAAATCGCCGTATATCTGAAAAACGAGCAAATCCCTACCCCCACTTTCTACATGAAAGACCGGGGACGGGGAACGTGTAAAAACAAGGCGCTCAATGAGGATAACCGCTACAAGTGGAACAAAGCCACCTTGACCCATATCCTTACGCGGCAGGAGTATTGCGGCGATGTAGTCAACTTCAAGACTACAAAGCATTTCCGGGACAAGCGGAACCACTATGTAGACCGGAGCCAATGGCAGATAACCGAAAATGTGCATGAGCCGATTATTGACCGCGCCGACTTTGAAACCGCACAGCGGATTTTGGAAAACGCGCCCGTCAGACGCCCCAACGGGGACGGGGAAATCCACCCTTTGTCGGGCTTGCTTTTCTGTAAGGATTGCGGCGCAAAAATGCACATCCGCATAGATTACAGAAACGGCGGCAAGCGGCACGTTGCCTATTGCAGCGAGTACCACAAGGGGAAAGCCAAAAACCCCAAGTGCCATTCCCCACACATCATTGACGCGGATTTGCTCATGCAGACCGTCGCGGAAGTGCTGAAGAAAATCGAGGACTACTCTATCAGCAACCGGGCGGAGTTTGAAGCCTTAGTGAAAAAGAACCTTGCCATGCAGCAGACCGACAAGACCAAGAAACAGCAGAAGCGTATCCCGCAAATCACGACGCGCCTTGAACAGATTGACAAGGTGCTGAACAAGCTCTATGAGGACAACGCCCTCGGCACGATCCCGCAAGACCGCTATGAGCAAATGTCGCAGAAGTATTCAGAAGAATACTATGCGCTGAAAGCGGAGCTTGCCGAGCTGCAAGAGCAGCTATCCGCTTTTGAGAACGCGGGCGGACGGGCGCAGAAGTTTTTGAAGCTGACGGAACGCTACGCTGCCTTTACCGACCTGACCCCCGCCATTCTCAACGAGTTTATCAGCCGGATTGAAGTGCATGAGCGCGACAAGAAAAGGGCAAAACAAGCCATTCAGCACATCGGGATATATTTCAACTATATCGGCAAATTTGAGAACGAAGTGACACAGCTTACAGAGCCAACGGAGCAGGAAATCCGGCAAATGCGGGAGAAAATCGAGGAAGCCCAAAAGGAAAAGAGCCGCGCCTACCACCGGCAGTATTCAAGGGAGTACCGGGCGCGTAACCTTGAAAAGCGACGGGAGTATGACCGCATGAAAGCACGGGAATACCGGGCAAAGAAAAAGGCACAGGAAGCCGCCGCAGCACCCGCACAGTAAAACCGAATACTGACAACCAAGAGGGATTTTCCGGGCTACGGGAAATCCCTCT
>NZ_NFIR01000084.1:0-1943 GCF_002159465.1 Eubacterium sp. An3
ACGCAAATTCTTGTGAAAGTGCGAAAGTGCAAAGTGCAAAGGGTCTGCGTTTTGCACTTTCAGCTTGCGGGTTCGGGTGGCTGCTTCTTCTTGATGAAGTTATACCATTGACCGCCGACACGCCTTGCGCCTAAAATACCGCCCATGTTGCGCTTGGCGTTCTGTACCGTCCTCTCGGATATTCCGGCTTCGGCTGCGGCCTTTACAATGTCCTCGCTGGCAAGTTCTTTCCCGTCTGCAAGCAGGTCAAGTATCAGCTTCTCGGCTTGCTCGGTCTTGGTGGCGGTGTTCCCGCCCGCGCCGGATAGCAGCTCGTCGGCGGTTATGTCATATTCGCCTATCCATGAAAAGCCTGTTTCCGGGTCAAGGCAAAAGGCAACGGGCTTGCCCTCCGGCGCAAGGGAAGATTTGTCATGGACGATAACGCGCACATTCGGCTCCCGCTTCACGCGCCCGATCAGCAGGACGCTCCTTGCTGCGGCGCGGAAGTCAATAGAACCTAAGCCCCGGTATGCGCTCTGTCCTCCGGCGGCTTTGTTCAAGTGTCCGATAAGGATAACGGCGCACCCGGTACGCTCGGCAACATCGGCAAGGCGGCGGAACATGGGGCGCACTTCGTTTGCCCTGTTCATGTCGGTCTTTTCGCCCATGTACGCCTGTATGGGGTCAAGGATAATCAACCGCGCCCCGTTCTGCGTGATTGCCTTTTCTATGCGCTCGTCGGAGAGGGTAAGCTCCCGTTTGGCTTCATCAATCACAAGCACGCGGTCAAGGTCGGCTTCGGCTTCTATCAAGCGGGGCTTGACGGTATCGCCCAGCCCGTCCTCGGCGGTCTGGTAAATCACTTGGAATGGCGGCAAGGGCTTCATTCCCGGCAGCGTTCCCCCGGTGGTGCAGGCGGCGGCAAGGCGTAGGGCAAAGGTGGTCTTGCCCTCGCCGGGGTTGCCTTGCACAATGGTTACTTTCCCAAAAGGGATATACGGCTCCCATAGCCATTCAACGGTCTGTGTGTCAACCTCGCTCATGCGGATAATCTCGACGGTTTCTTCCTGCGGCGGTTCTTTCAATCCGTAAACCGCTTCCCGGATATACTTCCCGTCTGTGATTTCTGCCCGGTGCTGCAATACCTCGTTCCAGTCCTTGTAAAGCGGCACAAGGCGGTGGACGGTCAAGCCCTCCGGCACAAGCTCCGCAAGGCGGCTGCAAGCGTCGTTTCCGGCTTGGTCGCTGTCAAGGCAGAGGTAAACGGTCTTGATGTTCGGGCGGTCAGAGAGGAAACGCAACAGGGCTTTTTCTCCCACGCCGCCCAATGACAAATAGCTCTGCTTCTGCCACGCCTTTTTGAACAGGCAGAGGAAAGAGAGCAGGTCAACGGGGGCTTCAAAGACAAAAAGCCTGTCACCCTCGCCTCGGTAGCAGAAATTAAAGGCTTTGTCGCTGCCTTTCACATCAAACCGGAAGTTTCCCGCCGTTCCCTTGCTGTGGGCGTAGCGCGGTATTCCGTCCTCGTCCCGCCCCACAAATACGGCGTTGTGGTGGGCTGCGTCCTCGTAAATATCGCCGCGGGCAAAGAAAAAGCCCGTCACATCATCATCAATGCGGCGGGCTGCTGTGAGGTAGTTCCTCGCTATTCTGTTGTCGTTGTTTGGGGGCGGTAGCCGGAAGTCGGAAAGGGACGCGTGGCAAGGTCTGTCCGGCGGCGGTGCGGCTCCCTTTTCTCCTGTGAGAAGTTCCACGGCTTCGGTGAAGCTCTTGCCGAAAAACTCCATGACAAAATCAACGGGGCCGCCGCCCTTGCTCTGGCTGTGCCTGTACCATTTGTTTCCCCGGACGGTCAAGCTGTCGTGCCGTTTCCAGCGGTATTCATTCCCGGCGCGGGTAAGCTGCTCGCCCTGTGATTGCAGGAAAGAAACAAGGTCGGCTTGGTTCGCCCGGTTTATCTG
>NZ_NFIR01000085.1:0-1934 GCF_002159465.1 Eubacterium sp. An3
AACAGGATATCGGACGCATGGAAAATATGACATACGATCCGGAGCAGGATCATTATATCTGTTTTAATGGCAGGAATATCGAGTGGAGATATGACCGAAAGGAAAAAACAGCAACGGGTGGTCCTATGTCAAGATTTAGCGCAAGTTAAAATGAGAAATTTATCCTCATCTTAACTTACTAAGAGCAGTTCGTTTGTCTGTGTCTGCTCATATAGTTTTTCAAAGTCATTTGGTGACATGTAATCGCAATGACTATGAATACGTTTGGTATTATAAAAGGCTTCAATATACTCGAATATCAGACGATATGCCTGCTGATAATCACGTATTTTAAACCGGTTCAGCCATTCCCGTTTGATAAGTGCATGAAACGATTCGATACATGCATTATCCCATGGGAAAGCCTTTTTCGAGTAGCTGCGCTGCATTTTTGCAGTGGCTTCCCGATATGCCTGGGATACATACTGCCTTCCTCTGTCACTGTGGATAATTAACGGCAACTTCGTGTTCCGTCTGGCTTTCGCTTTATTGATAGTATTAATCACACAGGATACCTCTAAAGTCTGGCTGAGTGTCCAGGCAATGATCTTACGGGAAAATAGATCCATAATGCTTGTCAGATAGACAAAGCCATCTGTCGTCCAGATATACGTGATATCACTGCACCATACCGCATTTGGGCGGTCAGGAGTAAACTGTTCATCCAGGATATTTTGAAGTTCGTTACTGAAATCGGAATCTATGGTAGTGATCGTCCATGGTTTCACCCATTGGGCTTTAATCCCCATTTCCTTCATATATTTTCCGACAGTACGCTCTGAGATGGTCTCCCCCTTCTGACGTAGCTTTCTGGTGATTTTTGGGGCTCCGTAGTTTTGCTTCGATTGATCATAAATATCCTGTATTTTGGCTTTTATGTATTCCCTGCGTTTTTCTGTATCAGAAGGAGTACGGTTTAGCCATGAACGATATCCAGACCGTGAAACGCCTGAATATTTCAGCATTCCGGAGACGGAGACCCGGCGATTCTGTTTTCTGGCAGCTTCCGTCTTTTCAGAAACCTCGAGATAAATGGCTTCTGTTATTTTCCCAGAATGCTGATAGCTTTTTTTAGCACATCAAGTGCATCCTGGGCATCACGGAGTTCGCGTTTCAGACGGGCAATCTCTTTCTGCTCATCAGAGGCGTAATTACCGGAGCCACGAACAGGGATATCGCCAGACTCCCGGAAATCCTTCAGCCATTTTGTCAGAGTGCTGTAACCCACACCGAGGTTTTGAGCACAGCCACGGACACCAAGCTCTTTGTGATCGAAATAATACTGGACTGCATCCAGTTTAAACTGTTTGTCATGTTGCTTTGCCATAATGAGATCCTCCTTCAGTACGATACTTCTATTATATCATGTATTGTCTATTTGGAATTTTCTCATTTTGACTTGCACTATTTATATACTAGCACCAGGGTTATCAACGGACCACATCCGTCTACGAATGTAGTGAGTGTGCAGGCTGCCCCTATAAAACAAAGTGTATCAAAGGGAATAACTGTAAGACTCCAATGGAAGAAAGAGCAAAAAGGCTTTATGTTTCCAAGACGATGAAAGAAAAAAGAAGGGAAGATCTGGAACGGATCACGAGTGAGTACGGGACACAGCTGAGGATGAACCGGAGTATCCAGGCAGAAGGCTCGTTTGCGGAAATAAAAGCAGACATGGGATTTCGTCGGTACTCTTATCGGGGACTGGAGAATGTGACTGCCCAGAGTGTGGTCCTGGCGGTCGCCCATAATATAAACAAGCTTCATAATAAGATCCAAAATGACAAAACAGGACAGCACTTGTTTGAACTGAAAAAAACAGCATAATTTTTAAAATTTCAAAATACACATCATACCAGTCTTTTGTCTAAGACAGAAGGCTTAGATCAGTGCGC
>NZ_NFIR01000086.1:0-1864 GCF_002159465.1 Eubacterium sp. An3
AGAGGGTGTCGCAAAATTATCAAATTAGATGATAGAGCGACTCCCTCGCTTAATCTAAAGGGAAAAACGGAAGTAATCTCACCTGTACTGTGGCTTACTTCCGTTTTTTGGCGTACTTTAATAAAGATATTTGTTTTTTCTATTTTTAAGCAGGTTTTTTCACAGAAAATAAATGTTTTCCTGTTCGGTCATTCTGTATTTTCGCGTGAAGTTTATTGAGATTATACCCCATACTAAGTAAAAGAAGCTCCAGTTTTACTTTGGTTTTCCCACGGAGTAAAAATCTTTGAAATTCGTAATCGTTTTTCAGGACTCCGAATGCTCCTTCCACCTGGATCGATCGGTTCATACGATACAGAATCCCTTTCTCGCTCAGGATATTTTCATAGGATTCCTGCCGTTTCTCTAAAAAGCTTTTGGAGACGTACAGCCGTTTGTTCCCTTTTGCTTTTGTACATTTCTCTTTATAAGGACAGCCCGTACAGTCTTCACATTCGTAGACGGTTACTTCGGATTCATAGCCGCTTTTACTTGTCTGCTTTTTCAGGAAAATCGGCTGCAGTTTCTTCCCGGCATGACACGTATAGGTATCTGTCCTTTCATCATAACCCATGTTCTCCCGTTTACTGATATCCTTTTTAAAACTCCTCTTTTTCCATTTCTCATACGTTTGTGGCTTGATATAGGGCTTTTGCTTCTGCTCCCTCAGATAACTGTAACCTTCTTCGCTTTCATATCCGGAATCTGCTGTTACACTGGGATAACGGAATCCAAGTTTTTCTTCCATCCTTTTCAAGAAAGGAACAAGAGTCCAGACGTCATTGCGGTCCTGGAAAATGTCTGTTGCGACAATGTATTCGCTATCCACCGCGATCTGTACGTTATATCCCGGTTTCAACTGGGCGTTGCGCATATGGTCATCCTTCATGTGCATGAATGTGGCATCCGGATCGGTCTTGCAGTAATTATTCCGCCCCTGAAAACTGGCGGTGTGCCAGTCGTAGATTGTCTGACGTTCCAGAAAACGCCGGAACAGCTCCAGGTATTTCTGGTTACGGCTTTTCCTCTTTCCTCTGCCATGGACAAAAACAGTATGCTGTTCTTCACAGGCCTGTTCCAAAAACCGGCAGATCTCCTGGAGATCCTGCGTCCTTGTGTCTTCAGTTACCCGGAAACTTTGTATGTATTCCTGATTTAACAGCGAAACTGCCTCCTGTATCTTCTGGAACATTTTTGCTTCCCATTTCCCTATGGATTTTTTCCAGACGAAAGTATATTTGTTCGCGCAGGCCTCCAGTTTTGTCCCATCAATAAAAATGGTTTCCTTCGACAGCTCGCCTGCATTTTTCAGTCTCTTTACCATTTGATAGAAGAGATCTTCACAGGCATCCGCCAGGAATCCGGTACGGAAACGTGCGATCGTGCTGTGGTCAGGCGCTTTCTGCCCGGCGAGCAGCCACATAAAGTTGATATCTCGCCTGCATGCAGTTTCAATTTTTCTGGATGAATAAATATTTTGAGAGTAAGCATAGGTCAGGATCTTGAACATGGTCTTAGGGTCCACTGCCGGATTTCTGCCTTTGGCAGAGTAAGCCTGATACAGCAAGCTGTAATCTAATTCCTCCAATTCGTGGCTCAGCAGTCGGACAGAATCATCATCAGGAACCAAACCTTCCAAATTTAATGGCAAAACCAGTTGATAAGGCTCGCCGAATTCGGTATAATTTTTATGGTATTTTTGGTTAGTAGTCATATCTAATTATACCATGGATTACGGACTCTTCGGGGTCCGTTTTCTATTTTCAGGCATAAAAATGGAGCCATTGCTCCATAGATGATTACTCATCTATTTTGCAACGGCCCC
>NZ_NFIR01000087.1:0-1796 GCF_002159465.1 Eubacterium sp. An3
GATGCGGTGATGAAAGAGGAACTGGTAAAAACGGTCAGCCGGTTTCTGGGAGATCTCTCGGATAATAACCGGGATATCTTTCTGGAAAGGTACTGGTTTGCCAGTTCCCTGGAAGAGATTGCGGGACGGCACGGCATTTCAAAGAAAACTGCGTCTATGCGGCTTTCAAGAATCCGGGAGCAGCTGAAAAAATATCTTCGGAAGGAGGGCTATGACTTATGACTGGAAAGGATTTATATGAGGCCATCCATCAATGTGACGACGAATATATCGAGAAGACAGCAGAAAGAATAGAAAAGAATCTGAGCAGAAAAAGTCCGTCCCCGAAGGGATTTATCCCTCGCCTGTGGAGACACAGCGCCGCCTTTCGGACGGCCGCTGCGATCTTTCTGTGTATCGTGGCATTGGGAATGGGAGTATCGGTTCTTGCTACGGCGTCGGATGCCTTCCGGGAGTGGCTGTTCGACATGTTTTCCGGCCATGAGGTGACAGAATTACATATCGGCAGCGACGGGAATACTGCAGGAAATGCCACAGATGAACCAGCCAGTTCGAAGGAAAGCAGCGGCGAAACCAGACGGCCGGATATCCCGGCGGATGAGAACCACAGAATTTCGCTGAAAGATAATATGCTTGTGTTTGGAGATAAGGAAACGGTCGTAGCAGAAACCCATTATGACGAGGAGACAGAAAATGTGAAAATTGACCGCGTATATGGAATACAGGGAAATGGGTTGAAAGAACTGCCGGTGTATTCTTTCCAGGGTGAATATGATGGCGTGCCTTTTTCCTTTGAATATGCAATTTGTCATCAGGAAATCCATGGCTTTAATCTGGAAGGAGCCATAAATGAGGTTTTCTCTTACTTCGACGAGAAATCCGTTTATGTACAGCTGATGGATGATGGAGAAAATTATAAAGAATGTATCGCAAAACTGGATCTGGAAACCGGAATAATGGAAAAGCTGTCCGGTGACAAAGTATATGCGAACTGTACGATGTCTCCCGGTGGAAAAGTAATCTTATGTAATTACCGGGCAGATGGGTATTGGACCGTTTTTGATCTTAAAGAAAAAACGGAGAAAAGGATAGAAGCAATCAATGCTTATACCCGAGGTGACGAAATAGAATTTCTTGATGATACTACGATTCTTACTTTTGGTGAAGATTTGTTGGAAAAAACGGATGACGGAATCCGGACACAGGCGCAGACTTGCAAAGTGGACCTTCGCACCGATCAGGTGCTGGAAACCTATACGGGATATGGAGAAGTAGGTATGGAGTGGAACAGTTCTGTGAAAAAGAATACCCTGGAGCTGACCAATATTGTCACGGGAGAAACATTTTCTATTGAAGGAGCTGACAAAAACACACATTTTCTGGGAAAAGCGGGAGATTATGCGATGTATGGTGATAAGGAGGAAAACAATTCGCCATATTTTCTGGTAAATCTGGCAAAGAAAACTTTTATGAAAATTAATGTACCACAGGAAATGCATTTTGATGTGGAAATGTATCTGGCAGGTGCAGAGAAAAAACTTCTGCTGGCCAATGAAACGGAAGCGTATATTGTGGATGTGAGTGAGTTGGAGTGAAATAAAATTCATTTATGACAGTAAATGTATAATTCTCATTTTAATTTATCGAATTCCATAGGTTTAAAGTGCACATTCAAACATCACGGAGGTGAGGAGATGGAGGATAAAGATATCATCGCTTTGTACTGGGAGCGGTCAGAAAGAGCAATCGAGGAAACGGATATCAAGTATGGAAGGTTGTGCCGCAGTATATCCATG
>NZ_NFIR01000088.1:0-1783 GCF_002159465.1 Eubacterium sp. An3
CGATTTTAATTGTGATTTCATTATCGCATATTTTTTTATCCTCATCTTTTCCGAAAAATCATCTGGAAAAGACAGGTTATTCAAAAAAGATGAGGATAAAAATAAACTGAGCATAAGCCGCATTATCCTAACATTTAGATAATGCGGCCGTACTGATATGCGAAAACAGATCGACGGTCTCTGTGCAATCATCGAAGAGAAACTCCATATGGGCAAAGACGATAATGCCCTGTTCCTCTTCTGCGGGAGGCGCCACGACAGGATCAAGGCGATCCTGTACGAAAAGGATGGTATCGTCCTCCTGTATAAGAGGCTGTCTGTCGATGGCAGGTTCCGGTGGCCAAAGAACCAGGCGGAAGTGAGACGGCTTACCTGGCAGCAGTTCGACTGGCTCATGTCGGGACTGGAGATCGAACAGCCCAAGACATTCAAACCGTTGCCCGCTGGCCGAAAAAGTCCTGTCCCTTCCGCTGGAAATAGATCTTAAATGTCTCAAAATATCTCTGTTTTCAGCTCTGTTCCCGTGGTCTTATCTGCTGACATATGATATAATGGGTCCAGTATAGAAAGGACGAAAGGAACATGGCTTCTGACCCAAGGGAACTCCAGCTCCGGGAGCTGAAAGATATGATGCAGCAATTGAAAAAAACGGTCGGATCCCAGACGCGGATGATCGCTTCCCTGCAGGAATCCCTGGATGCGGCCAACCAGCTCGCAGCTCAGAGACTGGAAACGATTGAGTATCTGAAAAAGCAGCTTTACGGGGCATCCAGCGAAAAACGCAAAAAGCCGGAAGAGCCGCAGGCGGACGGTCAGCTCACGCTCTTTGATATGTACGCCCAGATCTTTGACGAAGCCGAGTATCACCATGACCCAAAAGCCACAGAACCGGAGCAGGTAGTAGTCGTGAAGGAACATGTGCGCAAGAGCCGGAAGACAAATGCAGAAAAATATAAGGATCTTCCGACAGAAGTGGTCGAAGTCCCTCTTCCGGGATCGGAACAGTCCTGTCCGGACTGCGGCACCCCTCTGGTCCGTGTTGGAAAGGAATACGTCCGGGAAGAACTGGTGTACATCCCGGCAACACTCAAGCTGGTGAGATATTACCGTACGACTTATAAATGTCCGGCGTGTACAGAAGGATATCATTTAGACCAGAACAGCTATAAATTTGTGAAATCTGTGGTCCCGCCGGCGCTGATCCCCCACAGTCCGGTATCCCCGTCGGTGGCCTCATGGTGTATCTATCAGAAATATGCCCTTTCGCTGCCCCTGTACCGGCAGGAAAAAGACTGGCTCCAGTTCGGGCTGGAGCTTTCCAGGACGACGATAGCGAACTGGATCATAAACTGTGTGGACCGGTACTTTATCCATGTATACGGATTCTTCCACCGGGAACTCCTAAAGAGGGGCTTCCTGATGGCGGATGAGACCAGGGTCCAGGTGCTGAAAGAACCGGAGAGGCGCGCACAGTCGCAGTCCTGTATGTGGCTGGTAAGATCCGGAGAAGACGGCCTCCCGCCGATCATCCTTTTCGGATATACGGAGACCAGGGCAAAATACCATATCGAAAGATTCCTGGAAGGATACGGCGGCGGATACCTGGAAACAGATGGATATCAGGGTTATAACAACCTGAAAAATATCAGGCGCTGCTGTTGCTGGGCCCATTATCCCAGAAGTATTGTTATTCCAAGAGAACTGCCAAACTCAGCGTAAATCAGCAGTTCTCCGTTTTGGATCTCGAATAATAATAACTACTTTTTACCTTAAGAATTCGGGT
>NZ_NFIR01000089.1:0-1748 GCF_002159465.1 Eubacterium sp. An3
TATCCTAGAAAAGAAGGTAATCTTTATGTCATTCAAAGAAAATTCTTACCAGCAAATATCATTTACAGATAGTTTTTCCGGCTTAACCGCCAGGGAACAGAAAGCACTGGAAAAATCCTGGGCAAAAGTTTTTGCTGATGAAATATTCCCTGCCATTGATGAAAAGCGCTTTTCTGTCTTATACAGTAATAAGGCATCCAGACCGAATACTCCGGTAAATGTAATCGTTGGTGCACTCATTATCAAAGAGCTTTTTGATTATTCGGATGATGAAATGGTTGAAAATCTTATGTTGGATTTCCGGCTCCAGTATGCCCTGCACACAACGAGTTTCGAAGAGCAGCCGCTGAGCGACAAGACACTGAGCCGTTTCCGCAGGCGGTGCTATGATTACGAAACACTTCATAACAAGGATCTTTACCATGACTGCGTAAATGACCTGAGCGCTTCCATTGCCAAACTGATGAGGATCAGCGGGAAGATCCGGCGTATGGATTCCATGATGATCGAATCCAACATCCGTAAACTCAGCCGGATGGAACTGATCTATACTTGTATTTCAAAGCTGGCAGTTTCTATGAATAAGGCAAATGATCCTGCGCTGCCGGAGGATCTGAAGCACTACACAGATCCGAATGATTTCAACAGAGTGATCTATCACCAGAGAAGTACGGATGCAGAGGAACGATTAAAGCAGCTTCTTGCGGATGCCGATAAACTTCTCACCTTATGTGAGTCTGAGTATCAGGATTCAACAGAGTATGATCTGTTTGTCAGATGCCTGTCTGAACAGACAGTTGTTGAAAATGGAACTCGCAGACTCCGCACAAAAGAAGACGGCGGTATGAACTCATCCATGATGCAGAATCCTTCTGATCCGGAGGCTACATTCCGGAGCAAAGCCGGAAAAGAGCATCGGGGATATACAGCCAACCTTGAGGAATCCGTAGGTAAGAATGGTTCCGTTGTAACGGATTATCAATATGACCAGAACAATCACAGTGACAGCCAGTTTCTCCAGGAACATCTTGAGCAGATGGAGAAACAGGAAGAGCGGACAGTCATAATTACGGATGGCGCATACAGCGGGACAGAAAACACGCAGCTCGCATCGGAGAAGAATGTAGAACTGATCACTACAAGCCTGACGGGGAAATTCGCCCCGGATATCCTTGCAGATTTTGAATTCAACGAAGAAGGAACAAAAGTGCTCCGGTGTCCGGCAGGTTATGCGCCGAAAAGCTGCTCCTATATGAAGCAGAGCAGGCAGTGCGCCGTTTCCTTTCTGCATGAGCAGTGTGCCAACTGCCCGTACCAGGACCAATGTAAACCGAAGATCTTTAAGCGGGTTGCCAAAATAGTAACATCCAAAGCGGCACATGAACGTGCGAAGATCCAGCGGGACATGAGCAGTGAAGAATTTAAAAACTACGCAAGACTCCGTAATGGAGTAGAGACTGTACCGTCAAATATCCGCAGGAATTACCATCTGGAAAAGATGCCTCGTGGAAAACAGCGTGGCAAGTTCTTTTTCGGTTCGAAGATAGCGGCACTAAATTTCCGAAAGCTCTTCAATTATGTGAAGGGTCTGGGAAACTATGCTCAAAATCCGGTACTTGCATAAAACAAGGAGGGAAATACCCGGCATATATGCCAGAAATCCCAGCATAATACTACAAAATATGAATTTTTCAAGGTACTATAGGTACAGGGCACAACTAATTATATAGTTTCGACCCCAACATCAT
>NZ_NFIR01000009.1:0-115408 GCF_002159465.1 Eubacterium sp. An3
CTTCTTTTCTAGGATAGCTCTATTATACAGCAAGAGAAGCATTTCGGCTTGTATTTACTACAAAATATATGAACTTTTCAAGGTGCTATAGACAGGCTTTTGACCCCAATATCATAAAATATAAAGAATCAAGAATAGTTTTTGAAAATTGTTTTAATTACGGAAAATTAACTGGTACATCCCCTTCTGATATAATGGAGGAACCAATATATGGATCCCTTGAATATAATGAATTCATCAAATTATTTTGTATAAATTCATATTTTGACGGAAACAAAATCTATGATACCGCACAGAAAGATTTAAAAATTAATCCAATTATTTTTGAAGAAAACGAAATAACAATGCATGTGGGAGATGAGACAACCTTAAATTTTTGTTCTACTGGAGAAAATAAAATACAATGGATAACTTCTGATTCCATTGTATCTCTAGCAGATAACCGCATCACAGCAAAAAATATCGGTCACACAGCTGTCGTTGCATTTGACCAAAAAGGAAATTTTGACTATGTCCTAATAAATGTTGTTGATGACACTGTTCCACAAGAAACAAAAAAACATATTTTTTCTTCTAACACATTTATCAACAACGCCTGCGAAAAAATAATAGAATATAACTGTTCAAATTGTGGAAAAAAATATTTAAAACATGACTTTAAAAACAAACATATTTGGGATTCTGGATATATAATAAAAGCACCATCATCAACAGCTGAAGGATTAATAAGATATTGTTGTAAGAAATGTGGAATCACTCGTCAAGAAAGGATTGAAAAACTTTCTTCTTCAGGATTTAATAACATTACAACATTAATTTCAAAAGTTACTCTTTCTGGAATATCACATAAAATTGCTGCTGGACAGAGAATTAGATTAACTCCATCTATTACTCCAGCAAATGCTTCAAACCAAAAATTAATTTGGTCTTCAAGCAACAAAAAAATTGCTACCGTATCACAAAATGGACTTGTCAAAATAAAGAAAAAAACTGGAGGTAAATCTGTTATCATTACCGCAAAATCTTCTGATCACAGTGGAATAAAAGCTTCTTTTCGCATTAAATCTATGAAAGGTATTGTAAAAAAGATTATTATATCCGGTACTAAACAAAAAAAATTGAAGGCAGGAAAAAAACTCAAACTAAAAACTAAAGTAATTGCAACTAAAGGCGCCAACAAAAAATTACTCTGGCTAAGCAGTAATACAAAATATGCTACTGTATCCAAATCCGGAACAGTTAAGGCAAAAAAAGCCGGGAAAGGAAAAACAGTCAAAATTACTGCCATATCAACAGATGGTAGTAACAAACGAAAAACAATAAAAGTAAAAATTCTATAAAAATATTTTTTAACAGTTATATAAAAATATAGCTTCTTTATACTCCCATCAATTACAAAAATTTGCTTCTTCTCCAGACATTGCAGGGCGGCCCATTTCTGAGCCGCCCTGATCAAACATATTTTTTTATTTTTTACATAAAATGTACATTTTTTGTGTTTCCGCTGCGCCATGTCTGTACACAGCACGTTGTTTCTCCTTATATAGGAGAGAATTATCCACATCTGGGATATTTTGCATTTAACAATTACCTGAAATTCTTTCCGGAACCAGAATCAATCACTTATTCAAAAAATGCATTATTTTTTATCATATAGCTGTAAAATTCTTTCGCGGAGCGACATTCGCATATTCCCTGCATGATCTGGCCGTTGCCGGCGATGGAAATGATCTCATCGTATATTTTCATGAGGATCTGATCGTCGTAATCCATGTTTTTGGGCAGTCCAAGGAAAAATACCAGCTTCAGGCCGTTTTCCGCCTTATCTCTTCCCGTGACTCCCAGTGCAAAAATCAGCTTCTTGCCCTCATAGAGAATGTGCGGAAAACCGATGTTTTCGTCAAAAAGCATCGTGACCTTCGCCTCTCTCTCGAGCATGGCTTCCCGGAAGGCTTCGTCAATGATGCCTTCTTCCAGCAAACGGTCAAGCATATGATCAAGGGCCTCCCTAAAGGTGCAGTCAACCGGGAGAAGGAATAACATTTCTGGCTCCACCAGTGTAGCAATCAGGGAATTCAGACCGGCTTTCACTTTGATCTTTCCCCTTCGCAGGAACTGTACCTGCTCGATCTTCCGCGAGATCTCCATCTCGTCAAAAATCTCGGAAATGTACACCACCGGACAGTCCGGATGTATGTCCAGTCTCACCGTTGACAATACCAGATCATATCGGTTCAGAATCCGGCTGTTCACTTCATCTTTTTCGTAAAAAACGTAAGTCGTCGCGTCCGGCAGCACCTTTTTCAGCTGCATTTCCATCAGCTTGATGGTGGACATGCTGTTTCTCGTGATAATGGCCACATGATAGTTGGGATTACCCATGACTTTCTGCTCTTCCAGAAACACACTGAAATAAGAAGCCATGAATCCAAGCTCCTCATCGATCACATCGACATCCATTTTCTCCTCTATGACCTCTTTGGCTACCTCCGCCATCTTATAGGCGACGGGATATTTCTGCCGAATATCCAGAAGCATCGGATTCTTGATATAGAACCGGTATTTTAACCTGTTGAGCATAAAATTCAGATGATAGACGAATTCATCCAGCAGATCTGTGGGAGAAATATGAAAATTCATTTCATAGGCAATCCTGTCCATGATGGCGATGACCAGTTCCGCCACCTCCTCAGAAATGTCTATGAAATGACCTCCCTTTTCATTGGCTGTCATGCGCATGCCGGCGATGGGCAGAGAAAGAAAGATGATCTCTTCCCGGGAGACGGTAAAGTGCATGACCTTTTCTGTCTCTCTCGCAATCTTTTCTGCAAAACGGTAAAAATCTGTCTCCAGCAGATCCCGGTATTTCTCTTCCAGTTTTTCAAGGGGATGCCCGTTCGTAATCCGGTCTGTCATCAAAATAAAGGACCGCAGGAAATAACTCCTTGTCCCGGAGTCCAGATAATACCGGTCGCACAGCGCGTCGATGTATTGCAGCATCTCTTCCGGAAGCTGATATTCTCCGTAGATGACCTCATACATATTTTCAAGGATAAACAGACGTATGTACATTTCATCCCCACACAGAGATAACCCCTGCGTTGTCTGCCCTTTGATCGACACAGAGTAACCGTCCAGCATCGTCCGCAGTCTTTTCAGATCACCGACGACCGTCGTTCTCCCCACATTCATCTCGTAGGCCAGTTCCTCTGTGGGATACGGTTTATCTGAATGAAGGAGCCGATCCATAATGTACGCATACCTTCTCACCGGAGAGTTCATGTATTCATCGCTGGCGTAAATACGGTCCCTGCATTCTTTAAAGTATTCCGGATTCAGCTGGAATAGCCGGTATTTGCCGCCTACTCCTTCTATCACCCCGCTGCCTTCCAGCATTCCATTTAATTCTTTGATATCACTTCGAATCGTCTTTGTCGTGACATGCAGACGTTCCGACAATTCTTCCAGTGTGGCTGCTTTTTTAAATTCCAGATAAGAAAGTAAACTGGCAAGTCTGTTGTCTCCGTCAAATTGCATCTCTTAATCCCCCCGTGAAATCAAAAGGGCACTGCCTCTGCAATGCCCCATTTTATTATGATATGAGCAAACCTGTTTTTCATCATTGCCGACCCGCTCAAATGGTCTGTTTTTTTCATTACAAAATGTTTCGGCATCACCTGGATGTATACTGAATCACGGAAATCACTTCCCTAATGGCTCCCGCCTCGTCTTCTCCATCTGCGATGACTACAATCTCATCCCCCTGTTTTACGCCCAGGGCCAGTAACTGGCTGATATCCATCAGACTGGCTATCTTTCTTCCATGCTTGATAAAAATGTGACAAGACTCCCGGCGTCTGCTCACCTCATACAGTCTCGCGGCCACCTCTGCATGTATGCCCCAACGACCGTCTACTATCATCTTTTTCAGCAATGTCCTACTCCCTCATCTGCATTTTGTCCGTTCTTTTCCATCTGTCTGGTACGTGTCCGCACCGCTCTGTTTTGTATAAAGACCGACAGACAAAATTATGAAAGGATTCTGATCACACTGCCAATAGTAAGCTTCGGAACCTCTGCCTTCTCTACCACCATGGCACCCGGCAGACCGGCTTTCACATCACCGGAAAAGTTTACCGTGATATGTCCGAGGGCTTCCAGATTCTTCTGCATGACCTCTCCCACGCCGAGAATCTTATAAGATGTTCCGTCTATCTCCAGCGTCTGTCCTGCTGCAATGGTATCTGAAGCATTTTTTACGGTAATCGTATAACAAAAATCTTTCAAGGTATCCGGTGCGTTTTCACCAAACAAAATAAACATACCTTCGTCCTTGAATGCTTCCACCATGTCTCCTATGCCTTTTACTTTATTTTCATATATTACGCCCATTTTTATCCCTCCTGCTTATTTTATTACATTTGCGCCCGAAATTCCAGATTTTTTATACATTTCCTACAAAAAGATATCGGACATTGTTTTCTCTTTTCCGCAGAGTCCCTCAAAGTCAGCACAAAATGCATCGACTGCCGCTGTCACAGAATCATTCTGCAGAAAACTTTTTATGAGATCTGCACCCACGGTTACTCCTCCGACTCCATACCGGCACAGCTCTGATACCTGTCTGGCATTCTTAAAACTTGCTGCCAGCACCTCTGTTTTACAATTGTTTTTCACGAACATGTCATGGATTGTTTTTGCCGTTTCCACGCCGTCGGCGCCCAGATTATCAATCCGGTTCACATACGGCGCTGCAAAGTCCGCACCCGCTTTCGCAGCCAGAAAAGCCTGCATCGGCGTGTAGATGGCCGTCGCCGTGATCAGATACCCTTCTGCGGATAACATCCTGATTGCTTTCAGTCCCTCGGGTACGACCGGTACTTTAATGTACGTTCTCTCTCCCAGCGCTTCCCGTATGATCTGCGCTTCCGCCGCCATGGCTTCCGCCTTTCGGGAAACCACCTGCACATGAATATCTGCTTCTTGTCCGATAAAGGACCGGATCTCCCGCAGAACTTCCTGCGGGCTGCCTCCGGCTTTTGCCAGGATGGACGGGTTGGTCGTCACCCCGTCCACCGGATAATATTCATATATTTCTCTGATTTTTGTTATGTCAGCGTCGTCAATGAGAAATTTCACTTCCGTTCCTCCAATTTACCCCTGTTCCGGCTTCATATTATATGTATTATATCCTGTTTTTGCCCATTGGAAAAGCTTTTTATCCTCTGGTTTTTCCTCCTGCCACATTGTAGGTTACGCCGTGGATATAGCTTGCCTTTTCGCTGGCCAGATAACATACCAGATCTGCCACCTCTGTCAGCTTTCCGCTTCGTCCCAGCGGTGTTGTCGATGTTTTGCTGTATCCTGCTCTCAGCTCATCCACAGTGATTCCTCTTGTGTAGGCGAGGGCTGTCTCATAAGAAATGGTGCGAAGTCCTGTTGCTTCAAGAATTCCAGGCGCCACGCCCACAACCCGAATGCCAAGTTTGCCAAGCTCCTTTGCCCAGGAACGGGTCAGGGAGTTCACCGCATTTTTTGTAGCTGCATAAACGCTCTGTCCTTCGGAACCTTCCAGTCCGCTCTCAGAAGACATATTGATAAGCACGCCTTCTCCTTTTTCCACCATGATTCTGGCTGCCGCCTGTCCGCAAAAGAAGACACCTTTCAGATTAACGTTGCATACTTTATCCCACACAGCTTCATCCAGCTCAAATTCGCCGCCGGCATCCTTCGGATCCACCAGAAGTCTTGGAATATTGATACCTGCATTATTCACAAGAACATCCACAGTTCCGAACTTCTCCACTGTCTGTGTTATCATATTCTCCACATCGGCTTTGTCTGTCACATTCGTTACCACATAGAGAAAATTATCCTCCGTGGCGTCGTCCAGATGCGGGATATTTGGGCTCATATCGCAGACCACCACATTTGCCCCCTGGTGGATAAACTCCTGAGCCACTGCCTTTCCGATACCTGAAGCTCCTCCTGTTACGATCACTGTTTTATCTTCAAGATTTAACCATGTATTCATTATGATTTCCCCCTTCTGTTTTCGTTTCATTCCTATGATTTCGTCAAATAAATCATATTGTTAAAGATTATGTATTATATTTTTTTATCTATGAAAATTATCTGTGAAAATCTGTGAAGACCGGCGTCTGCCATCCGGCTGCCGCCTCCTAACTGTAAAGACCGATACTTGCTATCCATGCCACGATAACACGCGGTACGCCCACAAGGAATCTGGAGTATAATACAGACGGAACACCGACTTCCACTGTCTCAGGCTCCGCTTCTGCAAGTCCGAGACCAACCGGGATAAAGTCACAGGCACACTGTGTATTGATGGCGAATAAGGCCGGCAGTGCCAGATGCGGAGGGATATTTCCTTTTCCGATCTCCACACCGATCATTGTTCCGATTACCTGTGCGATAACCGCTCCCGGTCCGAGCAGTGCGGACAGTACAGGGATGGAACAGATAAATCCCAGAATGATCAGACCGATTCCATTTCCGGCCAGCGGAACAAGAAGATTAGCGAACCATTTTCCGAATCCGGAACCGTTGATGATACCGATGAGCATAGCAACGAATCCCATAAACGGAAGGATCGTCGTGATCATGGACTGTACGGCGTCACGTCCTGCCTGATACAGGGTATTGACAAATTTACCGGCTCCCATGCCGACTTTCTGGATGATGCTTGATTTGCTCGTCTCTCCCAAAGTCTCTGATACCTTTTTGTCTGCGCTGTATTTAAACTTTCTTTCTTCTCCTGCCGCATTCGCTTCTTCCTTCGCTTCGGAAGCCTGTGCATTTTCCGTAGCGGAAGCTGATCCGATCGGTACTGCGTCGGCGTCCGCAAGACTGATCTGATTTAATCCGACTGCGGATACATAGATATCTTCTGTGATAAATTTGGCCAAAGGGCCGCTTTTTCCTACCGGCATCACATTGATCGTCGGTATTCTCTTCTGCGGATAAATACCACAGCGGAGAGTTCCTCCACAGTCGATGATGACAAGGAATATCTCTTCATCCGGTACGGATGTCTTGAATCCGTTGACTGCCGTACATCCGGTCAATTCCACGATCTTTTCCACGATATCCGGTTCTGCACCGCCGCCGGTGATAAATACAAGTTTATCTTTTCCTTCTTCCGGTTTTACTGTCAGCGGGCCGCCAAATCCGCCGCTGCCACGTTCTATTTTTATTGCGTTATATTTTGCCATTTTTCTCTCTCCTCTTATTTCCTACAGTTTATTGCTCAGTTCAATTTTCTGCTGTTTCATCACAAGCTTTGTGGTAAAGTCAGTGGCCCAGCCCGCAATAAAGTTCATGACAAGACCAACCAGAAGATAACGAACAGCCAGCGGTGTTGTGGATAACCCCAGGGTACTGATTCCGTCCGCAATTCCCAGATAGATGAAGATCTCACCTACGTTGATATGCGGGAACAGACCGCTGTTCGTATGACAGTGATAAGATGCTGATGCGTAGTAGCTTGGTTTCATTCTCTCCGGCAGGAATTTACCCATGGACAATGCCATCGGATTACCCAGCATAAATGCGGATAAGAATGGAAGGATACCGTATGCAAGAATTACATTTCCTGAACAAACCTTTGCAAATTTATTGATTCTCTCCTGTCCGATGAGCGCGATGAGCGCATTCATAAAAATCAGAAGCAGCAATACCCGGGGAACAATGCTTGTCACCCATCCGACAAAGGTTTCTGCACCTGCGTCAAATAATCCCATGAAGCCTTCTGCCAAATTAACTATAATATCCATAGATTGTCTCCTCTCTCTTCCCCTTTAACAAGGATTGTATTTTATTATTGTGCCACCCGTTTTCCTTCCTTTCTCATAAAGAAGTTTCCGAGTCGTTCCAAAGGAGCCGGAGGTTCCGGAATCTCACCGCCCGCCATCAGTATATTGTAGTTTGACGACGCTTCCAACACCCCTTTTGTCAATGATTTTGAAAGATGCAGCGCTTTACAGTCATCCCCTGTCAGTTTTCCCACATCTTTGCCCTCAAAACCTTTCAGCACCCGGCACCTTGCCAGCACGGTGATTCCCTGCATGTACCTTCCTGCCAGAATGGTTCCTTCTTCATCGATGGCAAACATGACGATGGCTCCTGCTCTCAGCGCTCCTTTCACCTTTCCAATGGCCACGCGGCCCATTCTTCTCAATGAACCGTAATGCCTGTTAAAATCTTTCATCTGCATAAAAGTGAACAGATACTGTAACATGAATGCTGCCAAAAATAAAATCATCAGTGGTATCAGACTCATAATGCAGCTTCCTCCTTTCCCTTCTTTTCCTTTTGTCTTCGTGTTTCTTTCTGCCGCGGCCGCAGCGTTTTGTTTTGTTGTGCCTTCATTATATAAGATTCCTGTTCTTTATTTAATACATCTTTTTTCCACTTCATGGAAATCCCTGTTTTGCTCTTCTTTTATTTTTTGCCCGCCAAAAACCGGAAACTGGACTTCATACACAAGAAAAATCCCGGTCTTTTATGCATTTTTTACAGAACCCTTTCCTTTTTTAACCCTGTTATTCACATGCTGCGTTTCTCTCTGTGAAAAACGCTGACATAATTTGTATTTTCCTCAGATTCTCCCTGATGCATGGCACTTCTTACCGGAAAAGGCGGCGCTTACGCGGCACTGTATTATAGTCAGTTTGAGTAAAACGGCAAACTGGCATATAAATACCAAACGAATGTATCTTGACAGAAATCCTGTCCTCCCATATAATGGATACATAACGAATGTATGTATAAGAAAGGAGGGCAGGATATGGCCCGAAACAAATACCCGGAAGTCACTGTCGAGAAGATTCTTGACGCGGCCCAGCGCCTCTTTTTGGAAAAAGGCTATGACAATACCACCATTCAGGACATTGTCAATGAGCTGGACGGTTTATCAAAGGGCGCTGTCTATCATCATTTTAAATCAAAAGAAGAGATTATGGATGCGGTAGGCGACCGGATGTTCTCCGCCAATAATCCCTTTGAGGCCGTCCGGAACCGCTCCGACCTCAACGGTCTGCAGAAGCTGCAGGAAGCCATCCGGCTGAACCAGTCAGACAAAGCCCGCACGGATATGACCATTCAGTCCATTCCTCTTACGAGAAATCCCCGCCTTCTGGTGGAGATGATCGAATCCAACCGGCGTATCCTGACGCCCTACTATCAGGAACTTCTGGAAGAAGGAAACCGAGACGGCTCCCTTCACACAGAGTATGCCAAAGAGCTGGCAGAATTAATGCCTCTGCTCACCAGTCTGTGGCTGCTGCCATCTGTGTTTCCGGCTGACAGAGAAGGCATGAAACACAAGTTTCACTTTCTCGGCGACATGCTGGAAAAAATGGGCGTACCGCTGATGGACGATTCCATTTACGAGCTGGTAGAACAGTTCTTTGAGAAAATGCCGGACGAGTCGTAAAGACACATTCTTCTGAAGCATAAGTATTCAAGAATTGACAAAACATATGGAAGAACATACAGCAGCGCATATAGAAGACATGCGGCAGCGCATATGGCATATGCTATCACAGCAGACCACGGCGCCCGGTTAAGAGTTCCGATCACGGAACTCTATTCTTATAAATTATATACATTCGTTCAGACGGTATTAAAAATACCGTATTTTCCTTACCTATTTTACATACCATCGTCCGGTATCGAAGGTATAACCGCCGGCAGATATACCGGCCTCTGAAAGATTCAAATACGAACTGAAAGGAGTAACGTTTGGAATGAAACAAAAACTTTTTACCCGCAATTTTATCTTTTTGATCGCAGGTCAGATCAGTTCCTTGATTGGAAATAATACGCTGAAGTTTGCCCTGTCCATGTATGTGCTGGAGCGCACCGGCTCCGCTTCTGTCTTTGCAGGACTTCTGGCACTGTCCATGATTCCTACCATCCTACTATCGCCTTTCGGCGGTATTCTTGCCGACCGGGCCAACCGGCGCAATATCATGGTAGCTCTGGACACTCTCTCCGGACTGTCCGTACTCATTGCAGGCTTCGCCATGGCTTCCGGACAGGACATACCAGTCATCGGAACACTGCTTGTCGTCCTCTCTGTGCTTGGAGCCTTTGAATCGCCCACCGTGCAGGCCTGCATCCCTCAGATGCTTTCCGGGGAGAATATTATAAAAGGAAATGCCGTCGTCAATCAGGTGGCTTCCATCGCCTCCCTGATCACGCCGTTTCTTGGAAGTGTTTTTTATACCGCTCTGGGAATCCGGCCGGTATTTTATGCGGCAGTGGTCTGCTTCTTTGTCACTGCTCTTTTCGAATGTTTTATCCGTCTGGATTATAAGAAGCCTGCCCGGGCCACGGGAATCTTCACCGTGATCAGAGAGGACTTCGCTGTCAGTATACATTTTCTGCGCCGGGAACAGCCGGGCATCCTGAAACTGCTTCTTCTTGCGGCCGCAGTGAGCCTATTTGTGGCGGGAACCGCCGTGGTGGGCTTCCCATATCTGGTGCGCACCGTTCTGGAACTGTCAGCCGCCCATTATGGAGCCGCAGAAAGCGCCATGGGCGTGGCGTCCATTCTGGGAAGTCTGTGTGTTGTGGCGCTGGCAAAGAAAATGCGGCCGCGCCATCTTGTTATTGTTCTCGTTTTCTTCGGTCTTTGTCTGATACCGTGCGGCATCGCCTTTCTGCTGCCGCTTCGGACATTTACCCGTTATATCATCCTGCTGATCATGTTCTGCGCCTGCCAGCTTGGATGCAGTCTTTTCTCCACCTATGCCATCTCCATGATACAGGAACGCACGCCGGAACATTTGATGGGAAAAGTGATGTCCTATGTGTTTACCCTCTCCCTGTGCGCCCAGCCCGCCGGCCAGATCATTTACGGCGCCCTGTTTGACCGTTTCTCCGACAGCGCCTACCGGGTACTGATTCCAAGCGGCATCATCATCTGCGTCATCGGACTGGCATCCGCCGGATTCTTTGTACAATTGGAGGCAACGACGCCCGACCAGACGGACACCTTACACAGGAACATTTAACGACTCCGCCACTTCTTCCATGGCTTCCTCCATAAAGCTCTGTTTTGTCACCTCATCGATGTCCGGCAGCTCCTCGATGGAGGAAACGCCGAAGCAGCGCAGGAACTCTTCCGTTGTGCCGAACACAATCGGCTTTCCGATGGTATCCAGCCGTCCCAGCTCCTTTACAAGCTTGTACTCCACCAGCTTATTGACGGCAAAATCACATTTCACCCCGCGGATGGCTTCGATCTCCTGCTTGGTCACCGGCTGCTTGTAGGCGATGATGGAAAGAGTCTCCAGCATGACGTCCGTCAGGGAGCGCTTCTTCGGCTGGCTGACCAGCTTGCGCACATAATCGTAGGTCTCTATTTTGGTGCAGATCTGCCAGGAATCATCCAGCTCAATGAGACAGATGCCCCGGGCTTCTTCTTTATTATACTCTTCCTTCATTTCAAGAAGAAGCTCCCGGAGCGACTCCCTGTCCATCTCCAGCACGGCTGTAAGCTGCTCCAGAGGTACGGCCCTGCCCATGGTAAATAGAATTGCTTCAATAATTCCTTTTATTTTCTTCTTATCTTCCAAAATATTTACATCCTTCCTGTCTGTTTTCTGCCGTCACGCGTCGGCCGCATCCATGTAAATCTCTCCAAAGTTGCTCTCCTGGCTGACAGTGACCTGTCCCACCTTCATGAGCTCCAGCACCGCAAGAAATGTAACGATGACCATTTCCTTGGTGGGCTGGATATCAAGGAGGGTGCGGAAATTAATGCGGCGAAGTCCCTGAATCTGCCGGCGGATGTCCCGCATCCGGTCCTCCACCTTATACTTCTCCTTCTCGATCTTGCCGAACCGGCTACGCACCGGGTCTTCCCGGTCTTTTTTCCTCCGCATGACCATCTGGAAGACCTGATTGAGCTTTTCGAGAGTCACATCGCCCACGATCTCCGACGGGCGGATGGGCTCCTCGTACTCCCTGATCTCCTTCGGAATAGTCTCCGGCTTATAAAACACCTTTTCTGCGTCCACGCTCATATCTTTAAGCTCACCGGCCGCATACCGGCACATTTTATATTCCACCAGACGCTGTACCAGCTCCTCTCTCGGGTCCTCTTCCTCTTCCTTTTCTTCCTTGGGAAGAAGCATCCGGGACTTGATCTTTAACAGGGTCGCCGCCATGACCAGAAACTCGCTCATGGATTCCATGGAAGTGCTCCGCTCCATCTCCTGTATGTATTCCATATACTGATTGGTGATCTCCACAATAGGAATATCATAAATATTTACTTTATTTTTTTCAATGAGATGCAAAAGAAGGTCCAGCGGACCTTCAAATGCCTCAAGCTTTACATCTATTTTCATTCTGTGCCTGCAATCCTTTTGTCAAATCCGTATTTCGCAGATGCGTAAGTCTGCGCGGCTCTTCCTTTGGCTCCGGCAGAAATTCCACCCGGTACACGATGGCAGCCAGGGCCGGAATCACAATGCTGAACTTCCGCTTCCACCATTTATAGCCTTTGATCTGCGCCGGAATGTCCTCTTTTGAGCCGTCAAAATAACCGCCGTATTCCTTCCGTTCGCCGGAAAGCACCTCATGCAGCACTGCATTTCTGTCGTAACCGAACTCAAAATTATTATACTGCTCGTCGCTCATATTCAAAACAACGATAAAATTCTGTCCTGCCGACATTCTCTCATAAACATATACCCGCTCCTCGGCGGCGTCCGCCTCCAGCCAGCGGAAGCAGGCGGAATTATATTCTCCGTCATGAAATGCCGGTTCTGTGAGATAGAGATGCTGCAGATCCTTCATAAACCGTTGAAAATCACTGTGTTTCGGATACTCCAGCAATGACCAGTCGCACTCTCTCTTCTCATCCCACTCCCGGAACTGACCAATCTCATTGCCCATGAAATTCAGCTTCTTGCCCGGACGGGTAAACATATAAGTATAGAGAGTCTTTGCCTGCTGGAACTTAAAATCATAATCGCCCCACATTTTCTGCAGGATAGTCGCCTTCCCGTGAACCACTTCGTCGTGAGATAGCGGCAACAGATAATGTTCATTATAAAAATACATCATGGAAAATGTAAAGGTATGATACCGGTATTTTCTGTCATGGGGATGAATCTTGAAATACTCCAGCGTATCATTCATCCAGCCCATATCCCACTTGTAATCAAATCCCAGACCGTCGTACTCCACCGGCGCGGTCACCTTAGGATAATTGGTGGAATCTTCCGCAATGAGCATAGCCGTCGGATGCCTCCGCTGCAGGCCTTGATTCATACACCGGATAAACTCAATGGCGCCTTCATTGACACCTTTCGCCGCGTTGCCCGACCAGAAAATAGCGTTACTGATGGCGTCCATCCGCAGTCCGTCAAAATGGAACCGGGTCAGCCAGAAGTCCGCCGCCGACTGCAGAAGACTGCGCACCTCGCCCCGGAAATAGTTAAAATTACAGGTACCCCACTCGCTCCGTCCCGTGTCATCCGCCGGATGTTCGTAAAGGGGCGTCCCGTCAAAATAGCTCAGCGCATAGTCATTGACTACAAAATGCACCGGCACAAAGTCCATGATCACGCCGATACCCGCCTGATGGAAAATGTCCACCATCTCCATCAGATCTTCCGCCGTCCCGTACCGGGAAGTCGGACAGAAAAAGCCGCTCACCTGATATCCCCAGGAGCCGTCAAACGGATGCTCCGAGAGCGGCAGAAACTCCACATGAGTATACCCCATTTCCTTCACATAGTCCACTAAAAGTTTCGCCAGTTCCTGGTAGCTGTACCAGTCTTCTTCTCCTTCGCCCTTCCGTCTCCAGGAGCCCGCATGCACCTCATAAATATTCAGCGGCTGGTTATAATTCTTCGTCCTCTTCCGCATCCACTCCCGGTCATGGAAAGTATAGGTATCAATATCCCGGATGATCGCCGCCGTGTTAGGCCGAAGCTCAGAACCGAAACCGTAGGGGTCAAAGCGGTCCACGACCCTTCCGTCCTTCTGATAAATCCGGAACTTATACATCATGCCAGGGCGCGCCTTCTCATTGACCGCCTCAAAAATGCCCGACTGCCCCTCCTGGTGCATCTCATCCCCACTGCCGTCCCACTCGTTGAACTCTCCGATGAGTTCAATCCTCTCTGCGCCCGGCGCATACACCCGGAACAGAACTCCCGTATCTGTCGGATGTGCGCCAAAATATTCATAGGCGTCAAAAGCTCTTCCCGTATAAAATTCATGCAGTATCATACGACTTCATCTCCTTTTTCTCTATTTCTCCGCTTCCGGCCTGTATCGTGCCGAGGGCCTGCGCTTCGCATGCTTTATAACCTCGCATGGCCTGTGTCTCCGGTCACAGTTACAAAACTATCTATACAGATTTTAAACATTTTCCAATGGAATGGCAACAAAGAAATGCATATTTTTAGACAAATCCCATAAACTGTACTAAATTCTATCTGGAGTCTTCTATGAAATATCCTTCGGTCCGAAAAAACATTTTTCGCATGTTATCTTTCTTCTGCACCTTTTTTCTTCTTTTCTTATCGGCGGTTCCGGCCGCTGCCGCCAGCGACGTTCTGGCGGAAACACCTGCGGCCGTCACCACATCTTCAGAAGACGACGGCTCCGCCGACGAAACTACTGCCACCGGCACAGAAAGTTCCTCTTCCGACGACAGTTCTGCCGTCACCGATACCGGCTTTCACGTGGAAGCGCCCTGTGCCATCGTCATGGAAGCATCCACCGGCACCGTTCTCTACGAACAGGACGCCGACCTGCAAAAGCCGCCGGCCAGCGTCACCAAGGTCATGACCCTTCTCCTGATCTTCGAAGCCCTCGACGCCGGGCAGATCAGTCTCACCGACTCCGTCACCACCAGCGAGCACGCCGCCTCCATGGGAGGCTCCCAGGTCTTTCTGGAAGCCGGCGAAGCCCAGACAGTGGAGACCCTGATTAAATGTATCGCGGTGGCATCAGGGAATGATGCGTGTGTGGCCATGGCTGAGTATATCGCCGGCAGCGAGGACGCCTTTGTGGCCAAAATGAACGAGCGGGCCGCTGCCCTCGGCATGAAGAACACACATTTCGTGAACTGCTGCGGTCTGGATGCAGACGGCCATTACACTTCCGCCCGCGACATCGCCATCATGTCCCGGGAGCTTACTGTCAATCATCCGGAAATCTTTGACTATACCACCATCTGGATGGAAAACATCACCCATGTCACCACCCGCGGTTCTTCCGAATTCGGTCTCACCAACACCAACAAGCTGATTCGTCAGTACGAAGGCGCCACCGGCTTAAAAACCGGCAGCACATCAAAAGCAGGATTCTGCTTAAGCGCCACCGCCACCCGGAACGACATTTCCTTAATCGCGGTGGTCATGGGCTGCGAGAGCTCCAAGGCCAGAGTTGCCGCTTCCGCCTCCCTGCTTGATTACGGCTTCTCCGTCTGCCGGATCTTCACCGACGACAATCCACCGGCACTCTCCGCTGTTCCCGTCCGCGGCGGCACCGCGCAGCAGATCACCTGCCGCTACGAAAAAAACTTCTCCTACGTCGCCACCTCTGACCTGGACGAAAGTAAAATCGAGAAAAAACTCGTCATGGACGACGCTGTCACCGCCCCGGTCAAAGAAGGGCAGCACATCGGAAGCCTCGACTATTATTACGACGGCACCAAACTTGGCAGCGTCTCCATCCTATCCGAAGAAAATGTACCGGAAGCACATTACATGGACTATCTGCAGCGGCTGATGCTGGCGCTGTGAAGCGGCAGTACATTTACATAAAGAAAGGCTGTCGCATCAATTGCTATGCTCCCTTCCAGCTAGACCAGTGAAATAATATTAACTTGTCACTTAGGAGGAAGCATAGCATTATTTAATGCAACAGCCCCTTGTGCATATAATCCTTTATTCTATTGTAATCTTACTAAAATCAATTTTGAAACAGAATATTGTTTTGCCATTACAAGAACTTCATCTCTTCCTACGTCGCTGCTCTGCCATATTTTCCAAATTTAACAAAAATATCGTATTTCATTAAATTGTTCCACCCATTTCTCAATAATAACGGAACTATTTGCTTCAATAAAACGTAACATCTTTTTTAGAATTTTCTGCGGAATGTGAGACTTATTATTGCACAACAATGCCTTTCCTGAACTGGTAATCCATATTTTAGTTGCATTTGCTGTGGCACGTCCTTCTGCGATGTGCACATGTATTGGCTCAAGAGGTTCATTTTCATTTGACCAGAAATAAATAGTATATGAACCAATTTTAAACAGCTGAGGCATTCAGAATACCTCCTTCTTGCGAAAATTCCATTATCAGATGTGCATTATCCCGAATTAGTTGTTTAAAATATGTCATTTCTGCTTCTGAGTATCCATGATTTTCCCATGTATAGTCAGGAAGCCAACAGATAGCATGGTGAAAACCTCCTGTTTCGTCTGGGGTTTCAATATAAACTTTAACCCGCCCGTCCGCTTTCATCTCAGAATGTGTAATCTCTGTATCATCATTTAAAGTCATGTAAGGATACATCATAAATACCACGCCCCCTTTTAATCTCTCTTTATACTCATTTTTTCATTTTTCCTGCACTGTATCTAATTCCGGTGGAATATTTTCTAATATATCCTCTGGCTGACGGTTCCAATCAGAAAATATATTTTTTTCTACCACCTCTATATGCTTCGCGTGTGTGTCCAAAACGAATAAGCGGGCCGCTTCTCTCGGAATAGAGAACACGCATTTCGTAAACTGCTGCGGTCTGGATGGAGAACAACCGCCCCGGTCAATGCAACAGCCCCTTGTGCATATAATCCTTTATTCTATTGTAATCTTACTAAAATCAATTTTGAAACCATCATAAATGCTGCATATTCTGTTTTGCTAATGCCATTTACTCACCCCTCTACAACAACACCTTACTCCCATTTGTCAAATAACTTCTTGCTGTTACTGATCTTCTTCATCTTAACAAATTTGCCCCCGGTGTCGAGGGTGGAGCGGTTCAGGTCAGCGGTGTAGGTCTGTTTGATTTTCAGCTTGACATATCCGCCGGAAAACTTGAGCTTTCCGGTTCCGCTGTTGCCCCAGGTATCTTTCCACTGGAAAGACGCCTTATTGTTTTTGAGCTTCGCCTTGATCACGTTGGAATTGTAGATAGGCGAACCGTTGACACCTGCCCTGCTGATCTGGAAACGAACTTTTCCGTTTTTGATCCGGTTAATGACTACGCCATAGGCCGGTTCTGACCATACCGGAAAGCTGACCTGCGTTTTATACTTTTTCTGATATTGTCCGGTTTTTGACGCCGCCAGCACGGACCCTGCCGGTATCACCGCAGCCAGAAGAAGCAGTACCATCACGGCGATTCCTGTTTTTTTCCACATTTTACTCATACACTTCATAGAAATTCCCTCCCGTTTTTGTTTTTGATTATAACAACATTCGGGAGGGAAGACAATACCTGGCACTAACTGTGTTTTACGCTCTTGCACACTTAGATTTCCAGCTCATAGACGCCTTCTGCGGCGATTCCTTCTTTTTCCATCATGGCAAGAACCGGAGTCTTCTCTGATGGAACCACTGCCCAGGCCAGACCGCAGCCTGCGGTGATTGCTGTGGGAACCGGAATAAGCCGTCCCGGCAGTTCTTCTTTTTTACAGCACTGCTCCATGTGTATTGCCGCCGTGGTGGTGGCAAATGTGATGACTGTTTTTCGTTCTTTTTTTCTCATATGGCCGACTCTTTATCTGTACTTTTTATTTTCTCCTGCTCCAGACGCAGATGCAGCACCGCCTCCAGTACGCCGCCCGCCACGCAGCGGGCTTTGTCGGAAATGTGATGGCAGTTGTCTTTTTCTGTGATTCTCGGGTCGATGTCTGCAATCTTCAGACCCTTCTGCACTGCATAGCCTTCCCGGATCATGCCCCGGACAATGCCGGATATGGTCGCTTTCACAGGCGTCTCATCAATCCATGCGATAACGTCTCCCTGCGCTGTTTCCTCGCCGATCTGTTTCTCTATATGAAGAGTCCCTGATGCCGGGGCGTGAATGACTCTTTCTTTCCCGTAACCGCCAATGACTCCGGGCACACCGGTGTTTGGCGCGGCAGCTCCGTCATAGATCACTCTGCCAAGATTATGTCCCCGCTTGGTCTCCACCACGGCGTGAACGTCTTTTCCAGCAGTAAATCCCGGGCCGACGCCGATGACCACCGGAGCGTCGGTGATACGAGTACCCAGATTGCATTTTGCCAGAATGGCATCGATGACAACAGCCGGAGACGCTTTCTGAATCATAACGGCCTCCGGGTCCACCATCACCGGGACTTTTCCCCGGCAGCAGCACTGATATGCTTCCTCGAGAGAACCCACGCGCTTTGCATGTACGCCTTCCACCTCCACGTCATCGTCAAACACCGCCTCACAGAAGCTGATGGTCCGGCGGATACAGCTTGGATTGCCTATTTCCAGCACCAGCAGAGGAAAGCCGCACTGAAACAATTTATAAATCGTGCCCGTGGCAATGTCGCCGCCTCCTCTGACGATGCAGAGTTCCTTCTTCCATTGTTCAAATTCCACTTTTGTTCCGTCCTTTTTATTTTTTTATTCCTGTTTTATCCCTGTCTGTTCCCGCAGTGAGCTTCTCTGCGTTCTGCCGCATCGGCCTCCGACATTTTTCCCCGCTTACGGGCAGATGATCGTGTCGGCCTCCGACATTTTCTCCGCAATGGTGTACATGTTGGTCACTGTGCCCACCGCCAGCTTGTCGGAGAGTCCGTAATAATTCAGGCAGGTGCCGCAGGTCATGATCTCCACGCCCTGGGCCTCCAAAGTTTTCAGATCTTCCAGAGAATCAGAACCCTCGCAGGACAACGACGCGCCGCCATTGTAGAGAAGGATGGTCTCCGGAAGATTGTCAAGTTCTGTCAGGGCATAAATGAACCCTTTCATCAGGACTGCGCCCAGTTCGTCGTTTCCTTCACCCATTTTGCCGGAACGCAGCACGACTATTTTTTTCTTCTTGCGGCTGTCCGGCAGACAGGCGGTCTGTCCGGCATCTTCTCCCGCCGTCTCACCGGCGGTCCCGGCAGCACCCTCACTCTCATGGGCAGCACCCTCACGAGCGGCATTCATCGCTGCATCCTGATCTGCCGCTGCGCTCTTGTTTCCTTCCGGCACGGTGATCATCACCTTATATTCATCGTCTGATATTTTCTCAGACTGACACTGGTATCCCTTCTGTTTCGCCATTTTCGTGAGATTCTGCACAGCGATCTCATTGTCCACCAGAACCTCCACCTGGCCTGCCCCATTCATTTCCCTGATGGCATTTTTGGTCTTGATGACCGGGATCGGGCAGGCATCTCCCATTGCATTTACTTTTATCATAATATCACGTTCCTTATCTTTTTATTAATTTATTGATTGAGAATATAGATTTCCTTCTCCTGCTTGTCAGTAACCTCGCCGACCATGCCGCAGGGCAGAGACAGCGTCTGCAGCTCGGCAAGAAGCGCTTCGGCGTCTTCAGGAGCCACGCTGATCAGCAATCCTCCGGAGGTCTGCGGGTCCAGAAGAATCTCTTCCATGGCAAAGTCCACGCCGCCGAAATCCACGCGGGATTCCACATAATTCCGGTTGCGCTGTCCCGCTGCCGTCAGAAGAAATTCATCGGCGCAGCGGCGGGCGTCCGCAATATACGGCACCTGAGAAGACATGATCCGGCAGGAATATTCTCCGTGCATCATCTCATGGAGATGTCCGAGAAATCCAAATCCCGTCACATCAGTACAACCATGCACCGTATATTTTGCCGCAATCTCAGCCGCATATTTATTGAGAGTGGTCATGGAGTTGACGGCCTCGTCCATCGCTTCTTTCGTTGTCTCCCCCACCCGGTTAGCGGTGGCAATGATGCCGACGCCCAGAGGCTTTGTGAGAATCAGCTTGTCCCCGGCGCAGCAGCCGTCGTTGGGGAGAATGCGATCCGGATGCACCACTCCGGTCACTGAAAGACCGTATTTCACACTGTCGTCCGCGATGGAATGGCCTCCCGCCAGCGTTCCTCCCGCTTCATTTACTTTCTCCTGGCCGCCCCGCATAATCTCTCCCAGAATATTCAGATCCATTTTTTCCGGAAAGCAGACAATATTCAACGCAGTGATCACCCTGCCTCCCATGGCATATATGTCGCTCAGGGCATTGGCCGCCGCCACCTTTCCAAATGTGTACGGGTCCTCCACCATGGGTGGAAAGAAATCAAGGGTCTGCACAATTGCTGTATCTTCGCTGATTTTATAGACGGCGGCGTCATCATGACTGTCGAATCCAATTAGCAGATTCTCGTCCTTCTTTCCCTTCGGCAGCCGCTCCAGCACTCTCTCCAGGATACCCGGACCAAGCTTTGCCGTACATCCGCCGCCTTTGCAGAACTGTATTTTTTCACTCACGTTTTCTTCACCTCTTTTTCCCCTATTTTTATCTACTGTAACAAATCTCTTCCTGCTTTGCAACGATTTCCTCGTACTCATTACAGATACTGATACATTTCTTCTTTTTATTTTCTTTTTTTATAAATATTTTCTTTTTTCCTTTTTTCTATTAAAATCAAATAAGATTATATTTCAATTTTTCAGAAAGGATCAGACATGACATTATCTATCACCCATCAAATGCATCTACAAAACAGCCGGATCATCACTTTCGTGGGCGCAGGTGGGAAAACCACTCTGATGTACGCTCTCGGCAAAGAAATGGCGCAAACTAAAAAAACCCTCGTGACCACCACCACACACATTATGGAACCTCGGGATCTCACCGGCGCTTCTCTGGTCACAAAAGAAAGCCGGGAGCAGATTCTCTCCGCCTTTGGCACTTCCAGTCTCGTGGCGCTGGGGCGTCCGGTTTCGGCTGCAGTCCCGGCAAAATGGTCCTCGTTTTCTCGCGCTTTTCTGGACAGCATCCGGGATATTCCAGAGCGGATTCTCTGCGAAGGCGACGGTTCCCGGCGGCTTCCGGTGAAGATTCCCCGCGCAGGCGAGCCGGTACTCTTTCCCGGCACAGACACCGTCATCGGCGTCATCGGGCTGTCCTGTCTCGGGCATCCCGCCAAAAACTGTCTCTTTGGATGGAATTCGGATACAGAACTGACATCCGGCGATACCTCTTTTTTGTCGGGTATCACAATTCCTTCCCTTCAGGAGATTCTTCAACAAAACGGCGGCCTCCTCACGCCGGAGGCACTGACTTCCATTGCTCTTTCCCGGCATGGTCTGCGAAAATATGTCACCACACAGGAGTATCATGTCGTGTTCAATCAGGCTGACTGCCTTTCCAAAGATCAGCTGGAAGATATACGCGCGGCGGCACAAAAAATAAGAGACAACGGGGCGTACTGCCACATTGTCTCTCTGAAAAAAAGAATGTTCTATTGAATAATCTCTCAATGGAAATTCCGCCTTCAACGCATCATTCGTTTTCTTCCACGTCTGTCACCGGAGCATCCTCGGCAAGAAATTCGATAACGCCGGCGTCCAGTCTTTTGATTCTCGCCTGAGAGTATACGCGATGGCCGGCTTCTTCCAGACGCTTTCTGCCTCTCTGGAAGGACTTCTCAATGAGAATTCCGATGCCCGCCAGGGTTGCGCCGGACTCTGTGATAATACGGCTGGCTCCCATGGCCGCTTCGCCGTTTGCCAGAAAATCATCAATGAGCAGAATCCTGTCTTCCGGCTGAATATAATCGGCAAAGAGAGTCAGCTCATAACTGGTGCCCTTTGTGAAGGAAGTGATCCGGGTCTGATATACATTTCCATTTAAAATCTTGGAGGTCTGCTTTTTTAAAATGACCATAGGTACATTCAAATGTTTTGCTGTCATTAATGCAGGCGCAATGCCGGAGCTCTCAATGGTAAATACTTTTGTAATTCCTGCGTCCTTAAAATGCTCTGCAAAATCCCTGCCCAGGGCGTCCATAAATTCAGAATCCACCTGATGATTGATAAAGCTGTCTACTTTCAGTACAGTTTCACTTAATGCCTGTCCTTCCTTTTTGATTCTATCTTCCAGTAATTTCACGCTCTTCACCTCATATGTATTTTTGTTTTCTATATTATAATCTTTCTTTCGTCATTGCAAGAGTTGTCTGGCAAAATTTCTATGAATACAAAACTTTTCTTTGTTTTATCTGAATACCCTGTCCGTATTTTCATCTGTATGGCCGCTTCCGGCGGGATGCTCCCTCAAAAATTCCATATTTTCCACAGAGTCAATATCATACAGTTCTTCCGGTCTTTCGACGATGATCTCCCGGATCCGCTGCGGATATTTTTTCATGATCTGCCGTCCGCCGCTGTCTCCGTTCAACTGCATCAGCTCGCTGAACAGATCCTTCGGAAACAATACCGGATTACCCCGGCGGCTGCCGTCGCTGCATACGCAGATATCATCCGGCGACTCCCGAAATGCTCTGAACATACGACGAAGGGTCTCTGTCTTAAGCATCGGCTGATCACAGACCATGAAACAGCAGCCGTCTGCTTCCCGCTGCGCGTCCAGTCCCAGACGGAGCGACTGGGAAATCCCCCGTTCCGGATGATCGTTCCAGATCACGCGGATGCTGCCCGGCTCCGCAGAGGATACAAAGCTTCCAGACTCCTCAAAAGCCCCTGGATCCACGGAGCTCCCGGCCCCCGCATTCTTCCACCGCTCCACATACTCCCGGATCTCCGGATACCGCGTCACCACGCAGATGCTGTCCGCCTCGCTCTCTGCCGCCCGACAGAGAGCATGGGCAAAGAGAGGCCGGCCGCCAAAGTATTCCAGCAGTTTATTTTTCCCGTATCGTTTTCCGGAACCGGATGCCATGAGAACCACGGCAATGCGAGGCCTGTTCTTTCCCGGCGGGTTCTCTGCGCCGCCCTGTTTCATCACTTCTTGTTCAGTCCCATAAATACCTGCTCGCTGGTGATCGGCAGAGTACGGAAACGAAGACCGGTCCCGTTATAAACGGCGTCAGCAATAGCCGGGGATGGCGTATTGATGACAACCTCGCCGATGGATTTGGCTCCAAATGGACCGGTCTTTTCGTAGCTGCTCTCAAAGTCCACCCGGACGCGTCCCATATCCAGACGGGTCGGAATCTTGTAACTGATAAAGTTCCGGTTCTTCAGCTTGCCCTTAGAAGTATACTGAATGTCCTCGTAGAGGGCCATGCCGATACCCTGCACGAGACCTCCTTCGGTCTGCACCCGCGCCAGATTGCTGTTGATGACCGTACCGCAGTCCACTACGGCTGCATAATCAACCGGAATAATCTTTCCTGTCTCAAGATCAATCTCAATCTCAGCGGCGCCTGCCATAAACGGAGGCGGGGATACGCTTGATGTATTGGATGCCGCCGCGGTAATGATCGTTCCGGAACCTGCCTGCAGGCAGGTTACCAGATTAGAAAGTTCCATAAAATGTTCCGGATTCTTCTTTTCGCTGATGAGCGCGCCATCGAATTCCACCTGTTCCGGACGAAGACCCATGAGAGGCGCCGCCTCCTCGCATATGCGTGTCCTCATCTGCTCGCAGGCCTTCACCACAGCCATACCGGTCACGTAAGTGGTGCTTGACGCATAAGAACCACTGTCATACGGAGACTGATCCGTATCCACGCCTCGAACGATGATTTTGTCATAATCGCAGCCCAGGCCGTCTGCTGCCATCTGCGCAAGAATGGTGTCACAACCGGTTCCCATATCAGAACAGCCGATCATCAATGTGTAAAATCCGTCGTCATTTAATTTGATCTGAACAGATCCCACATCGCAGTCGTTGATGCCGGAACTCTGCATGGAGAGAGCCATGCCTACCGCCCGGATAGTGTGCGGTCCGGTCTTCACGTAGGGATATTTCTTATCCCAGTCGATCATCTCCTTCACCCTCGCGATACAACGGTCCAGAGCGCAGGATTCCGTAGTCTGGCCATAATAGTTGCTCAGACGATCTCCTTCCCGGACAATATTCTTCTCCCGCAGCACGGAAGGGTCCATGTCCATCTTGTGCGCCAGTTCATTGACCGCCGACTCCACCGCAAATATTCCCTGAGTCGCGCCATATCCCCGGTATGCTCCGGCTGAAAGTACATTGGTATAAACCACATCGGAGCTGAAACGGAAGGCGTCCAGATCCCGGTAAAGCGAGATGGACTTCGTGCCGGACAGATCCACTGTGGTCGGTCCGTGCTCCCCAAACGCTCCGGTGTTGGATAGTGTGTGCAGGTCGATGACACGGATCTTGCCGTTCTTGTCCGCACCGATGCGGACGGACATCTGCATCTCGTGCCGCGGTGAACCGTGGATAAAACACTCTTCTCTTGTATAGATAATCTTCGATGGTTTTCCCGTCATGTAGGTGACAAAAGCCGGATATACCTCACAGACCGCCGTCTGCTTCGCGCCGAAGCCTCCGCCGATCCGGGGCTTCACCACCCGGACGTTTGACTTGGCAATGTTTAACGCCCGCGCCACGATTCTCCGCACATGGAACGGAATCTGTGTGGAGGAAGTGATCTTCAGTCTTCCGTAAATGTCTTTCTCAGCAAAAGCTCCGAACGGCTCCATCATGGCCTGGTTTACCGCCTTGGTGTGATATACCTCTTCCACCACATAGTCGCAGTCGGCAAGCACCTGATCCACATCGCCCTCTCCCCGGCTCTGAGAAGCACAGAGATTACGCTTCGGATCTGTTCCCCTGCCTTCCTTTGCCACATAGTTATCTTCCGGATGTATGATAATGTCATTATCCAGAGACTTTGTAAAGTCAAGAATCGGCTCCAGCACCTGATATTTTACCTTGATGATCCGCAGCGCCCGGTTGACGCACGCCTCATCTTTTCCTGCCACAATAGCCACCGGATCGCCAACATAACGGACTCTCTGATCCAGAATCAGACGATCGTCGGGACTCGGTTCCGGAAAGGTCTGTCCGGCCTCGGTAAAACGTGTCTGCGGCACATCCTTGTAAGTAAAAATAGCCGCGATTCCCGGCACCTTTCTGGCCGCGTCGGTCTTGATATCTTCAATGATTGCATGGGCGTGCGGACTGCGCAGCAGCTTGATGATCAGACAGCTGTCCGGCGCCAGATCGTCGGTGTACACCGGTCTTCCGGACAGAAGTGCCTCCGCGTCTTTTTTGACGATTCCCTTTCCCACAAATCTGGTTTCTTCCATATGACTTACTGTGCCTCCTCTATCTCAAAATATTTGGCTAACGCCCGGTATTGTCCCTGATATCCGGTACAACGGCAGAGATTGCCTGCCAGATATTCTTTCATTTCCTCTTCCGTCGGATGCGGATTCTCCTTCTTTAATGCCAGCACATTCATGATAAGACCCGGACTGCAGAAACCGCACTGATCAGCTCCCTCGGCAGCCAGAAAGCGGGAAAACTCCGCGGCTTCTTCCTGCACTCCTTCCAGAGTCGTGATATGCGCTCCCTGCACCCGCGCAGCAGGCACACCGCAGGATAACACCGGTTTGCCGTCCACCCAGACGGTGCAAAGACCGCAGTTACCTGTATCACAGCCCCGTTTCATACTTTTTAAATTCATGCTCCGCAGAAAATCAAGCAGCATCATATCAGGGCGGATGTCTGCCTGCACTTTTTCTTCATTTAAAAATACTTCTATCTGCATGTCTCATCCTCCGTAAGTTCTGTAAGCGCCCGCACGATCAGCACTTTGGCAAGTTCCTTCCGATACGCGGCGCTTCCTCTCATATTGCTGCCAAACTCTGCCTTTCCCGCTGTCTGTTCCGCATATATCTCTCTTTCTCCGGCATCTTCCGGCGTATGAAGTTCCACATCGCTGATACAGACTGCCCGTTTTGGTCTGGCTCCCAGTACCGTCTCAAAACCATTTTCTTTCCGTGCAACCGCGCAGGTCAGCACCGGAAAATCTGTCTCTGTCAGTCTGTAACTCTGATAACAGACGCGGCGTCCGTCTTTCTTTACATAAATGTGAGTCAGAATATCATTGTCCAGAGGCATCTCAGCGAACTCTCTGAGAGGTATTGTTCCTCCCTGATACAGCTCCACATAGCTGTCGCATGCCAGAAACGCTGTCAGTACGTCAGAAAAACCAAACCGCGGGAAAATACTTCCTCCCACTGACGCCAGGTTTCTGAACTGTACCCCTACGATATGCCGAACAGCCTCCTGGAATACATTTCCAAAAGCTGTTTTTAATCCTTCATGAACTTCCAGCTGCCGGAGTGTTACCATACATCCGATGCGAAATCCTTCCGCATCTTCCTCAATCTGATCGAGACCCAGGCGGGACAGATCTATGGCATTCTGAATGGCCCGGTGTCCCATCTTCAACCAGAGATTCCCGCCGATAATAATATTATTTCTCCCTTTTTGCTTCAGGTCATAGGCCTGGTCCAGGGAATCGGCTATCACGTAATTTTTTACCGTATACATACGTACTCTCCTTTGTACTGCATTTCTGCTACTTTCTGTCAGCTTACCGGTATCTTTTCTGAACAAAAACATCGGTACACCGGTATAGTTCTTCCATTATACATGAAATCATGCATTAATGAAAGAATATTTTCAGTATTGCCGGATTCAGATAGGCCTCTCCATAACAGCCCAGTACAAACATGAGGATACAAAAACCCGCCACCACAATTTTGTTTTCAAAAATCTTTCCATTTTTCATAAAAGAAAAACGTTTTTCTGTGGAAAACATATACATTTTAGATAAAGGAGTCTTCTGAAACAGATAAATATAAATGGCACATAGTAATATTCCATAAAAAATGTAATGAGGGATCAAAAAGCCGATTCCTTTTATCATTCCCGGCCATCCGTAATAAAGCACCAGAGTGGAAATAAAAAATCCCATAAGCACAGATACGAGAAAATCAAGAACACAAAACACCACATAGGGCGAAAATATAAACAGACAGACAAAAAATATGAGAAGCTGCCGGAACCTCACCAGGCAGACATACGAAAAAAAGGCACTGGTATCCAGTCCCTTCAACGACTGTATGTATTCCACAAATCCCAGAAAATCTGTCGTCCGAAACAGATTCATCTGAATAGATAAATTAATGAAAACCGAACCCAGCAGCAGTCCCGCCACATAAAGAATACAAAGAAATCGTTTTCCTTCAATGGTATAATACATATTTCCTGGATGCCCCCGGCATCACTCCTCCTCCCCTTTTTCTTCCTGTTATTCATTGTATTCGGAAAACTTTCTTTTATACATGGGAAATATACCGGATTTCTGCCGGTAATTACGGAGACTAAAATTTGATTTCACACAAAAAAAACAGAACGCCTTATTTTTATCAAATAAAGCATTCTGCTTTTCTATGGTTTTGGACGATCAGCCGACCGTCTTGTTTTCTCAAACATTATTTTGCATATGCAATCTGTCTGGATTCACGGATCACATTGACTTTAATCTGTCCAGGATAATCCAGCTCGCTTTCAATCTGCTTGGAAATATCTCTGGCCAATAAAATCATATCCGAATCACTTACCTGTTCAGGAACTACCATTACTCGAATTTCTCTACCGGCCTGAATGGCAAAAGTCTTATCAACACCTTTGAAGGTGTTAGCTATTTCTTCCAACTGTTTCAATCTCGTCGTATACGTCTCCAATGTTTCACGTCTGGCACCAGGTCTCGCAGCGGAAATAGTATCTGCCGCCTGTACAAGACAGGCAATCAAACTGGTCGGTTCAACGTCTCCATGATGAGATTCCACAGCGTTTATTACGACTTGAGATTCTTTGTATCTCTTACATAAGTCAACACCTATTGAAATATGAGAGCCTTCCATCTCATGGTCTACGGATTTACCGATGTCATGAAGCAATCCGGCTCTTTTTGCCAAACGTACATCTTCCCCAATCTCTCCAGCAAGGAGACCGGCCAGCTGTGCTACTTCAATGGAATGCTTGAGAGCATTCTGTCCGTAACTTGTCCGATATTTCATCTTACCAAGCAGACGAACCAGTTCCGGGCGGATACCGTGCACACCGACTTCCAGTACGGCAGCCTCGCCTTCCTCCCTCATGATCTGCTCTACTTCATTCTTAGCCTTTTCGACCATCTCTTCAATTCTCGCTGGATGAATCCTTCCGTCTACAATCAGCTTCTCAAGAGCGATTCTTGCCACTTCTCTTCTGACAGGATCAAAGCTTGATAAGATGACTGCTTCCGGAGTATCATCAATTATTAAATCAACGCCTGTCAATGTCTCAAGGGTACGGATGTTCCGGCCTTCACGCCCGATGATCCTGCCCTTCATCTCATCGTTCGGCAGCTGAACTAAAGAAATTGTTGCTTCCGCCACATGATCTGCCGCACATTTCTGAATTGCTGTGACGACATACTCTTTGGCTTTCTTGGCTGCATCTTCCTTGGCTCTGGTTTCCATTTCCTTCACCATAACAGCCATCTCTCGTTTTACATCATCTTCGACAGTTTTAAGCAGATAGTCTTTTGCTTGTTCAGAGGTTAAACCTGAAATTCTTTCCAGTTCCTGCAGACGTTTTGCATGCAATTCCTCAACCTTTGCTCTTTGCTTCTCAAGCGCACTCTCCTTGTGAGAAAGAGACTGTTCCCTCTTCTCAAGGGCGTCTGACTTACGGTCAACCGCTTCCTCTTTGTTCAGAACACGTTTCTCATATCTCTGGAGCTCCGCTCTGCGTTCTCTGCTTTCTTTTTCAAAATCGTTCTTTGCCTTAATGGATTCTTCTTTTGCTTCCAGCAATGCCTCCCTCTTCTTCGATTCGGCAGTCTTTAAAGCATCGTCAATAATCTCTCTGGCCTTCTCCTCCGCACTGCCAATCTTCGCCTCCGAAACCTTCTTACGATAGTTCATGGCGATCACGGCCGATATCGGAGCAGTCAGAACAACTGCAATAAGAACAGCAATCACAGTGATTGGACCCATATCTACAGGAGCACCTCCTTATTTAATTTTCATTATACGAAAACATGACCTATACGATGGTATCAGTCATGCCAAAGTACAACACTTAGATTCTAAACTTTTTTTAATAAAATGTCAAGCAGAATCTATATGGCAAAATTCTTTTTATTATTCATGTTGCACATAACCTTTTACAAACCGCTTTCCTTTCCTGTCAGTTTATAACAAAATAAATCAGGTGCTCCTTAATAATCAGAAGTTTCGGGGCTTTCCGCGGCATGCCGGACAAAAACGGATCAGTCCTTTTCCCTGGTCTCCTCCAGAATCTTACGGATCAGTCCGGCCGGATATCCTTTCCGGTAGAAATGCGCGCAGGTCTTCTGCACAGCCACGGCATCCAGCTCGGGGAACTTCCGGATATATTTGATCACATGGGGACGGATATCTTCCTCCTCCTGACTGCCTGCCTCCTCAAACAGCGCATCCAGTATATGCCCGGCAATACCCTTCCGGGACAGTTCCATACGGATCTGCCGGTAGCTCTTCTGTCCTTTTTTGTAATACAGGTATTCCTTTGCATAATTCTCATCGTTCACATAGCCCTGTTCCTTTACAAAATCGAGAGCCCGTTCCACAGAAAAAGAATCATTCAGCGACGCAGCCAGTTTTTCTCTCAGCTCCTGCTCCGTACAATCCTTTTTAACCAAAATTCCGAGAGCCCTTTTTCTGGCTCTCGGAACCGCGTATTCTTCCCGCAGCCGGCAGAACGTCTCCTCACTGATCCGGTCTCCGTCCGCAAGCTTTTGTTTCCTGATCTCTCCCGGATAGAGATAGATGCCTTCCTCGTACTCCGGTTTCACGCATATCTTTTTTCCCTTTGTCTCATACATATGAATGACAAATTCCATAACGTCACTCCGGCTTACTCTGCCTTATCTGCCGGTGTGCCGGCAGTTTTTCCGGAAGTGTCCGCTGACGCTGTCCTGCCGGCCTGCGTCTGATTCTCCTCTTCCGGCAACTCATCGGAAAGTACATCTGCCGGAAGTCCGTAGAACGCACGAACCTTATTCTCCACATCCTGCATGATATCCGGATGTTCCTTTAAGAAGATCTTGGCATTCTCCCTGCCCTGTCCGATCTTCTCTCCCTCATAGGAATACCAGGAACCGCTCTTGGCAACCGCTCCCACCTTCACACCCAGGTCGAGGATATCTCCCTCTCTGGAGATTCCCTGGCCGAACATGATATCGAACTCCGCCTCACGGAACGGCGGCGCCACCTTGTTTTTGACCACCTTCACGCGGGTGTGGTTGCCGACAATCTCGCCATTCTGCTTGATGGCCTCCACCCGGCGCACATCCATACGCACGGAAGCGTAGAACTTAAGAGCCCGTCCGCCTGTGGTCGTCTCCGGATTGCCGAACATAACGCCGACCTTCTCACGGAGCTGGTTGATAAATACCACCACGCAGTTGGACTTGTCAATCACACCGGTGAGCTTACGCATGGCCTTGGACATCAGACGGGCGTGAAGGCCCACCTGCAGGTCGTCCATATCACCGTCGATCTCCGCCTTCGGCACCAGAGCCGCCACGGAGTCGATGATCACGATATCAAGAGCGCCGGAACGGATCATCGTCTCAGCAATCTCCAGCGCCTGCTCGCCGTGATCCGGCTGGGAAATGTAAAGGTTATCAATATCCACGCCAATCTTCTTGGCATACTGCGGATCAAGAGCGTGTTCCGCGTCAATAAATCCGGCAATACCGTCTCTCTTCTGTGCTTCAGCAATCATATGTAAGGCTACCGTCGTCTTACCGCTGGACTCCGGGCCGTAAATCTCAATGATTCGTCCCCGTGGAATTCCTCCGACGCCAAGAGCCACATCCAGACTGATGGATCCTGTCGGAATCGCTTCCACATTGATATTGGCAGAGGCATCTCCCAGTTTCATTACGGAGCCCTTGCCAAAATTCTTCTCAATCGCCGCTACCGCGTTATTCAATGCGGTAATCTTTTCATCTCTACTGCTCATAATTCCATCTCCTTTTGCTGCGATTCTCCGGGATAGTATAACACAAACCCGAAAACAAAACAAGTGTTCCCGAAAATTTGTTCGTTTTTATCGATTGTCCACTTTTTCCGGATACAGATCATGACGCTCCAGACGATAAGCCGCCACTTCCTCCCAGCGGGTGCCCGGCTTTCCATAATTGGTGTATGGATCGATGGAGATTCCTCCCCGCGGCGTGAACTTGCCCCACACCTCGATATACTTCGGATCCATCACACGAATCAGATCCTTCATGATGATATTCACACAGTCCTCGTGAAAATCCCCGTGATTGCGGAAGCTGAACAGATACAGCTTCAGAGATTTACTCTCCACCATGCGCACATCCGGCACATAAGAGATATAAATGGTGGCAAAATCCGGCTGTCCCGTCATCGGACAGAGACTGGTGAACTCCGGACAGTTAAATTTTACAAAATAATCGTGGTCCTGATGTTTATTGATAAAGGTTTCCAGCACCTCCGGGGCGTAATCCTGCGGGTACTTCGTACCCTGATTGCCCAGAAGGGAAACACCGGAAAGCTCTTCTTTCGTTCTTGTACTCATTTTCTCTTTCCTTCATTCCTAAAATTCTTTGCATGCGGTATTTTTATAGACTGTAAAATAATAAATCAGATCAAAATAAGTCTGTTCTTCCCCGGTCTCCGCCAGCTCCCAGCCTTCTTCCTTATCGAGATCCGGCATCCAGGTATCCGCCTCATAACCGTAATCCAGGCGGGTCACATAGGCGTCCTCACAGTATGGAATCATCATCCGGTAAATGCTCTCCCCGCCGATAATAAAAATCTCTTCGGTATATTTTTTCAATTCTTCCCGCAGTTCCTCTTCACTGTGCACCACTACTGCGCCTTTTCCGTCATAGTTCTGCTGGCGGGTCAGTACGATGTTGACGCGGTTTGGCAGAGGTTTTCCTCCCGGAAAGCTCTCCAGTGTCTTTCTCCCCATGACCACCACATTTCCTTCCGTCAGACGGCGGAAGTTCTTCATATCATTGGAAATGCGGACCAGCAGCTCATTGTTTCTTCCAATGGCCCAGTTCTTATCTGCCGCTACGATTATATGCATGATATACTCCTCCTCATTTTCTTAAATAGCCACCGGTATATTTTTCACCTGAGGCCCCGCCTCGTAATCTTCGATGATAAAATCATCCACCGTAAAATCATAGAAGTTCTTCACATTCGGATTGAGCGTCACCTTCGGCGCATCGTAGGTCGGTCTTGTGATCAGTTCTTTGATGATCGGGATATGCCGGTCGTAAATGTGGGCGTCCGCAATCACATGCACCAGCTCTCCCGGCTCAAATCCGCTGACCTGGCTGATCATCATAAGAAGCGCCGCATACTGCACCACGTTCCAGTTTCCTGCGGTGAGCACATCCTGGGAACGCTGATTTAAAATGGCATTCAGCTTGTTGCCCGTCACGTTGAACGTCATACTGTATGCACACGGATAAAGGTTCATCTCGTGGAGATCGGCGTGCACATAGATGTTTGTCATGATACGGCGGCTGTACGGATTATTTTTCAGGTCAAAAAGCACCCGGTCCACCTGATCCATCTCTCCTTCTTTATACTGATGCTTCACGCCCAGCTGATAGCCGTAAGCCTTACCAATGGAGCCGTCCTCATCCGCCCAGGAATCCCAGATGTGGCTGTTGAGATCGTGAACATTGTTGGATTTTTTCTGCCAGATCCATAAGATCTCATCAATGGCAGAACGGATGTAGGTTTTACGCAGGGTAATGGCCGGAAACTCTTTTGACAGATCATAGCGGTTGATGATTCCAAATCTCTTCAGAGTGTAGGCATACGAACCGTCCTCCCATTTCGGACGCACTTTTTCCCCCTCGGTACTGTATCCGTTTTCTATGATATCTTTACACATGGCAATAAACAGGGTATCTGCATAGCTCATTTTTTTCCCTCCAAAATACTTTACGGTATTTCTTTCTGTTTTTGATTTTAATTTTGTCTCTCCGATTCGGTAACAGTTCCGCCATAACATCTCTTGTTATCATATTCTTCCCTGTGATTGATTTTCTCTTAAAAAAGTATTAGAATATAGAGAACAGGCAATACTAAATCGTAAGTAAAGTTTCTGACTTTACGTTACAGGAAGGATGTTACCATGAAAAAATCTAAACTTATTTTTGCTGCAGCCGCTGTGATAGGCATCTTCGCCGGCATGTATCTTCTTCTCCGGTTTGTAAAGAATCTTTTCGAAGATTATGCGGAAGAAGACTTGTTTGATGAAGACGCTGACCTTGATTTCATCGATGAAGATTTCGAGGGAGAGGACGACGTACCTCCTGTCAAAGAAGAAAAACCTGCAAAGGCGTCTTCCAAGGTGCGCCGCGGTTATATTCCGATCAAGTTCCACAATGCTGAGACTGCTGAGTAATCTTTTGAGGCTGCAAAATTTATTTTGCAGCCTTCAACATTTCTTTCATCTCTTCCACAGTAAATGTGTAATGAGAATTACAGAAATGACAATTTACCTCAATAGGTTTTCCTTCATCAATCATTTCCTGCAAATCCTTTTTTCCCACACTGATGACCGCTTTTGAAACTCTCTCTTTTGAGCAGTTACAATAAAACTGTGTCGGAATCCGGTCCTCCACTTCCATGTCAAAACCTTCGAACAGTTTTTTCATCATATCCTCCGGCGTCTCTCCCGCATCCAGATGGGTAGTCACCGACGAAAAATCTTTCAAACGATCTTCAAGAGCAGCGATCACTTCTTCCTCCGCAAACGGCATCATCTGAATGATAAATCCACCGGCCTGACGCACGGTATTATCCTTATTCATGAGAACGCCCAGCGCCACAGAGGTCGGAATCTGCTCGGATGTAGCAAAATAATAGGTCAGATCTTCTGCGATCTCGCCGGAAACCAGATGGGTCTGTCCCGAATACGGTTCCTTTAATCCCAGATCCTTTATGACGGTAAGCACTCCCAGATCCAGTGCCTTTCCCACATCAAGTTTGCCCGCCTTGCTTGGCGGCAGCATCACATCTTTATTATAAACATATCCTTTTACATTGGCTTTGGCGTCGGCCGTCACTACAAGACCGCCGATCGGCCCGCTGCATTTTATCTGAATAGTGATCACATCACTGTCATTTTTGCACATGGTTCCCATCATGGCGCCCGCTGTCAGCAGACGTCCCAGCGCCGCTGTTGCCACCGGGCTTGTATCGTGATGTTTTCTTGCTTCCTCCACCAGATTTTTAGAATAAGCGGCAAAAAAACGTACCTGGTGGTTTGCCGCCATTCCTCTTATAATATAATCTTCCATTTCTGCTTCCTCCTTCTGATCGCCTCTGCCGGCGGTTCATTTGTTTATTTGGCCAAAGCCTCAACTTTCTTTCCCCGCTCCCTGGCGGCGATCACAATCCTCTCGCTGTCCTCACGGGCAGGTTCCGCTGTGTATCCATCCCATGCTTCCAGGAAGGTGAGTCCTGCCTGATCCAGCAGTTTTTTCATTCTGTCCAGTGTATAGCCTTTCTGCACGTGCTGCTCCTGAAACTTACGGAACAAATCTCCCTGTTCCTGCACAAATACACTTAAGTCGATATAATTGAGATGCTCCTCTTCGTCATACTCGTTATACCAGATAAAACTCACGTCATCCCGATCCTCAGCGATGACGCTCTCTCCCATCAGATCCCGGTATTTATGCTCCGTATTAAAATCAAAGAGAAAGACGCCGCCCGGATCGAGATAATTATTGACCAGGGCAAATACCTGCGCAAGCTCCTCTTCCTCTGTTACATAATTGATACTGTCACAGACAGAGATCACAGCCCGGACAGTTCCGTAAAGTTCAAATTCTCTCATATCCTGCAGCAGATACAGGCAGCTCTCCACTTTCCCGCAGGCTCTCTCCCTGGCGATCTGGAGCATATCCACCGAGGAATCCACGCCGATCATGTCGAAGCCCCGCTGCGCCATGAGAGTCGTAAGCTTTCCGGTGCCGCAGGCCAGATCCAGCATCAGCCCGTCCGTGATCCCATATCCTTCCAGTTTTGTCTGAAGAAAATCTGCCCATTCCTCATAAGGGACATTGTCCATCAGCTCATCATATACTCTGGCAAAATTCTCATAGGTTTTCATATGATTTCCCCTTTACAACAGCGGCGCAAAAATTCGCAGGATTCCCTGCACCAGCTGGAAAAACATATTTTTCCGGCACAGTTCCGCCGTGATATTTGTACAGTCTTCCAGCGTGCGAAGAATATCATTCTTAATATCCATCACTGCGGGACATTTATAGAGATAAATCCCGTTTTCAAAGTGGAAATACAGACTGCGGTAATCAAGATTAATAGTTCCCACCGTGGCGAACTTGTCATCACAGACCGCCACCTTGCTGTGGACAAAACCCGGACGGAACTGAAAAATGAGTACGCCGCCCTCCACCAGCTGCTGATAATAGGACTGCGTCGCAAGAAACACCATCTTTTTGTCCGGGATACCCGGGGTAATAATCCTCACATCCACCCCTCTCTTCGCCGCCAGAATCAGCGCTGTGATCAGTTCATTATCAATAATCAGATACGGGGTGAAAAAATAAATATAATGAACAGCATTATTAATAAGATTCAGATATACACTCTCTCCCACACACTCCGCATCCAGGGGATGATCGGAATAGGGCAGAATGATCCCCGGCGCATCCGTTTTCAGGTGACTCGTATACGCTTCTTTATTATAGAGGAAACGATTATAGTCAATTTTGTCAGCAGCAAATGTATTCCACATCTGAAGAAACATCATGGTCATACTGTGAACCGCCTTGCCGGAAAGCCGCACGCCATTATCTTTCCAATATCCAAATCTCTGCTTCTCGTTGATATATTCATCGGCAAAATTAATGCCGCCCGTGTAAGCCGCCTGGTCGTCGATAACGAGAATCTTCCGGTGATCGCGGTTATTAAATACCGTGGACAACACAGGAACATAACGGTTAAAGACCACACATTTGATTCCTTTTTCCCGCAGCGTCCTGTCATAGTGAGCAGGAAGGACAAAAATACTTCCCACATCATCGTACATTACCCGGACGTCCACACCCTCTTTTACCTTTTCTTCCAGAATCTTCAATATGGAATTCCACATGATTCCTTCTTCGATAATAAAATATTCCAGAAAAATATATCTCTTTGCCTTTTTCAAGTCTTCAAGCATAGCCTCAAAGCACTCTTCACCGGTGGGATAATACGTGATCTCCGAATCTCTGCATGCCGGAAATCCCGACCGGTTCTCCAGGTAATACACCTGTCCCGCCGCCACGGTGTCTTCTTCGTTCAGCTCTTCCTGTATCTTCGGGTCAAAAACCAGATATCCGGCGCTTTCCTGAAGCGTAGACTCCATCTTTCTGCGCATGTTCCGGATAGGTTTCTTTCCTCCGATAAAAAGATACAACAGGCCGCCGAAAATCGGAAACATTAATATCACCACGATCCAGGCCAGCTTGACGGCCGGATTATCGTTGCGCCGTATAATATACAGGACCACAAGCATGCTGAGCACACGAAACGCAATGGAGATCATCTGGCTGTAGGAAGTAAAACGGATAAACAGCAATGCGATCCATACAATCTGCAGCAATATCAACAGAGACACGATAGCCATACGATGTGTAAGATATTTAAAAATTTTTCTCATACTTTCCCTCCTGCTTTCGTATCTTTTTGCTGCGCGTTTCACGGTACGAATCCGTTCCACTCTTCTGCCCGCGCGTTTTCTTATTCCTCACCCGCATGCTCCTGCCAGCAGATCTCCAGATATTTTCCCAATGAAAAGGAATAAATATAGCTGTGCATCACCTTTTTATCCAGAAGCTGCTCAAGGGCTGTCTTATAATATAACATCTGCATCTTATATCGGTCAAGAAGAAGACTCTCCTCTCCCTCCGAAACGTAATCCGTTTTATAATCAAAAAGCCACAGTCCCTCCTCATCTTCTCCGCAGGCATCTATGACTCCCTGTACCACGATCAGTTCTTCTTTTCTGACAGCATCAGAGCCGGAAACAGCCTGTGCCGGGGAACCTCCGGTCCCAGGATAAAACAACGCAGATGAAATCCCAACGGTAAATGGCAGCTCCCGGCGCAGTCTTCCTTCCCGGTCCATCTTCCGTATCATCTCCCCGACTTCCGAAAACAGAAACTGCTCCGTCCCCCGGTACACCGCCTTCATGGAGATTCGGGCGCAGTCTGCATAAGACTCTTCGATGCGCTGCAAAGCTTCAAACAGATCTTTTTTTGTCTGAATCTCCCCAAACGGAAGCAGCTCCATGATTTTATGGACGATGGTTCCGCGGGCGGCGCCGGAAACTTCTTTTTGCTCTTCTGACAGGAAGCGGGGCTTCGGAGTTTCTTCGGAATCACTTTCCGTAACCCTGTTCTCCTTCTGTCCGTTCACCACAGGTATGCCGGATTCTCTCAATGCCGGCAGTTCTTCCGGCAGCAGCGCTATGTCCTCTTCCGTCGCTTCTCCGTCTGAAAGCGGCGTCATAGATAATCGTTTTAATTCGGAAACCGCGTATTTCCGTTTCCATCCGGCTGCCTCCCGGTATGGATACACGAAAGAAAATGCCTGTTTCACCGGAGAAATATCTCCCTGCATTTCCTCCTGATTCATGTACTCTTCCAGAGAAACCGCCGTCTTCTTTTGTTCCTCTCGGAAAAACTCTCCTTCCAGCTCATGGAAATGTACCTTCTTCACAGGCAGCTGTGGAAGGAGCGGCAGCAGCCAGTCCATGAAGCTTTTGGCCGCCAGTTTTTTCTCCTGAGACAGAAGCGGACGACGGGACTGTGCGTTCTCCGCTTCCTCTATTTTGTCCGCTTTGGCGATTCCTGTCAGGATCAGCTTCCGCTGTGCCCGGGTCATGGCCACATACAGAATCCGCAGTTCCTCCTCCAGTGTCTCTTTCTTCATCTGCTCCCGGATGGCTTTTTTCATGAGAGAAGCGTGATGGACCCGGGCATTAAGATCCACATATTCCAGACCGATTCCCATTTCCGGATGAAAGAGCACCGGACGATTGCCGTCCATGAGATTAAAACGCCGGGACAGACCGCTTACAAAAACAACCGGGAATTCCAGACCCTTGCTTTTGTGAATGGTCATAATCCGCACCTGATCGCTGTTGTCCTCTTTCAGGGACGCGCTTCCAAGCTCCACCTCATAGGTGCGCAGCTGCTCCATATAGCGCAGAAAATAAAACAGTCCCTTAAATACAGTTTTCTCATAGTCCTCCGCCTTCTGCAGCAGCATCAGCAGATTCTCCTTCCGGGTCTCGCCTTCCGGAAGCATCTGCATCTGATAAAAAACACCGGTCTTTCTGTATATTTCCCACAAAAGCTCATGGAGAGGCATCTCCTTTTTCTTTCTGCGGAAATAAAGGAGCTGCTTCGTGAACCGGGACAGTTTATCCCGAAGTTCTTCATCTTCCCCCTCCGCCAGATATATTTCTATCAGATCATACAGCGCATACTCCTGCCGGGACGGAATCTGCGTCAACACCCGGAGTCTTGCCAGCTCCTCCTCGGTCAGGCCGCCCATGGACGACAGCAGCACCGACGCCATGGGAATATCCTGATATACATTATCCACAATGGCCAGATAATTAAGAACAAGCTGCACCTCTCTGCTCTGGAAATATCCGGTTTTGCTCTCGCAGACCGCCGGAATCCCCGCATGACTCAGCAGCTCCGCCATGACTTCCGCCCTTCCCGCGCCGGAACGCAGCAGGATAACCATATCCTTAAATGTATAGCCTTCCTCCAGAAGCTCCCGGATCCTCCGGGCGATCATGGCCGTCTCCGCCTCCACGGAATTGACTTCCACCGCCAGATTCTCTTTCTCCTCGTCTTCCACCAGAAGAAGCATCTCCGACTGCTCTGTTTCCTTTTCCATGGGACCGCCCTTTCCGGGCCTCAGAGCAATCTCAGATGTGTAGTCCACACCGCCGAACTGTCTGTCCATCAGGTTCTCAAACACCTGATTGGAAAAAGACAGCACACCCGGCACACTCCGGAAGTTATCCCGCAGTTCGATGCGCACGCCGCTTGTTCCGCCGAAGCAGTTCTCCTGCCCGGCGCAAGCCTCTTTTTCTTCTCCCCGATAACTGTCATAGCGGGACAAAAACAAATCCGGTCTCGCCTGACGGAACCGGTAAATGCTCTGCTTCACGTCTCCCACCACAAACAGGTGGTTCTGTCCTTCCCGGCAGATGGCATTTAAGATGGTCTCCTGCACCAGGTTGGTGTCCTGGTATTCGTCCACAAAAACTGCCTTGTATTTTCTGGACAGTTCCTCCGCCACGGCGGATGGCGCCGGGCATCCATTTTCATCATAGGATTCTACCAGTAACGAGAGCGCGATATGTTCCAGATCGTCAAAGTCAAAAACATTTTTTTCTTTCTTGGACTGAAAATAAAGTTCTTCATATCGCGCCGACAATGTAATCAGTTCTTCCAGAAACGGACGAAGCTCCCGGTTTTCCCGGCAGAGCTCTTCCGTCTTCCAGAGAAAATACGCTTCCTTCATCTGCTGCAGCTCTTCCCGAACATCCTTATGGAGCGCTTTGATCTCTTCCAGATACGGCCACTCTTTCTCCTTTTTATTGGCCCTCGGAAGGTCCGGTATGGTCATTCCGTCAAACCGGGCGCAGAAATCATCGAACTGCTGCGCCAACAGCAGATGACTCACCATTTCCTCGTCTTTTTGCAGCAGCTCAAAAAAACGTTCCGGCTCCGGAACGCCCTGAAACAGCTTCCTGCCTTCGGCAATGCGGTCGGAAAGTTCCGCAAGCTGTCCCCGCGCCTTTGCGGCGAGGCTTCGGATCGCACGACTATCCCCGATAGTGTCTGTCGACTCCAGCAGACCGCTCTCTTTTCGCACCTGCAAAAGCCACTGCTCCCTGTCCGGGAACCCCCGGGAAAACCGGTAAAATTCTTCGATGAGAGTCTCGATCATCCGGTCGTTTTTGCCCGGGGAATACGCCTCCACAAACCGGTGAAAAGATTCTCTTTCACTGCCGTAGGCCTCCTCCAGCACATCTTCCATAGCTTTCTGGCGCAGCAGAAACAGCTCTCCTTCCTCACCGATCCGGAAAGAGGGATCGATACCTGCCTCGTTGAAATGTGTCCGTATCAGACGATTGCAGAAGCTGTGAACCGTGGAAATATCCGCATGCTTCATCATCCGGATCTGCCGCCGCAGCCTGCGGTTCTCCGGCTCCTTTTCCAGCCGGGCGTCCAGTTCCGCCGTGATCCTCTCTCTCATTTCTTCTGCCGCCGCGTTGGTAAAGGTCATCACCAGAAAGCCATCCACGGACAGCGGATGCTTTTCGTCAAGAATCATTTCCGCCATCCGGTTGACAAGAACCCTTGTCTTTCCGGCTCCGGCTCCGGCGGATACCAGAATATCACAATTTCTCAGCCGGACAGCCTGTTCCTGTTCTCTTGTAAAATTCATCTAGTCCACCTGCCTTCCGTCGCTTTCCGGCATATGCTCTGCCATGTCTTTCCGTATAGCGTCAAGCGCTTCTTCCGCAGACTGCTTTTTAAAATCCCGATATGAATGGCCTTCCATCCGGGCGTCAAAGCCGCACACGGAATTGTACGGACAAAAATCACAGGCCGTCCCTTTTTCGTTCTTGTAGGGGCTGACCGGAATCTTTCCGTCATAGATGGCTTCGCCCATCTCCGTGATCTTGCGCCGCATATAGCGGCCAATAGTATGAAAATCATCTGTGGAGAGAACCGCCGCGTTTTTATAAGGCGTTCCTTTTTTGGTCAGACGTATGGACGCCGACACAAAGTTCTCCCGCCCCTCTTCCAGTTTATTTAAAATATCCGCGTCCCCGTTGGCGTAGCCGGACATCCGAAAACTCTTTGCGGCAGTTTCCGCATCGGCGCTGTCCGCCCTTAAGATAGGATCCTTCAGATTATAATAGAACATTCCCGCCGGAACTGCTTCCTTTCCCGTATCGTTCTGATAGATCTCCGAGGCCACGTTCATGTAGATGACCAGCTGCATCTGAAGGCCGTGATACAGGTCGCCCAGATCAAAGTTCTCGATGCCGGACTTATAATCAATGATCCGCAGGAGAACCCGATCCTCCTCCTCACAGACGTCCACCCGGTCAATGTAGCCTTCCAGCTGCATCCGGTTTCCGTCTTTTAAGGGCAAATGTACCGCCGCCAGCTTGTCCGTCCGTCCGAAATGCAGTTCAAACCGGTCCGGCTCCATCTGACTGTGTTCCAGATGCATTTTCAGCACCCGAACCGTCCTCTTCAGGATTCGTTCCACCACGCGGACTTTGTACTGATTTCTGGCAGAACTCTGCAGCACATCCCCGGCGTCCTCTCCTGCGGCGTTCTCCACCGCAGCCATGATCCATTCATCCGCCACCGGTTCCGGAATGTCTTTCCAGTGATAATCGGACTGTTTCAGCCGCCGTGAAAAAAACTCCAGCGCACGATGAAATAGATTCCCAAGATCCACCGGCCGCACAGTATATTCTTCCCGTTCCCGAAGCTCCAGTCCGTAAATGCAATAGTATTGATACGGACACGCCGCAAACCGTTCCAGCCGGGTGACGCTTCCCTTTAATTCCCTGCCAAAAATTTCCTCCATCAGTTTTCTTGGCAGCGTCTTTCCTGCATCTGCTCTGTCCTTCTGCGACCAGAGAGCCAAAAGCTTTTCCCGAAGGCGCTCATCTTCATACCAGTACCGCAGCAGCAGACGAAACGGAACCGTCGTCTCCTGTCCGTTTTTTACGGCGTGCAGACCGTCAATGAGAAGCTCCCTGCTGTCTTCCTCGTTAAAATAGTACCGCGGCTCTTCTCCCGGATAACTTCTCTCTTTTAACTGCGGAAACAGCCGGAGACACTCTTTTAAAAGCGGTGACGGGCTCTTGGCAGCTCCGCCGTTGTCCTGGGCGGCATAGGTAAAATACAGCTCCCGCTCCGGTCTGGACAGGGCAAGGTAGATGTACAGATCATCTTCCATGGACTGCTCATCCAGACATAAAGACAGATGAATCCCCTCTTCCTCCAGAATCTGTTTCTCATCGTCACTGATCATCCCTTTATCTTCCAGGGACGGCGGGATATTACCGTCATTCATGCCGGCGATAAACAGAACCTTCACATCCGGCAGTCTGGTTCTCTTCAAATCCCCGAGAATCAAAGCGTCCGCAGACAACGGCGGCGCGCCAATCTCCAGGGCGTCAAGACCCGCGTCCATAATCTGTGCCAGCTCCTCCACCGGCATTGTCTCCTCACCGAAAATCCCCACGATCTTATCCAGCAGATTAAGGATCAGCTGAAAAAGCTGCCGGTATTCTTTTTCGCGGACATACTCGCCCTCCTGTCCGGCAAGCTCCGCCAGGGCCTCTAACTTTCCGTCATATCTGAGACGGCACATGGCGTTATAGAGTGCCTCCATTTTCTCCCGTACACTGCTCTGCTTCTCCCGAAGCATCTGCGTACATTCCGCAGTCTCAAAGAGAAGCTTCTCCCGAAGCGCCTGCAGCCGCTGCGCCCGGCTCTCCTCTATCCGGCTCATCCGCCTTGTAAAAGGCTTTTTCCACATGGAATAGCCCCGGATACCCGCCCAGATCACATAGTTTTCCAGAGTATCCGTCTCCTCGTCGGTGAAATCAGACATGCCGGATTTCAGATACCGGAACACGCTCTCATAGGAATAATCCGTCACTGCCAGATGAAGAAGCGCCCGCAGCGTCTCCACGCCGGAATGATAGGACACCCTTCTCTTGGTATCTTCAAACAAAGGGATCTGCAGGATATCCGCCTTTCTCCGAAAGGACGAGGCGTACTCATCCACATTTCCCGTCAAAACAGCAAAATCCCGGTAGCGGTATCCTTCTCTTCTCACCATCCGCTCAATCTGATGGAGAATATACTCCGCCTCCCCGTCCGGATTGCGGCATGCCGTCAGATGAATGTGAGACACCTCTTTCTCATAATGTTTCCTCCGGGAACGGAATAAATATTTCTCAAGAAATGTCAGTTCATCATTCTGAAACCTCGGCGGTCTCTCCTGATGCAGCCAGACCGGCTCCTCCATCTCGGTGCCGGCCTCCTGACAGAGTCTGGCTAACGCCTGCACGGTCTTTTCGCTGAAATGGAACAGCTCGCTGCCGGATGCGCTGCCCGGGCTTTTGGCAGCCTGACCTGAAAACGCCGCTTTTCCATTCGCATTGCCCGGGCGCATCCCCGGACCCTTGCTAAAGGGCGGCGCATCCATGGTAATGGACACATTGACCTGCAGACAGATCTTCAGCAGCTCCCGCAGAAACTTCATCTGCACCGGCGTAAAACCGGTAAAACCATCCAGATAAAACACGCCTTCCCGAAGCATAGCGGAGAACGGCGCCAGCTCGCTCAGCACATCAAGAATCTGCTCCGCCACCATGAAACGGCTGGATATCTCCTGATCGAAGTATTCAAAAATCTTGCCCAGTTCCCTGCACTTGGCTTCCAGCCCCGGATATTCGGATAGTGTCCCGTCAAGTCCCTGCATCTGTTCCCAGGTGACGCCGTAGCCGATACACTCTATCAATATAGATTTCAGCTCGTCCACAAATCCGGCCTTCCGGATATTTCTTTTGAAAAAAGGAAATTCCTCCTCGTGCTCTGCGAGGATTCTGCGCAGAATGAGAGATACGCCCAGATCTTCCAGGATGTCTTTGGGCTGAAACCCGCACTCATCAAATACCCGGTAGGCAAGCCGGTAAAAGCTCAGCACATCAATGTTGAAATATCCGTGCTTCGGGTGGCTCTCCACCAGCTTTCGCTGCATTTCCAGACTGAACTGCTCCGGAACGATGATATAACAATTCTGTTTTGGATTCTCCTCGGACAGACGGATGGCTTCCTCTAACACAAGCCGGGTCTTTCCCTGTCCGCTGCTTCCCGCAATGATTCTAAGAGACATGCTTTCCTCCTGCTCTTACTTCCAGTTTGCAAGCTCCTCCCGCAGGGTGGACAGAAGCTCCTCCTCCGGAACCTTCCGGATGATCTCTCCTTTTTTGATAAGTAGACCTTCTCCCACGCCTCCGGCGATGCCGATATCCGCCTCTCTCGCCTCTCCCGGCCCGTTGACCACGCATCCCATGACGGCCACCTTGATATTCAGATGGTCAAATTCTGTCACCATCTTCTCCACCTCGCCTGCCAGAGAAATCAGATCAATATTCGTTCTGCCGCAGGTCGGGCAGGAAACCACCTCGATGCCTCCCTGCCGAAGCCCCAGCGTCCGGAGGATCTGCTTAGCCGAGGCAATCTCATTAACCGGATCGCCGGTCAATGATACCCGGATGGTATCGCCAATGCCCTGATGGAGAATGATTCCCAGCCCGATGGCCGACTTAATGTTGCCGGAGTATACCGTTCCTGCTTCCGTGATGCCCACGTGGAGCGGATACGGACACTGCGGCGCAAGAAGCTCATGAGCACGGACGCACATAAGCACATCAGACGACTTAATGCTCACCACCAGGTTATCATAGCCCATATCCTCAATCATCTTAACCTTATCCAGGGCGCTCTCCACCAGTCCTTCCGCTGTCACTTTACCGTATTTTTCGATGAGATTTTTCTCCAGAGAACCGCTGTTGACGCCAACGCGGATCGGCACGCCAAATTCTTTCGCTTTGTCCACCACAGCCTGCACCTTCTCGGCAGAACCGATGTTGCCCGGATTGATGCGGATCTTATCCGCTCCGTTTTCCATAGCTGCGATTGCCATCCGGTAATCAAAATGAATATCCGCCACAATCGGAATATGAATCCGTTTCCTGATCTCTCCCAGTGCCTTTGCCGCTTCCAGTGTAGGCACCGTAGAGCGGACAATCTCACATCCCGCCTTCTCCAGCGCGTGAATCTGCTCCACTGTGGCTTCCACATCTTCTGTCTTTGTGTTGGTCATGGACTGAATCAGTATTGGGTTGCCTCCGCCGATGACACGATCGCCGATTTTAATTACTTTTGTGTGTTCTCGATACATTTTCTTCTCCTTTTCCTTCTGCATACTTTTTTATCATCCCAAAGGAACAAAAGACTGCCGCACAAAATCTCCGGTTTTCTTCCCGTTCTTTTTCTGCAGCAGTCTTGTTTTCCACTTTGTTCGCCAAAGTCTTATGTCATAAAGATATTTCTGATGTCATTTGCCATAACAAAAACCATAAAGGCCAGCAGAATGACCAGGCCGGCAAAATTCACCATTCCTTCTTTTTCCGGGTCAATCTTCTTACGCCGGATGATCTCAACGATAATGAACAACAGCCGCCCGCCGTCCAGAGCCGGTATCGGCAGCAGGTTCATAACGCCCAGGTTGGCGCTTAACAGAATCGCAAAGCTTGTAAGGCTCAGAGCCGCTGTGCCTATGCCGTAGACAATAGACTGTTCGTAGGTATCCCCAATCATATTGACGATACCCACCGGCCCTGACATATCGTTTACGGACGCTCTGCCGCTCACCAGATACTTCAGACTTAAAAAAGTGGACTTGATCTGATAGCGCACTTCCAGAAGACTGTACTTTAATGTTCCAAGCAGTCCCACATCTGTATCATCGGTCATGGTAACGCCAAGAAGATAGGAACCGTTCTCTTCATGTCTGTTCACTGTAACGGTGTTCCTCACACCGTCTCTTTCATAGGTGACGTCCACCTCCGGCGTGTCTGTATGCATGAAATTATACAGACTGATTTCCCGGAAGTTGTAAATGCGGGAGCCGTCGAGACGCACGATCCGGTCTCCTTCCTGCAGTCCCGCCTCGTAAGCCGCACTGCCCGGCTCCACATTGCCGACCACCGCCGGGTCCGCTCCGCCGAAGCCTACCACAAACAAAGCCAACACGAAGGCCAGAATAAAATTAAAAAACGGACCAGCAAAAATCACGGAAAACCGGGCGAGGGCGGACTTGTTTCCGAAAGCTCTCGGGTCGTTGTTCTCCCCGTCCTCACCCAGCATCACACAGCATCCTCCGAAAGGAAGACATTTGATGGAATATTTTGTCTCCCCTTTCTGAATGCCGAAAAGGGTCGGTCCGATTCCAATGGCAAATTCTTCCACACAGATGCCGTTTTTCTTTGCCAGAAGAAAATGCCCCAGCTCATGTATGATAACGATCAGGCTGAAAATAAGTATTGCCAGAATAATGCTTAACATGCTTCATCCTCGTCTTTCTAATTCTTCTACACAGGTCTGCGCCTGCTTTCACACAATTTTTATTCCAGTCATAGATTTGTTGTCTCCTATCCGATAAAAGAGTATACCCACTGTTCCGTGGCAAGAATCTCTTCCAGCGACGGATTCTCCTTTATCTGATGTGCGTTCATACATTTCTCTATCAGACGGATAATCTCCAGATATCCGATCTCTCTCTTCAAAAACTTCGCCACCGCTTTCTCATTGGCAGCATTGAAAACTGTCGGCATGGTTCCTCCTGCCTTTCCCGCATCAAGAGCCAGGGAAAGGCCCCGGAACACCTCGTAGTCCGGCTTCTCAAAGGTAATACTCTTTAAGGTTCCGAAATCCAGCCGTTCGCCGGAAAGATGTCTTCGCTCCGGATAAAAAAGGGCGTACTCGATAGGCACCTTCATATCCGGCGTGCCAAGCTGTGCCAGAATGGCGCCGTCCACGAACTGCACCATGGAATGAATGATGCTCTGCGGCTGCACCACCACTTCGATCTGATCATAATCCACATCGAAAAGCCAGCGGGCCTCCATCACTTCCAGTCCCTTGTTGACCATGGTGGACGAATCGATAGTGATCTTCTGTCCCATGGACCAGTTCGGATGCCGGAGAGCGTCCTCCAGCGTCACCTTCTCAAGATCCTCCAGCGTCTTTCCGCGGAACGGGCCGCCGGACGCCGTCAGGAGAATCTTATCCACGTCCTGTCTGCGGGCGGAATGCAGGCACTGGAATATGGCCGAATGTTCGCTGTCCACCGGCAGAATGGACACGCCGTATTCCTCTGCCATCGGTATGATCAGATGTCCGGCCGTGACCAGCGTCTCCTTGTTGGCAAGAGCAATGTCTTTTCCCTTGCGGATTGCTTCCATGGTCGGAAGAATCCCCATCATGCCGACCACGGCGGTGACGACCACATCGCTTTCTTCCTGTCCTGCCACAGCCACAAGACCTTCCATGCCGTGAAGCACAGTGACGCCGCTTCCCGCCAGTTCACGCTCCAGTTCCAGCGCCAGCTTCTCGTCAGAAAGACTGACAAGAGACGGATGGAACTCCGCGATCTGTTCCTTCAGTTTTTCTTTATTGCGCCCGGCGGCAAGAGCCGTGACACACAGTTCATCCTTATGTTCCCTCACAACCTCCAGGGTCTGCGTCCCGATGGAGCCTGTGGAGCCAAGTATCGCTATCTTTTTCATTGAAAATCCACCACCAAAGTCAGTAAATAATAAATAATCGGCGCTGTAAATATAATGCTGTCAAACCGGTCCAGAATACCTCCATGTCCCGGAATCAGATTGCTGTAATCTTTGATCTCATAATTTCTTTTTATGGCTGAGGCTCCCAGATCTCCCACAATGCTGATGAGCCCTCCCATCGCGCATACGAGAGCGAACGCCGGCGCCAGCGCGTAATCTTCCGTAATAAAATTCTCCGCAATGAGACCATACAAAAAGCCCAGCACCCCGGCGCCAATGACACCGCCCACCGCGCCTTCGATAGTCTTTTTCGGACTGAGCACCGGAGACATCTTATGTTTGCCAAACAGCCGTCCGGCACAGTAAGCCAGGGTATCGTTGCCCCAGGCGCTTAAGAATATGAGAACCACCATATAGGCGCCGTTCTCCAGAACACGCACCTTGTATATGCAGGACAGCATGACTGTAACATAAAAAATTGAAAAAAATGCGATAGCCACACCGGATATCTCATATTTAGGAAACGTAAATACATAAACGACAAACAGCATCACAAGTATCAGAAGCATCAGAGGTATATCATACTGATTCAGATTCAGCAGCACCAGTACATAATACAAAACAGCTCCCGAGTATGCTATTACAGCCAGGGCTGACTTCTCAATTTTTATCACATGAAGCAGCTCGTACATTCCAATGAGGGAAATTCCCGCCGTCACAAGCAATGTCAGCATTCCTCCGAAATACAGGGTGACAAATGCGATGATGACGAGAATGATCCCGCTGATCAACCTTTGCTTAAACATAAATCTCCTCTCCCTCAGATACCTCCGAATCTTCTCTCCCTTGTATTATAATACTCGATGGCACGTATTAATTCCTTTTTATTGAAATCCGGCCAGAGCACATCGGTAAAATAAAATTCGGTATAGGCAAGCTGCCACAGCATCCAGTTGGACAGCCGCTGCTCGCCGCTGGTCCGGATCATCAAATCCGGATCCGGAAGTTCTCTCGTATCAAGATACGAGGAAAATACTTCCTCTGTTATCTCCTCCGACTTCCGGATGCCATCGCAACAGTCCGCCGCCATGTGGCGCATGGCGCGCACCATCTCATCCCGGCTGCCATAATTGAGGGCAATGGTAAAATTCAGCCCTGTGTTGCCGGCCGATACTCTCTCCAATTCATCAATGGCTTCCCGGATATCGTCAGCGAGCCTTGATTTCTCTCCAATGACCCGGACACGCATATTATTTTTTGAGGTCCGCTCGATACAGTCTACGAGATACCTCCGCAGCAGCTTCATCAGCGCATTTACTTCTTTCTGCGGACGGTTCCAGTTCTCTGTGGAGAACGCATAAACTGTCAGATATTTGATCCCCAGATCCCAGGCGTCCTCACATATCTGCTCCACCACCTTGGCTCCCTGAGAATGTCCCATATTTCTCGGCATCAGGCGCTTCCTGGCCCAGCGGCCGTTTCCATCCAGAATGATCGCCACATGTTCCGGGATCTGACACAGCTTTCCATTCAGTTCCTTTTCCATAATTTTCCCTCCGGTCATCTTTTTTCATGTTCACAAGAAAAACCAGGAAGCCAGTCATCCCGGCTGCCTGGTTTTCGAAAATATTCTCCATCCACATGCCCAAAACAAGGATTGCAGCAGATAACCTTTATACTGTCAGAATCTCCTGTGACTTCTTATCCATGGCTTCGTCAACCACTTTAATATACTTATCTGTTTCTTTCTGAACCTTGTTCTGCTCTGTCTTCAGTTCATCTTCGGTAATATCCCCGTTCTTGTTTGCCTTCTTCAGAAAATCATTGGCGTCTCTTCTGATGTTACGGATGGCTACTTTAGCGCCCTCTGCCTTTTTCTTCACATCTTTGACCAGCTCTTTTCTGTGTTCTTCCGTAAGCTCAGGGAAGATCAGACGAATCATCTTGCCATCGTTGGTCGGATGAATACCCACGTCAGACTGCTGGATTGCCTTCTCAATAGGCTTAAGAAGAGAAGTCTCCCACGGCTGGATACAAATGATACGCGGTTCCGGCACTGTGATGTTGCCTACCTGCTGAAGAGGAGTAGGTGTTCCGTAATAATCTACCTTAATTCTGTCGAGAACATGCGGGTTCGCTCTTCCCGCCCGGATTGAATTATATTCGCTCTCCAGGTTATCCACGGACTTCTGCATTTTCTCGGTATATTTTTCTATCATAATGTAACCTCCTGCATCCTGTTTTCAATCTCTGCGCCACTATTTTTCTCATCGAAAAATGTGACTCCGAATATACACATAATTTACATCAATCGTACAATTTTGTCAATGTTTTTCCAGTCAGACGTCCCGGCTGTGACGTCCCGGCTACCCTGCCGTAATACTCTTTGATTCCGGTCTGAAAAACACCTAAACCGTCACGTAAGTTCCGTTGAATCTGCCGTCCATGGTCGCAGCGATACTGTCCTTTTCATTGAGCCCGAAGATTACCAGAGGCATTTTATTTTCCAGACACATGATGGTCGCCGTAAGGTCGATAACGCCCAGCTTCTTAGCCAGAACTTCGTCCAGGGAAATCTCATCATACTTCACCGCATCCGGATTCACCTTCGGATCGCTGTCATACACTCCGTCGATGGCTTTTGCAAGCAGAATAGCGTCCGCCTCAATCTCAATGGCCCTGAGCGCCGTCGCCGTATCTGTGGAGAAATACGGATGTCCGGTTCCTCCGGCAAAAAATGTAACGGTTCCTCTCTCAAGCTCCGCCACTGCGTCGTCTTTAGAAAACAGCTCTGTAAAAGCGCCGCAGGCAAACGGTGTGTAAACCTTTGTTTTCATACCTGCATGACGGAACATATCCGACACATAAATGCAGTTCATGACAGTGGCCAGCATGCCGATCTGATCCGCCTTCGTGCGGTCCATATTCTCGCTGGTTCTTCCTCTCCAGAAATTGCCGCCTCCGATCACAATGGCAACCTGAATTCCGGAATCCACCACCTGCTTCACCTGTCTTGCCACGTCGAGAACAGTCGCCTCGTCAAAACCAGTTTTCTTGTCTCCGGCCAGCGCTTCTCCGCTCAGTTTTAACAATACCCGGTTTAAGCTTTTTAAATCTTTCATCAGGACCTCCCTTTTCTTCATCTGTTATAAAACATTTATATCTGCGCGGCGGCTGCGGAAGTCCTTCCTCCCCATCCGCTGTTATTCTGATGAAATGTTATTTCACCTGCGCCATATCTGCCAGATTCTCTGTAACCATATTGTTTAACACCGTGCGGTTGATATATGGGCGTGTATAATAATCTACATAACTATCATAATTATCCGTGTTGTAAAACTCTTTGAAATATGATGTCACTTCCTCGTCGGTTGCCTGCAGATTCTGTTCCTTCGCCACTTTATCCGCGATCAGATACGTCTTTACCATATTCTCGCAATCCGCATAATAAGCATCCCGGAGCTCTTCCTCATCTTCATAGCCGCTGCTGGTAAGGTAATCCTCCAGAGTCGCGCCCTGCAGAGACAGGCTGGCTTCCAGACCGTCAATCATAACGTTGAGCTGCGGCTCCACCAGTTCTTTAGGAATCTCTTCAAAAGTTGAATTATCCATCATATAAGTCCAGACATAATTATACTTATTATTATTTTCAAGATTCTGGCGAATCTTCTTTCTCATGTCATCTACAGATGTGTAACCATACGCCTCCTGCAGATTCTCCTTGACAAAATCATCTGTCAGATCCGGAGTGACCGTCTCACTGATATAATTGATGGTTGTGGCAAATACCGCGTCCTTTCCGGCCACATCTTCTGAAGAATAATCATCCGGGAAGGTCACTTTCACCTGCACTTCTTCACCCGGCTTATGTCCGATCAGCTGATCTTCAAAATTATCAATAAAAGAACCGGAACCGATGGTCAGATTAGCTCCTTCTGCGCTGCCGCCGTCAAATTCTTTGCCGTCTATCGTTCCCACATAATCAATATTTACCACATCGCCGTCTTTGACTGCTCTGTCTTTTATCTGATTCTCTGTCTGAAAATTCGCCATGAGAGAATCCACTTCCGTATCTACCTCGCTGTCCTCCACTGTGATCTCACTCTCCGGAATCTCAATGGCTGAATAATCGCACAGAGTCACATAATTGCCGTCGTTTCCTGCCAGTGTGCCATCCTCATTGAGTCCCTGGCTGTAATCCACTGTGGCTGTTGTCTGCGCCTGACTCTCCGTGGTGGTAGCCTCCGGAGCTGTATCGTTATCCCTGCTGTTTCCACAGCCTCCTATCATTGCTGCTGCAAGAGCCAGTGCCAGACTGGCTGCCAATACTTTCTTTCTCATTTTTCCAATTCCTTTCTTTTCCATCCTCTTTTCTGCCCCGCCGCAGAATTATTATTGATTCATCCTCTCCAGAATCTCTTTCTCCAGCGGTTCCGCTATAACACCGCCCTGCACAATAGCCTTGCGGGCATAATAGAGCGCCTCGCTCAAAGAAGCGTCCACACCCTTTCCTTCCATATACATCATGGCAAGGCTGTAGCACGCCATCCGGTAATCCGCCATCTCCACCGCATTCATGAAACAGGCGGCCGCCTCCGTGTACTGTCCGGAATGATAATACTTCGTTCCCATCTGGTACATTTTCTTCGCCTTCGGCAGGGACTCCTCCCTGGCCTTCTCCTGTTCCATCTGATAAGCTCTGGCAATCTTACGCGCTTTCACCACCGTATTCTCATACTTGGTGTTCACCGCGTATTCCCCGTTCTCCTTCTTTAACAGCAGAGTCTGAGTCGCCAGACCTTCCAGCAGATACTGCATATATGTCTCAAGCTCATCAAGCGGCACTGTGATATTCACAAGCCGTTCCGTCTTCTCCACATCTACCACATGATTCTCCTTCAGCGGAAGCTGTCCCACAAAAAAAACGGAATGCTTCATCACATTCTTTTTCTCCTCCGCATCCGAAGCACTCCGGACCATTTGATACATATTTAAAATATTTTCTTTTGTAAGAGTTCTGCCATCCATCATGGCATCAATCTTTGACTGTTCCAATTCCCTGTCCTCCTGACAACTGTTTCCTTTGCAACTGTATTTCCAGCTGTTTTCTGTCCCCAAACACTTATGTCCTTAAGCGGAACAACAACCTGCAAATACACCAAAATTATATTGCATTCCCCAACAATTGTCAATCTGCTTCCGCCAGACGCAGGCACTGAGACGGACGCACGTACTCCGTCAAAACATTTTCAGAGGCAATCCCGCAGAACTTCTCTCCACTATCGTCCGCCGGTTCCCCGCAGCAGACGCAGATCACATAATCTTCCATCTGCTTCTCATAAAAGCAGCCGCCGGACAGACAGGATATCTCCGGAAGCTCTCTCGTAAGACCTTCCCCTGTTCGCTTCAGCAGACTTTCCTTCCTGCTCCAGAGCATAATAAACCTGAGATCTCTCTCCTGCCCTTCGGCAGATAAAATGTATTCCTGCTCCTCGTCTGAGAAAAACCGGCGCACCATCTTCTCCCTGCAGGGCTTTATCTTCTGGATATCGCAGCCGATCTCCCGCTGCCCCACAGCGCAGATCACATACTTCCCGGAATGAGAGAGATTAAAATGCAGCTTCTCGTGACAGGGCTTTCCATGCGGCCCGCATGTCACCGCCGCCTCCGAAAAAGGCACCCCTTCCCTCTCAAACACATACCGGAGCAGCCAGCCTGCCCCGGCACTGTTTTTCCTGTCCTGTATCTGTATGGGAAGAACCGCCTTCTGCCATCTGCCTTCCGGCAGCTCCTGCTCCCACTCCGCGTGCTCCCGCGGATCATCCAGAGCATCAGTTCTCATAATATAAAGATGCACCGGCCACGCGCTCATCATTTGCCGATCAGCGCCAGAACTTCTTCTTTGCCAATGTAGCCCACGGACTGATTCACAACCTTGCTCTGATTCATCACAACCAGCGTCGGAATGCTCATCACTCCGAACTGAGCCGCCAGCTGCGGCTCCTCGTCCACATTGATCTTACCAATCTTCACATCGCTGACCTCAGCGGCCACCTCCTCAATAATCGGAGACAGCATCTGACAAGGTCCGCACCAGGACGCCCAGAAATCAATGAGCACCGGCTTGTCCGACTGTAATACTTCTTTATCAAAATTAGCGTTCGTTATCTTAATAATTACCATAATATCTTCCTTTCTAAAACCAACACACACAATTCAAGACCCGCCCGCGAATCTTGGCGCGGGATTCGTGTCAGCGACAGCTGACATCTTCCAATCCGAATCCCTGCACATCCTTGCGGAGCGTTTATAAGATCAGGAATCAGCTTCCGCCACCGATGTAGCTTAATTATTTTCACCGTCTATAAAAACGGGAGTCTTTCCACATCTGATAAACAAAATCATGGGGTTTGTTTTTTATTATTATACATGGCTGCGGGATTTGTCAACGTTATTTTTTCTTACGAAAAGTTTCGAGGTGGGAAGGAGACGGCGCTATTTGTCTTTCAATACTTGTTTTGCTTTTGGTTGATAGAGAAGAACGGGGCTCCCTTTCAGAAAAACCATCAGAGAAACCATAATACAGAATTGTCATTTAACCAAACAAATCAAAAAGAAAGAGCTGTTATATAAACTATACTGTACAGAATACGATGTATCATTTGACATAAATACACTTTTCCTGTTTTGCAGTGTGTTTTATAACAGCTCTTTCCCCTTCATTCTTTTTGCTCGATTAGTTTACATCGATCCAGTGAGGATCTACCCAATATCCTCTGGTTTCATTCCAGCGACGTTTCTGAACAGTTCCATCACTTAATGTACGAAACATCCAGTAAATAACGTCAGCACGTGGTTCAATCTCTGCTGCTTCCACTGCTACTGGCATCCGAATCATCGCCGGTATTGCTGCCGGCATTGCTGAGAATGCCATGGTTGCTGCCATCACACCGATTGCTAATCTCTTCATTAACTTCATAATTATTCCTCCTTATCTGAAAATATATTTTCAATATTTTCCTTAATTATTATAAAAAACTTTTTAAAAACATTTTTATTTTCTTCATCATATTCCACAATAGGGTAAAAATCGTACAATCCCGCTTCCACATCTTCTTCAGACACTTCCATAGAGAATCCATTCTGGTTATCATAATAAAAAATATATGAACCATTTTCCTGCTCTTTCAAGTAAGCATTTTGTTCCCCAGCAATATCTACGACAGATTCTGATTGCACGTCTTCCTTCAATAACGCATTTTCTGGCGCAGCATACTTCGTCTGCCAAATAAAATAATACGAACAGAACATCCATCCCAGACCCAGCAGTACAATCAATGTCTGCATCAGCCACCTGCGGCGAGTGACCGTGTACCGTTGAAGCAGCAGGTCGAATCTCTGCCGTATGGTGTACTGTTTGGAAGTATTCACAAACTCTATGGTGTAGAGATTCGTTTTGATGAGTGGATTCTGTGCCCGCTCGAAGCTGGTCAGCAGTATATCCAGATAATCGAGTATCTCTTCTTCACTGAAATCTTTGGACAATGTCTTGTCACAGCGAAACTCAATCAGCTGTGTGACTTCTTTCCGGATTACATAGACAGCCGGGTTCCACCAGATCAGTACACAGATAACGTTCATGAGCAGCTTCTTCCAGATATCATGGCGTTTCCAATGGGTGTATTCATGAAGAATCACATATCTCATTTCTTCATCGGAGTACGGATAGTCCGGAAAATAGATGGCTGGATGAAAATATCCGGCAAGCACCGGAACTGAAATCCCGGAACAAACACGGACGTCCAGCGGACACTCTTCATCAATAGAGGCGAGTATCTGTGCTGCTCTCGGATTGTCCGTACAGGCGTTGGCGCGTATTACTTTCTGCACTTCCCTCGACTTTTTCATCAGACGAAGGATACTGAACACACTTCCGCATATCCATATCACGATCAGAACTGCCAGCAAATTATCACGGAAATCCGGATGCAAAACGAACTTGAAATGCTTCACGATCCATGAATACAGAAAATTATCTGCCAATATGTACTGGTGCTTTGGGAATTCCACCGGAAGCAGAATCCTGACAATACAGCAAACCGTCAAAAATCCAATCACTGACGTACCGTATTTGGATATCAGCATAGTTCTTGTTCTTAGAAAGAAAATAATAAATGCCATCAGGCAGCAATTAATAATAGACCAAAATAAGGAATAAATCGTTATCATCTGCATTCTCTCCTGTTGTCATTTGATATAGTCTTATCTGCCCGTACATTTATTGCATGTCCCTTGTATAGCTCCGGACTCTGCGTCTGAATAAATATTACATAATATAACTCATTAAATAATATTTACTATTAATTTTCTATATCCTTTCGAATATATATCACGTTTCTTATCATACAATAATTTTTTATTTTTTTCAACATTTTTTGAAAAAAATCATTCTTTTTTACAGCAGACATAAACATCTTTTTATAACATTCTTGTATAAAAAATGTTATTTTTATTACATGTTTTTTATTATAGCATTTTCATCCATTAAGGCGGTGAAAAATACGCATCATGTATAACATATATTTTTGTTATACCACACCCTGTTTTGTTCTGACACCGACATATACCTCAAGTATTTTAATTTCTCATATAATTTTTTCAAAAGAAAAGACATGGACATCTTACCCAACAAAGTAAAACATCCATGTCTCTTTTTCTTATGGACCTGAGGGGAATCGAACCCCTGTCCGAAAACCTATTCCGCACGGTATCTCCCATCACAGTCTTTATTTTAACATTCCCTCCGTCAGGCGTCTAAAGACAAACTCCTGACTTCAGTAGCTTCATATTACTTCATACCCGGCAAAGCTTACGGATACGAGTGTCCCACATAATCGGTGCCGGACTCTCAGCCTGTGGGTATGCTGAGGCCGACAGCTGCAACTTAGGCAGCGTATGCTAAATTATTATCTTCAGCGTTTATATTTAATTCCGAGTTTTAACGTGGTCCCGGACCACGGATGGCTGCCCCACGTTCAAAGCCCCCGTCGAAACCAGTACAAGCCCTTAACTGCTGCGGCATGACGCCACGCTGGCTATGCTGTTGTACTGCCGCTGCACGGTCATGATTTGAACCGTAGTATACTTATTATACTGAATAGAAATTATTTGTCAAGCCTTTTCTGGTCTGCGCTGCCGCATGTTCACTGCCGCCATATGCCACGATGCCGCTGCCAGGCTCCGGACGACAGTCTAGCCCAGATTCCGGATCTTGAAGTCTCTCTGCGCCTCGCGCTGAGCGTCCTTTTTGGCAATATCCTGCCGTTTGTCATAAAGCTTCTTGCCCCGGGCCAGGCCGATCTCCACCTTTACAAGACTCCCTTTCAGGTAAACCTTCAGCGGCATAATGGTATAGCCCTTCATTTTGACCTGGTTTTCCAGTTTGCGGATCTCCGCCTTGTGGAGCAGGAGCTTTCTTGTGCGCAGAGGATCTTTGTTGAAAATGTTTCCTTTCTCGTAGGGACTGATATGCATGTGCTGGATGAGCACCTCTCCGCGGTGTATGGTAATAAATGATTCCTTGATGCTGCATTTGCCCATGCGGAGAGATTTCACCTCCGTTCCGTGGAGAGCGATGCCCGCCTCATATTTTTCGTCTATGAAATAATCATGATATGCCTTCTTGTTATTCGCAATCAGGCGGATATTTTCTGATTTTGCCACTGTTTTTCTCCTTTTTTATTTCCATTTTTGTCATCGGATCATTCAGATATCCCGAACATCTTTCCTGGCGTAAAGTTTTAAGAGCCGGTCGGCCTCGTCGTCGTCAATCCAGTCATTTTTGGCGATATCTTCCTTGCTCTGAATCCATTCTTCCTCCTCATCAGAATACCAGTCTTCTTCCGTGCCGTCAAACCAGATTTCTTCCGGTTCATCATCCACGTCTCCGGACTCTGGCGCGCCGTACCGCTCTCCGTGAACGTCCCAGCCGGCGGCAGAGGAGAATTCCTCCAGAACAAAATCAACCGTTTTCATAGTTTTATTGGCCGCTTCCGCCACCACCCGTATTTTCTGCCCGAGAGTAAAGACACGCCCGGTACGTTTGCCTTCCAGCCGGTACTGCTGTTCGTCAAAGAAGTAATAATCGTCCAACAGGGTCTGGATGGAAACCATACCTTCCACTGTGTTATCCAGCTCCACAAAGAACCCTTTTGCCGTGACGCCGGAGATGACGCCGTCAAAGGCATCGCCGATGAACTTCTGCATGTATTCTACTTTCTTCAGTTTCTCCACTTCCCGCTCGGCGTCCTGAGCCCGGCGTTCCCGCCTGGAGCTCTGTTCCGCCACCGACGGGAGAATGTTTTCATAATGCTCCACCCGTTTCCTGTTCAGCCGTCCGTGGATGTTCTCCTTGATGATTCTGTGAATCTGGAGGTCCGGATAGCGGCGGATCGGTGAAGTAAAATGTGTATAATACTGAGTGGAAAGGCCGAAATGTCCCACATTGAGGGTTGTGTATCTTGCCTGCTTCATGGAACGCAGAGCCAGGCGGCTGATCAGCGCCTCCTCCGGCTCTCCTTCCAGGGCAAAAAGCAGCTTCTGAATCTCCTTCGGATGGAAATGTTCCCGCCCCGTCTTCATATAGAAACCAAAATTCCGGATAAATGTATCCAGCTTCGCAATCTTATCCGGGTCCGGCTCCTCATGGGTCCGGTATACAAACGGCAGCTCCTGCCAGAAATAATCTTCCGCCACCGTCTCATTGGCAAGGAGCATGAAATCTTCAATGATGTCCGTGGCCACATTTCTCTCATACGGGTGAATATCCGTCGGGTAGCCTTCTTTATCGAGAACAATCTTTGATTCCGGAAAATCAAAATCAATGGATCCACGTTTTCTTCTCTTCTCCTTCAGGATGGCTGCCGCTTCCTTCATGAGAAAGCACATTTCCCGGATATCCTCCCTATCTCCTTCCGGATGTTCCTCGCCTGCAAGGATTGCCTTCACGCCGTTGTAGCTCATACGCCTGTCCACCCGGATGATGGACTCCACAATCTTATGCCCGGTGACGTTTCCCTTCCCGTCGATCTGCATCACGCAGCTCAAAGCAAGGCGGTCCACTCCCGCATTCAGAGAGCAGATGCCGTTGGACAGCTCCCGCGGAAGCATAGGAATCACCCGATCGCACAGGTAGACGCTGGTTCCTCTCTCCAGAGCCTCCCTGTCGAGAGGCGAGCCTTCCATGACATAATGGCTCACATCGGCGATGTGCACGCCCAGTTCATAGCCGTCGTCCAGCCTGCTTAAGGTGATGGCGTCATCCAGATCTTTGGCGTCCTCGCCGTCGATGGTCACGGTGAGCAGCTCACGGTAATCCGTCCTGTTCTCTCCCTTTGGAACGCTGACCTCCTCCGGGACTGCTCTGGCTTCCCGCATCACCTCGCCAGGAAATGTATCGGGAATCCCGAAGGCTCTGACGATGGCCGTGATATCCGTGGAAGGATCGTCGGTGTTTCCGATGATCTCCACAACGCGTCCTTCCGGCTTTTTATCCCGGCTGCCGTAGCTTAACATTTCCACTACCACTTTGTCGTTGTTCATGGCGGCACCGCAGTTCTTTTTGGAGATGAACACATCCTGTCCGTAATGGGTATCGTCCGGACGGACAAAACCGAAGGACTTGCTCTTCATGAAGGTTCCCACCAGGGTCTTTGTCCCCCGCTCCAGAATTTTGAGCACCACGCCCTCTTTTCTCCTGCCTTCCCCGTGGCTTTCTCTGGAAATCTTTACCCGCACCACATCTTTGTGAAAGGCGCCGTTCACATAAGGAGCAGGGATGAAGATATCCTCCGGTTCTCCTTCAACGCTCACAAAGCCGAATCCCCGCGGATGGGCGGTGAACACACCGGTGAGATTCTCATTTTCCGCCTTCACATATTTGCCCCGGGCGGTAAGTTCCACGCTGCCGTCCGCCAGAAGCGCATCCAGCACTTCTTTCAGCTTTTCCTTCTCTTTGTGCGGAACATTCATGAGATAGGCCATCTCCTTAAACTTTAAAGGGATGTACTCTTCATCATAGATCATGTTCCGGATACTTTCTTTTCTCTGTTCGAATAATCTTCTGTCATCCATATTTTATAGTAATCTCCTGTTTTGTACCGGCAAACTTCATCCACATGACACATTGATACGCGCCGGTAATTCTTAATTAATTATATGTCAGTTTCCCATAATATAAAAATCCCCTTCCGCCGAACAGAGTCTGTCTGGCAAAAGGGGTGCTTCAACTTCACATACTGTGATCATTTATCTGTGGTCGTCTATCTATTGAAAAAACTTCAATTCAAGACCGATGGCAATAACGAAAAACAGAACGCCGAGGATTACTGTCGCTCTCTCCAGTCTACCCTCTCTCGTACGTCCGTGATTCTTTCTCACGTAAGAGTCTGCCTGTCCGGTCAATGCCCCAAGTCCGGCTGACTTACCTTCCTGCATCAATACTACTACGATCAACGCAATACATATTAAGATGAAAACAATTGTAAATGCTGTTCTTATCAACTTCTTCACCTCCTGTCATCACACACAACTTGTATCATGATACCATATTCTTTCCCGCAATACAAGTGAAAAATCTAATGTTTCGCCCGTGTCTCTATTCTTCCCCTGTATCTGTGCTGCTCTCTGCAGCCTCTTCAGTATCTTCCGAATCACCTAAATAATCATAGGTACTCTCTTCCACACCGTCTACGAAAAAGTCCATGGATGGCGCTGAACGTTTTAAAGATTCCTGATACTCGCCATTCCGGATACTTTTCGCATATTTCTGATAATCTTCATCTTCCTCTGCCAGAGTTGCCAGAGATTCTCCGTTCACTGTAAACTTCTCTATATCAAATACTTTGGCATCGCCGTCCCGTAAAGACTTCTCCACTTCGATCAGCCTGTCTGTACCGCCGTCCGGTATGTGAGTATCATTGAGCTGAGATAAAATCACGGAACCGTCATCATACCCGCCGCACCAGTCAACGTCAATGGCTTTTCCTTCCAGCACACTGTTGACCGCATACGTATAATAAACGCTCCAGTCTGCCACAGCGGATGTAAGCGCTTCGCTCGGAGCCACATCAATAATATTAACCGCGTTGCCCACGATTGGAATATCATTCTCCGCGCAGATAGTGGCAACGCCCGTTGTCGACGTGAACTGTGACATAACAGATGCTCCTGCTTCCAGAAGCTGACGTGCAGCCTCCGCATCCGCGTCATAGTCACCGCCTCCATCTGTATACCGAACCATCATGGATGCCTGAGAGCAGACCTCTCCGACGCCCATGTAAAAAGCGTTAATACAGCTTGTAACCTCCGGAGAATCCTCATTGGCCACAAAACCGATGATACATTCGGAACTTGTGATCCTGCCGCTGTTTAAAAACTCGTTCAGCTTCATGCCGGAAATCACGCCGGCAGCATAATATGCCTCATACAGACGGACATAATAGGTATGCATATTATCCAGGCCGCTCTTCTTCGCCTTGGTTCCGCCCTCCTGGCAGAACTGTACATCCGGATACTGCTGCGCCGCGTCAAGCACCGTATTCTCATACCGGTCATCGCAGGCAAAAATAATATTACAGCCCTCCTGCACCAGTTCTTCAATCCGGGATGCGCAGTCGTCCCGTGACACATCCGTCCGGATAAACACCTGACTGTCCTTGAGTCCTGTCTCATACTGCATCTGCCGGATTCCTTCAATGCGGGAATCCGTATCTGTGGTATCCGTTCCCGATGGCAGAAGATATCCCACCTTCATGCCCGCCTCATCCACCGGCTCCGTCTGCGCGGTATCACCGGCAGTACTTTCCGGAAACAGATCTCCGGACTGTCCGCATCCTATTATGGAAACTGCCATCAATGCAGCCAGTATCATTACAATATATCGTTTCATTTTCTTCCTCCTGTTTTCAGACAATATATGTACTTATATTAGAATACATTTTGAAAGAAGTAAAGAGGTTAATTGCAAAACTATAGAAAATTAATTGTTTCATCGGCAGAAAATCATGAATGATCTTCCATGAGCCGCCCTATATATTGCCAGTCAACGCCCGACCGGATCTGATAGGCTTCCTCCCGGTTTTTCTCAAAATCGTTTATAAGCAGCAGAGAATCGTCCATCTTGATATCAATTTCTTTTTTATCGGAATATAAAGAAATCCCATTTCTTCCAACATCGTAAAAATCTCTGGCGCTGTAGATCCGCTCCACATTTATGGAAGACAGGTACGCAAACAGTTCCTCACCGCATCTGCCGTCACCGTCACCGGATTCTGTGAATCTGCCGGAAACATGGGAAATATCTTCCGCCGTCACGCCATATTCCTGCAGAACCTTTCCTGCCGGTTTCCTCCCGCTGGTCAGTACCAGACTTCCATAGCAGAGACAGCTTGCAAACATGATCACTGCCAATACCGCAACGCCCGCAAATTTTTTCCGTGGATGAAGCACTGATCTCATCCGATACCGGAGAGTACTGGCGGCGGCTGACAGGCATGTGGTATAACCTCCGGAACGCCCCGCCGTCTGCAGCAAAAGCTCCGCATATTCGCCCCTGTCTTTCTCCCCGCTGCCCGCCAGAACAATTTCATCGCAGGAAAGTTCCAGATCGTCGCTGGCCTTTTTCACAGCAATCCATATGAGAGGATTACACCAGCAAAGAGCTTTACAAAAACCTAAAAAAATCTTCGTCTGCACATCCCGGCGCTTCATATGATGGAGCTCATGACGGAAAATAAACGATAATTCTTTTTTTGTGTACATCCGCTCCGGCAGCAGCGTCAAACTGCCCCATATCCCCATGGACAGCGGCGTGGAGATAGCGCTGCAATAAAGAAGCCGCACCGGATCTTCATAACAGAGTCTCTGTTTTTCTTCTTCCCATACTTCCAGCACCACTGCGTCTTCTACCTCTCTGCTGTTTTTCAAAAGATGCCGCCGGAGCAGCTGATGAGATATGATCTGATATATCATTACGACCACAAAACCCGCTGCCCAAATAACAATTCCTGCCTGAAGTACCCGGAGCGGAACATAAATGGTGCGGTACGGGATAATTATATTGTTGTAGAGTCCATACGCCTGGTAAAACAAAAACGCAGGAACAAGCCACAAGGTCGCACAGGCTCTGGCACTGATTCGCCTCCGCAGCAAAGGAAGCAGGATAAGCAGGATGATGAAATAGACGCTCAAAAAAAGGAACACGTCAGCAGCCTGACAGAAAAACAAATGCATTCCCTCCCGCCAGCCAACCTGAAAAATACATAGTATCAGCACCAGCACCAGCAAAAATGGAAGCACCAGAGGCGACACCCATATCTGACTGTTTTTCTCGTCCGCTTTCCCCTCCGACACTTTCTGCTCTTTCCTCCAGACCACGCCAAAAGCCACACTGACAACCATGGTCAGAAAAATCGCCCACACTATCCTCATCATCATTACAGATCACCTCGCTCCAGCATGTCTTTCAGTTCCTCAATCTCCTCTTTTTTTATCCCGCTGTCACAGAGAGCCATCGCAAAACTGGCAAGAGAACCACCGTAGAGCTTATCAAGAATCGTCCGGCTCGCTGACGCCAGATACTCCCGCTCGGTGATCAGCGGAGAATAATAGTTCACTCTGCCTCTCTTTTCCACAGCAAGAAATCCTTTGTCGCAAAGTCTTGTCAACAGAGTGAGGATTGTGGTGGAAGCCAGATGCCGGCTTCCCTCCATCGCACTCTCTATATCGTGGCGTGATACCGGAGGCTCTGTACCCCAGACCAGCTTCATGATAGCGAACTCACTCTCCGGCAGTCGTTTCATTTTTTTCATCGCATCTCCTCCTCTCGGCTTCTTTTCTACGTTTGTAGAAATTATATTCTACATCTGTAGAAATGTCAAGAAAAATAAAAATTCCGCTGTGATCTCCCATTACACTGATATTTTGTCAGTTATTCTGCATAAGGGCAAAAAGTACTGGCGCGGCAGCCCGGCTGCCGCGCCAGTACGCAGATGCTTACTCACTTGGTCCTATTTATTTTTCTTTAAAAGACGCGGTACTTCCCATCTCCTCCTCAATGCGAAGAAGCTGATTATATTTGGACGTCCGTTCCGCACGGCACGGAGCGCCGGTTTTGATCTGCCCGGCGTTGACTGCCACTGCGATATCCGCAATGGTCGTATCCTCCGTCTCCCCGCTCCTGTGAGAGATCACAGTGGTATAGCCTGCTTTCTGTGCCATCAAAATAGCATCCAGTGTCTCTGAGAGCGTTCCGATCTGATTCGGTTTGATGAGAATGGAATTGGCGATACCTTTCTCAATGCCTTCCTGAAGCCTTTTTGTGTTTGTCACAAAAAGATCATCTCCCACCAGCTGGATTTTCTCGCCCAGACGGTAGGTAAGCACTTTCCAGCCGGCATAATCTTCTTCTCCCAGCCCGTCCTCAATGGAGATGATCGGATAACGTTCCACAAGGGCTTCATAATACTGTACCATCTCCTCCGCGTTACGATATATTTCTTTTTCTTTCATGCGGCTTTCTCCAGGGAAATAATAACGCTTCGCATTCTCATCGTACAACTCAGACGCTGCCGCATCCATGGCAAAACAGATATCTTCTCCCGTTTTATAGCCTGCCCCTTCCGTAGCCTGCACAAGAATATCCAGAGCCGCTTCCGCTGATTCCAGGTCAGGGGCAAAGCCACCCTCATCACCCACTCCTGTGGACAGCCCTTTTTCATGGAGAGTCTTTTTCAGCTGCTGATATATTTCCGCGCACATCTGAATCCCTTCGGAGAAGCTCTCCGCCCCCACCGGCATGATCATAAATTCCTGAAAATCAATGGAGTTTTTGGCATGGGCGCCGCCGTTGATGACATTCATCATAGGTACCGGCAAAGTTTTTCCATTGACTCCTCCGATATAGCGGTACAGCGGGATTCCCAGGGCGTCTGCCGCCGCCTTAGCCGTGGCAAGCGATACGCCAAGGATAGCATTGGCGCCATATTTCCCCTTATTTTCCGTGCCGTCAGCCTCAATTAAAATCCTGTCAATTTCCCGCTGATTTAAAGCGTCGCAGCCACAGAGACGATCGTTGATTCGTGTGTTTACGTTGGTGACCGCACGCTCCACTCCTTTCCCCCCAAATCGCTTTTCCTCGTCCCGAAGTTCAACCGCCTCATAACGTCCCGTGGAAGCTCCGGACGGCACTATAGCTTTCCCGATGGCTCCGCTTTTCAACCGGACGGTAACCTCCACGGTGGGATTTCCACGGGAATCAAGCACCTCCAGGCCATGAACTTCTTCAATCACAAATCGTTCTTTTCCATAACATTTTACCATAAAAAATCCTCCTATACTGAAACGATGTAAATTTTTCCCGCTTTCAGTATTGGAGGATTTACTAAATTTTATGCATCCGCTTCTATATTTAAAAGAAGCGGTCACTTTTCTTTCCAGCAATATAAATAAGACTCCTTTTCTCCAAACTGTCCTGGAGAAAGCCATGTGATTTTTTTATTTTTATTCTCACTCCACATATTTTTATCTTTACAGTTGATTATCCCAAACTTTCCCGGGGAAAAAATGGCTGCCTTTTTTGATTTATCACCTGTTCCATACAGAGTTGCAGCCTGGCCCAAACGTCCCGGAGAAAAGAAATTAGATTCTGATAACATCGCTCTTTGTTCTGCCTGAGAAGGCTCACCCTGCGTTCCGCTCAAAGAAGCTGCCTGTACCATGGTCATATTTCCCAGACATGCAGAAAATGTCATTGCAGTTATTCCAAATGCTAAAAATATTTTTTTCATCAACATGATAAAATCCCCTTTCTTTTTTTGCGTTTCCTGTTATATAATTTTCAGGAACCAAAAACCTTGTTTTCTTGAAACAACTGTATTATACTTTCCGAAATGCAATATGTAAAATATATATATGATATCGTTGTTATTCTATTTTATTATAATCAGGAGGAGTTTTATGGTTATATTAGATTATTATCGCATCTTTTATTACGTGGCCCAGTGCAGGAGCTTTACAAAAGCCGCGGAGCTTCTGGACAACAGCCAGCCGAACATCACCCGCTGCATGAATAATCTGGAAAATGAACTGGACTGCCGGTTGTTTGTACGCTCCAATCGCGGGGTATCACTGACTCCCGAAGGCGAAAAACTGTTTCATTATGTTGCTACCGGCTATAAACAGATTCTCGCCGGAGAAAACCAGATAAAAAAAGAGAAAAATATGGAGGAGGGTCTTATCACTGTCGGTGCCACCGAGATTGCCCTGCATTTGCTCCTCCTTGATAAACTGGAAGAATTCCGTATCCGCCATCCGAAGATTCGTCTGCAGATTTTGAATTATTCTGCTCCGGAAGCGGCTGGCGCGCTGAAAAACGATCTCGTGGATTTTTCTGTTGTGACCACTCCTTTAAAAATAAAACAGCCCCTGACCAAAATCTCACTCTCTTCATTTCGTGAAATATTGATCGGAGGCAATAAATACGCATATTTATCTGAGAGGAAACATTCTATCGCTGAAATTTCTCACCTTCCTTTTATTTCTCTGAGCCATGAAACCAGCACGAGACATCAGCACCAGGAGTTCTTCATGAAACATAATCTTTCTTTTCAGCCGGATATGGTGGCCGCCACCACAGATCAGATACTCCCGATGATCCAGCATAATCTGGGCATCGGTTTCTATCCGGAAGAACTGGTTCGACGCCATCTCAACGAAAAAGAAATCGTAGAGATCCCATTGCACGAAGACATTCCTCTCAGGGAGATTTGCCTGATCCAAAACGGCTCCCACACCCTGAGCATCGCGGCCCGGAAGTTTGTCGATCTTCTCCTCGAGGGACACGACCAGTGACACCAGATGGCTCTTCCCACAAGCCGCCATTAAGAAACAAGCTGCTTTCGGGGGAAACCAGGCGATTCCGGGGGGGAAAACGGGCGGCTCCCAGAGGGAAATGCATTATCCAAAAAACTGCGTATAAAGAAAGTGAAAGTTCGTAACCATCATTTTTTCGTCCATCTCTTTGTGTCCCAGCAGATAATTGGTGATAAATGAAATGAAGGCGTCGGTGAAATATTCAACGGCAAAATGTTCTTTTTCTTCCCTCATCTTCCATATATTTTTATCCATGGAATCTTCCACAAACTTGCGGGTCGTTCCCTCAATATACGGAAATACCTCTTTCCGGATCTGATCCGGCCCGATATCCTTTACTATGGCCCGGTAAAATTTATAATCCTTATTAATGTTGTGGATAAAATGCAGCGTTATTTCTTCCATCGTCATCTTCTGGACACTTTCTGTGTCCTGAATCAACAGCTGATTCTGAAATACCCAGTCGAGAATGTCGTATTTGTCGCGAAAATGATAATAAAAATTCTCCCTCGTCATTCCACATTCTGTTGTGATGTCAGAAATCGTCGTTTTAGAAAAGGTTTTCCTGCATACGACGGCTTTAAATGCTTCTGCCAGTTTTTCTTTTGTCCTGCTTACCATCTTGCGCTCTCCTCTCCTTGTTTTGCAAAAAGAATTCCTTCTTCCTATCAGCTTTTCCTCCACCAACACAGTTTACCTCATTTTTTGTCATTTGCAAAATATATATATCATATTTCTGTTATATCAAAAACAGATATCAAAAATAATTGATTTTTAATAAAAAGATTGCCCTGAGCAGGTATATTGATAAATATATATCCACTCAGGGCAAACTTATAATATAGAACTTTTATGAGCACAGTTCCTTTTCCGCTATATACTTACCACGGAATAACCATGTATAATAATACGGCTACAATGGCTCCGATGACAGGTCCCAGAATAGGAACAATCGCGTATCCCCAGTCAGAATCGCCTTTACCTTTGATCGGAAGGATTGCATGAGCGATACGAGGTCCGATATCACGGGCAGGGTTCATAGCATATCCGGTCAGTCCGCCGAAGGACATACCGCAGGAAACGATGATGGCAAATACGAAGAATTTGGAAACACCGCCGTCAACAACGCCGCAGTTCGGGAATGCAAGAATAGCGAATACCAGCCAGAACGTTGCGAAAGCTTCCTGTAAGATATTGTACGGAATATTTCTTACGCCAGGAGCTGTACAGAAGACGCCACGCATTGTGTCAGGTTCGTCTGCAGTCGCATCAAACTGAGGCTTGAAAGCGATCCATACAAGGATACCACCGATGATACCGCCGAGCATCTCAGCGACAATATATCCGATACACTGGGACCATGGCAGAGAACCGCCGATACACAGAGCAATTGTCAGAGCAGGGTTATAAGATGCTGCACAGATATTGCTGAAACATGCTGCAGGAAGGAGTACGGCCATACCCCATCCGATTGTCACAATTACCAGACCGCCATTTTTGAAATTTGATTTGTTCAGGTTCACGTTGGCACAAACGCCATCTCCAAGAAGAACGAGGAGCATGGTACCTAAAAATTCACCAAGATATGCAGTCATAAAAAATTCCTCCTTCTGTGAAAAAAGTTATACACTAGTGTTGTATTTAATATAGCACCAAACGTATGAACTTTGTTTTCACATCGGAGGAATTTTGTAGGAAAATGTCGATTTTCTTACTTTTTCTTTATAATTTTCTAAATATTATTCTTTTCCATCCCAACAGTAGGTACACAGACATTCTTTGGGAAGACCGATCGATTCGATCATATCGTCCAGCCTGTGGAAACGGAGGGAAGTAAAGTTAAGCTCCTTACAGATATCATCCAGCATAGCCTGATATTTTTCAGAATCCGGGTTGGCGTATTCCGCCAGAATCTCCGGATCATTTGCTTTTTCTTCTCCTTCCCGCTTCAGGATCACCCGGCGGGTAATCAGATCAAGCTCAGATTTGGAGCGGGAGAAATTCAGATATTTACAGCCATATAAAAGAGGAGGACACGCCGGACGGATATGCACCTCTTCTACCCCGCTCTCATAAAGAAACTCTGTGGTTTCCCGAAGCTGTGTGCCTCTCACGATAGAATCGTCGATCAACAGCAGCTTCTTTCCCTTGATCAGAGGATGTACCGGAATCAGCTTCATTTTGGCAATGAGATTTCGTTTGGACTGATTCTGCGGCATGAAAGATCGCGGCCATGTAGGGGTATACTTGATAAACGGTCTGGCAAATGGTATTCCTGACTCGTTAGCATAACCTACGGCGTGTGCGATACCGGAATCCGGCACGCCGGCCACATAATCCGCCTCCACATTATCCCTCTTTGCCAGAAGTTCTCCGCAGCGGTAACGCATAGTCTCCACATTGACGCCCTCATATGTGGCGTTTGGATAACCGTAATATACCCAGAGGAAAGAACATATTTTCATCTTGTCACCGGCAGGAACCGCCGTCTTTACGCTGTCCGGGCGGACGAAGACTACCTCACCCGGCCCCAGTTCTTTACAGGTCTTATATCCCAGATTGGCGTAAGCGAAATCCTCAAAGGAAATACAGTGTCCGCCTTCTTTCTCCCCGATGAACAGAGGCGTTCTTCCCAGCAAATCTCTGGCAGCGAAAATACCATGCTGCGTCATTACAAGCATACTCATGGAGCCGTCGATGGATTCCTGAGCATAACGAATTCCCTCGGAAATACTCTGTTTTTCGTTGATCAGTGAGGCAACCAGCTCAGTGGCATTGACGCCGCCGCCGCTCATCTCCAGAAAATGAGCTCGTCCGTTGTCAAACGCCTTTTTCACCAGTTCTTCCTGATTGTTAATCTTTCCCACCGTTGTGATGGCAAAACTGCCCAGATGAGATTGAACCAGAAGCGGCTGAGGCTCACTATCAGAAATACAACCGATTCCAAGATTGCCGGACAGTTCCTCCACATCCCGCTCGAACTTTGTCCGAAACGGCGAATTTTCAATATTGTGGATAGAACGGTCAAATCCTTTCTCTTTGCTGTACACAGCCATGCCGCCCCGACGGGTTCCCAGATGGGAATGATAATCAATACCGAAAAACAGGTCAAATACACAGCTCTCTTTTGATGCTACTCCAAATATTCCGCCCATAATGTGCTCCTTTACCGTAATAAAATGAACTTGCCTCCATTGACAGCTCTAGTGCTTGCAGATTTCAATGTAGTCTTTGACAACCTTTACCAACTTATCATAACTGGTACTGGATGTATTCAGACAGAAATCATAATTTCGCGCATCGTTCCAGTCTCTTCCCGTGTGATATTTATAATAATCAGAACGATACTTATCTCTTTTTTCAATTTTCTTTATTATTTCTCTCTCCGTACCGCCATTCTGCGCCATGGTACGTTTAATGCAGTCTTCTCTTGATGCATAGAAAAACAGTTTGATGACATTTGGCTCATCCTTCAGGATAAAGTCCGCACAGCGTCCGATAATGATACAGGATTCTGTTTTTGCCAGCTCTTTGATACATTTTGCCTGGTAGTTGAACAGATTATCGTCGGAAGTATAGTCATCGCTGTCCGGCGGCAGCACCTCTCCTTTGTAAATGTTCTTACTGATGCGGAATAAAGGCATCGTCTTTACTTTTTCGTCCACCTTGCCAAACAAGGCCTCGTTGATGCCGCTCTGTTCCGAGGCCATCCGGAGAAGCTCCCTGTCATAACAGTGGATTCCCAATTCATCAGCCAGAAGCTTTCCGAGGGTCTTTCCGCCGCTTCCGTAGCTTCTCGCAATCGTAATTACTGTATGTTCCATACAATCACCTACTCTCCCAGATATGCTTTCTTAATGGATTCGTTATTCATAAGCTCTTTGGCGTCTCCGCTCAGAACAATGTTGCCAGTCTCAAGGACATAGGCCCGGTCCGCAATGGACAGCGCTTTTTTCGCGTTCTGTTCCACCAGAAGTACCGTTGTTCCCGCCGCGGATATCTCCTGAATAATCTTAAAAATCTCTTCCACAAAAATCGGAGAAAGTCCCATGGACGGCTCATCCATGAGAATAATTCTCGGCTTGGACATAAGCGCCCGGCCCATGGCAAGCATCTGCTGTTCTCCGCCGCTTAAAGTTCCCGCCGACTGGTTCTTTCTCTCTTTCAGTCTTGGGAAGCTCTGGTATACTTTCTGAAGGGTCTCCTCCACCTCATTTTTATCTTTTCTGGTATATGCGCCCAGCTTCAGATTCTCAAGAACCGTCAGGTCGGCAAACACTCTCCGTCCCTCTGGCACATGAGCCATTCCCATGGACACGATCTTATGTCCTGGAACCTTTGTGATATCTTTTCCCTCAAAAATAATCTGTCCTTTTTTAGCCTGCAGCATACCTGTGATTGTCTGAAGGGTGGTTGTCTTGCCGGCGCCGTTGGCTCCGATCAGCGCGATAACCTCTCCCTGATTGACCTCAAAGGAAATCCCTTTGATAGCCTGAATCACACCATAATATACTTCAAGGTCCTTTATTTCAAGCATCGCCATACAGTCTTTCCTCCTATTCTCCCAGATACGCCTTAACTACTTCCGGATTATTCAGCACGTCGCTGGTTTTTCCCTGCGCCAGAACCTGACCGAAATTGAGCACAGTAAGTTTTTCACAAATACCGGAGACAAGCTTCATATCATGTTCGATAAGCAGTATCGTCATGTCAAACTCGTCTCTCACAAAACGAATCATATCCATCAATTCCTGTGTCTCGTTAGGGTTCATGCCGGCCGCCGGTTCATCGAGCAGAAGAAGTTTCGGCTCCGTGGCGAGAGCACGGGCGATCTCCAGCTTTCTCTGGTCGCCGTACGGAAGATTCGACGCCAGGTAATCCGCCTTATCATCCATCTCAAAAACTTTTAACAGTTCCATGGCTTTGTCGTCCATGGCCTTTTCCATCTTCCGGTATTTTGGAAGCCGGAGAATCCCTGTGAGGGTGGAATATTTATAGTGATTAGCCAGACCAATCTTTACGTTGTCAAGGACAGTCTGCGCATGGAAGAGCCGGATATTCTGAAAGGTTCTGGCCACGCCTGCCTTATTGATCTCAATGGTGCTTTTACCGATCAGATCCTGCCCGTCCAGACGAATCAGACCGTCATCCGGCTTATATACGCCGGTGAGCATATTAAATACTGTGGTTTTTCCCGCACCGTTCGGTCCGATCAAACCGTACAGCTGTCCTTTTTCAATATTCACTTCAAAATTATCTACTGCCCGGAGACCTCCAAAGGAGATACCCAGGTTCTTTACTTCAAGCAATGCCATGACTATTGTACCCCCTTCGCCTGTTTGTGGAAGAGCTTTTTCACAGAAAATCTCTGTCTCCATTCAATCGCCTTCGGCGCCCAGTTAAACAGCATCATCGCAATAAGAACGATAGCGTAAATGAGCATACGGTAATCCGCCAGACCACGAAGCACCTCCGGAAGCATCGTGAGCACAACAGCCGCGATGATCGATCCCCGGAAGCTTCCGATTCCTCCCAGAACCACGAATACAAGAATCATGATGGACATGTTATATCCGAAGTTTGCCGGAAGAGCTGTCAGTGTGGACAGGTTGTGAGCATAGAGGACTCCGCCCGCTCCGGCGATGGCCGCAGAAATACTGAAAGCCATCAGTTTATATTTGGTTATATTGATACCCACGGATTCCGCTGCAATACGGTTATCTCTGATTGCCATAACGGCACGGCCGCTGCGGGAATTCACCAGGTTAAACACCACAAAAAGGCTCACCAAAAGAATGAGGACTCCGATGAGGAAGGTAGACTGGCGGGGCGTGCCCGTAATTCCCATGGCTCCGTCGATAATCATATCTCCGGTGTCGTCCAGTGTAAATGACGCGCTGTCATTGATAGAAATGTGCAGTCCGGAGCCGTCCCTTCCCACATACATAACGTTAATGACATTTTTAATGATCTCTCCGAACGCCAGAGTTACAATCGCCAGGTAGTCTCCTCTTAAACGAAGAACCGGTATTCCGATAAGACAGCCGAAAATAGCGGCGGCCAGAGTACCGATGACCAGAGCCAGGAAAAACCGGAGATTCGGATTCATAGCAGAGTCTTCCATGTATCTTGTAAAAAACGCACTGGAAAAAGCGCCGACACACATGAAGCCCGCGTGTCCGAGGCTGAGCTCGCCAAGATATCCCACACAGAGATTCAGTCCCACTGCAACGATAGAATAGGTACACAGAGGAACCAGCAGTCCCTGCATCAGACTGGATATCATACCGCCGGACGCCATGAACTGCACCACGGCAAATACAATGATCACCATGGCATAGGTAATAAAATGATTCTTTGTTATTTTATTCATATTCTTCAAACTGAACTTTTTCATCTTACGTCTGCACCTACACTTTCTCATGAATTGGCTTGCCAAGAATTCCGGTCGGTTTAATCAGAAGAACCAGAATTAATACAGCGAACACAATGGCGTCTGACAACTGTGAAGATACATATGCTCTTCCCAGAATCTCAATAACTCCCAGAAGAATTCCGCCGATGAATGCGCCCGGAACCGAACCAATTCCGCCAAAAACCGCTGCGGTAAACGCTTTGATGCCAGGCATGGAACCAGTATACGGAGACAGAGTCGGATACGCAGAACATAACAATACGCCCGCGATGGCAGCCAATCCCGAACCGATGGCAAAAGTAAGAGAAATCGTTTTATTCACATTAACGCCCATCAACTGCGCCGCATCTTTATCTTCAGAAACAGCCAGCATAGCCTGTCCCGCTTTTGTCTTCTTAATAAATGTCATGAGCGCCAGTACGATCACAATACAGGCAATGACTGTCACAATCGTCACACCGGAGATCACAAGCTTGCCGCCCGCCAGACGCAGAGGCTCCATGTTCACTACTGATGTAAAGGACTTGGTGTCCGCGCCGAAAATGATCAGCGCCAGGTTCTGCAGGAAGTAGCTGACACCAATTGCCGTAATCAAAACCGCCAGCGGAGAAGCCTTTCTTAACGGTTTGTACGCAATCTTTTCAATAACAACACCGAGGACTGTGCATCCCACAATTGCTGCCAAAATACTGACGATTGGATTCAATCCCATTGTTGTCATCATGGTAAACACGATGTAACATCCAATCATAATGACATCGCCATGCGCAAAATTCAGCATTTTGGCGATACCGTACACCATCGTATATCCAAGAGCGATGATGGCATAAACGCTTCCAAGACTGATGCCATTCAATAAATAGGATATAAAACTCATCTTTCCACCTCTTTTTTCTTTCTTAAACTTGTACTTTTGCATAAGCATTCCGAAAAATATAATTTTCATTAAATTATATTTTTCGAAATACTCACATTTCTGTATCTGTGTGTAAACTCAAGGAAAGAAGGGCTGCCAAAAAGCAGCCCTTCTATGGGCTCTTATCATATAATTGCGAAGCTGTTTTTCCCAAACAGTTCACGAACATGGAGCCTGATTTTCATGAGGATTGTCCGCTCTTATTCCTGTGCGGCTGTATCTGCTTCCGGTGCAGCTTCTGTTCCGGCAGCTGCCTCTTCCTCAGAATCCATACCTACGTACACGCCGTTCTCGATCACAACAGCTTTAGGGGATTTGTTAACCTCACCGGTCTCAGACCATTTCAGTCCGCCTTCATCACCGGTCAGACCCTGTACGTTGATCTGAGTCATTGCTGTCTTCATGGCGTCGCAGATATCGGAAGCGCTCATATCCGGTGTTGCTCCAGCCTGTTCAAGAGCAGCCTTGATCGCATAAATCGCATCATAGCCGTCTGCCGCAAACTGGTTCGGAGTCTCGCCGTACTGCTCTTCGTATTTGGTAACAAAGCTTACAGTAGCGTCATCCTGTGCGTCTGCCGCGAAAGGTGTCAGAAGCATAACTCCCTCAGCAAGAGATGTGTCAAAGTTCTCTACAGTCAGGATACCGTCCATGCCGTCCACGCCGAAGAATGTCGGAGCATAGCCCATGTTGCTTGCCTGCTGTAAGATAATGGAAGCTTCCTGATAATAAATCGGAAGGAAAATCAGGTCTGCGCCTGCGTCCTGTGCCTTCTGAAGCTGTGTCTGGAAATCTGTCTTGGAATCAGCAGTAAACGCTTCTTCTGACACAACCTGCAGTCCTCTGCTCTCTGCTTCTTTTACGAAGTTCTCTTCGATTCCTGAGGAATATGGATCGGAGCTGTCATAGATGATACCGATCTTTGTAGCAAGATTATGCTCGTCAATATACTGTGCAGATGCAGTACCCTGGTTAGGGTCAGTAAAACAAACCTGGAATACGTTAGTTTTATTTTCAATAACATCTGTAGAAGATGCGGATGGAGTAATCTGGAGCATATTGTCCTGCGCTGTCATATCTGCCACTGCGATACAAGGCGCTGTTGTAACTGTTCCGTAAAGAATCTGCATACCCCAGTCCTTTAAGGTATTGTAAGCGTTTACCGACTTCTCAGCGTCATTCTGGTCGTCTTCAAACCGGTATTCAATCTGCGCGCCGTTGATTCCGCCTGCTTCATTGATCTCATCGATGGCGATCTGCGCACCGTTCTTTGCCGCATTACCATAAATCGCTGCCGCACCTGTTGTCGGTCCGATTCCACCGATATAAAATGCGTTGGCATTCTTTTCTTCGGAAGTTCCTGAACCGCCGCTGCAGCCTGCAAGACATCCCACCGTCATGGCGAGAACCAGAGCTGCTGTCACTAACTTTTTCATTTCTTTCTTCCTCCTTCAAGAATATTAAAAAATAATGAAAAAAGGCATCCTTCAGTCATCCTATAAGAACGCCTTTCTTCTTCTTTACGATTTTACTACATTCTTATTGCAAAAGCAACAATTTTTCTCTTGTAAATTGTTAGTTTTGAATGGTTATTTTGAATGAAAGAAAAGATTTTCCTTCAAAAAATTATTCTTCCAGCTTTGGACAGTCCTGATTCTCTATCCCTACGAGACTTCGTAAATCATCGCACAGCGCCAGAATTTCCGGTGGAACCGTGCCGTCCTCCTGCATGCAGCAGCTCTTCAGGACACCGATATATTGCATGGAAGCTTCCCGCAGGTTTCTTGCGGACGGCTGTCGCTCCCCGACATCCACGGTAAACGAAAGCGGCTTTCTAAACCGTTTGTACTGGTGGTAGGCATCTCTTCTGTGGATGTACTCCTCCAGCCTGCCGGCTCTCTCCCTGTCAAACTTCCCCTGCGCGCAGCATCTGGTGATACGGTACAGATCTTTCGCATCCTCCAGAGCATTATGCGCAGTATGGTGGCTCATGCCGCAGATGTACTTCATATCAGAAAGGCTCAGAACCATTCCCTTTCCATATATGCGCCGGGTCAGTCTCTTGGTGATATCCTGCAGTAATCCTGCAATTTTACGAAATTTCTTTGCCACAAACCGGTGGTTCTTTTCCATATCGTGACGTATAGTATGAGCATCATTTCCCCAGGTAAAAATCTCTTTCACCGGGTATTCCTGAAACAGAAGGTACATTTCCTGAAAAACTGCCTCGTAAGACGGCGCGTCATCTATTTCTTTCTGAGTAAGACCCGTCAGTTCCTTACAGTAACCGGTCAGCTTCGTATTATAAATCGGATGGATCGGTGAATAATAGGTTCGTACGAGATTAAAGCTTTTATCGCAGATAACCAGCCCCACTGACAATAATTCTCCACTGTGTTCTCTGTCAAAAAAGGTGTCTTTCTCCATAAAACAGGTATATTCCGCGTCAAAAAATGCATAGTAAAACTTCTTTTTTGCAGTGTTGTTTCTATTCACTCCATCACCTCTTTTCCGTTTCTGTCCACTTTAATAAGAAAGAATCTCTGTCCCGTCTCCTGTCACAAGAATGGTATATTCCCACTGTGCAGAAGGTTTGCCGTCCTGTGTGTAGATCGTCCAGCCATCCTCTTCGTCCTGATATACGTCTGGCTGTCCCATATTGACCATCGGCTCGATCGTAAATGTCATACCCGGCACAAAGAGAAGCCCCGAGTCCGGAGTGCCGATGTGATTGATCCACGGATCCTCATGGAAATGCACGCCGCAGCCGTGTCCGCCAATCTCTCTCACGATAGTGTACCCGTTTTCTTCGGCATGTTTGTTGCACACGTAGCCCATGTCTCCCATGGTTCCCCACGGACGAACGGCCGCAAGAGCCAAATCCAGACATTCCTTGGTCACCCGCACCAGTTTTTTCTTCTCCTCAGAGACATCCCCAATGCAGAACATCCGGGAAGCGTCCCCGAAATATCCGTTATAGATAGTGGTACAGTCCACATTGACGATATCGCCGCTTTTTAACACCTGGTTTTCGCTTGGAATTCCATGGCATACCACATCGTCCACAGAGATGCAGACGCTCTTCGGGTAGCCCTGATAGTGAAGGCACGCCGGTATGCAACCCATCTTCCGGGTGTATTCCTCTATCCTTCTGTCAAGTTCCTCCGTGGTGACACCCTCCTTCACAAAAGGAGTGATATAATCAAGCACCATCGTATTTCTCTTGCCTGCTTCGCGGATTCCTTCTATCTGTTCCGGCGTCTTTATCATCTGATGATTCGGCACTTCATATCCGCGATTCTGAAAATCTTTGATCCTGTTGTCAAACGACATGTGACAGGATTTGTATTTTCTGCCGCTGCCGCACCAGCATTTATCATTTCTTCCAATTTTCAACTTTTCATACCTCCTGGCTGCAATTGCTTATGCACATTCTTATGCATTATAGCACCTTTTGTGCCAATAGGGAACCTTTGTTTTTTCCCAAGAAAGAAGCCCCGGACGTTTATCCGGGGCCTGTAAAAAACTTTTGCGGTTATTACTTCCTGATAAGCAGGGACTTTCCAGTCATTTCTTCCGGCTGCTTCATTCCCATCATCTCGATGAGCGTTGGAGCAATGTCTGCCAGACAGCCGCCCTCTCTCAAGGTATAATCCTTGTCATAATTTACGAGGATAAACGGCACCGGATTGGTGGTATGTGCAGTAAACGGCGCGCCTGTTTCATAATCTATAAGCTGTTCGCAGTTACCATGATCCGCGCAGATGAACATCTGTCCATCAACATCTTCGATGGCTTTTACCGCATTGCCAACACAGGTATCCACTGTTTCCACCGCTTTGATGGCAGCTGCTTCCACGCCGGTATGTCCGACCATATCCGGGTTGGCGAAGTTGATGATGATCACATCATATTTCTGTGAGCGGATGGCGTCCACCAGTTTTTCACCAACTTCCGGCGCACTCATCTCCGGCTGAAGATCGTAGGTGGCAACAGAAGGGGATTTTACAAGGATTCTGTCTTCACCCTCGTTCGGCACCTCGATTCCTCCGTTGAAGAAGAATGTTACATGGGCGTATTTCTCTGTCTCTGCAAGACGAAGCTGTTTTAATCCATTGGCTGCCAGGAATTCACCAAAAGTATTGGTAATTTCCACTTTGTGGAAAGCGATGATCTTGTTCGGGATAGTTGCGTCATATTCTGTGAAGCATACGTAAGTCATCGGGAAGTAACCGTTCTTTCTCTCAAATCCGTTAAATTCCGGATCACAGAGAGCACGGGTAATCTCTCTCGCACGGTCAGGACGGAAATTAAAGAAGATTACGGAGTCGTTCTCTTTCAGAGTTCCCACCGGTTTTCCGTCTTTTTCAATAACGGTCGGAAGAATAAATTCATCTGTCACATCGCCGGCATAAGAATCTGCCATAGCCTGTACCGGATCCGAAGCTTTCACGCCTTCACCGTATACGAGAGCTTCATAAGCTTTCTCCACACGCTCCCAGCGGGTATCTCTGTCCATGACATAGTAACGTCCCTCGATGGATGCGATCTGGCCGACGCCAATCTCTTCCATTTTTGCTACCAGTTCTTCCACGAAACCTTTACCGGATGTAGGGGCGGTATCTCGTCCGTCCATAAAGCAGTGTACGCACACATCAGTGAGTCCCTGTCTCTTAGCCAGCTCCAGCAGGCCGTAAAGATGGGTATTGTGGCTGTGTACGCCGCCGTCGGATAACAATCCGTAAAGATGCAGAGTGGAATTGTTCTTCTTGCAGTTTTCCACTGCGGCAAGGAACGCTTCATTCTCAAAGAAATCTCCATCCTCGATGGATTTAGTGATTCTTGTGAGCTCCTGGTAAACGATTCTTCCGGCGCCCATGTTCAGATGTCCTACCTCGGAGTTACCCATCTGTCCATCCGGAAGACCAACGGCAAGACCGCTGGCATTCCCCTTTACAAAAGGATACTGTTCCATAATGCGGTCGATATTTGGAGTCTTTGCCTCATAAACCGCATTTCCTTTCGGATTATCATTTAAGCCGAATCCGTCTAAAATCATTAACACTGTTGGTTTTTTACTCATATCAAAATCTCCTGTAAAATAAAATTGTTCTGCGCTGGCGGGGCAGCTGTCCTCGCATATTTTGTACATTTCTTTCCGGCAGCCGCACAAAGCGCAAAAATCAGGGCTGCCGCCAGTATCCGGGAAAAACTTCCCCGGATATCCATGCAACAGCCCCCAAAACATCAATTATTTATTATAATTTACAATTTTACCAAAATCAGCTTTCAGAGAAGCTCCGCCAACCAGACCGCCGTCAATATCTGCCTGTGCAAATAATTCCGGAGCTGTGTTGCCATTTACGCTTCCGCCGTACTGGATACGGATTGCTGCTGCTGTGGCATCATCGTAAATCTCAGCGATGCATGCACGGATTGCAGCGCAGACTTCCTGTGCCTGTTCTGTGGTAGCTGTCTTGCCTGTGCCGATGGCCCAGATTGGCTCGTAAGCGATTACGGCTGTCTTTGCCTGATCAGCGGTAACACCATAGAAGCCTTCTTTTACCTGCTGACGTACAAAGTCAACGGTAACGCCCTGTTCTCTCTGTTCCAGAGACTCGCCGCAGCACATGATCGGAGTGATACCATGCTCGAAAGCCTTTAATACTTTCTTATTTACATCCTGATTGGTCTCTCCGAAGTATTCTCTTCTCTCGGAATGTCCGAGAACTACATATTTCACTCCGGCGTCAACCAGCATAGCCGGGGAAATCTCGCCCGTATATGCGCCGCTTTCTTCATAATACATGTTTTCTGCGCCGATTGCAATATTGGAATCTTTGGCAGCTTCTACCGCCGGGATAATATCGATGGCCGGTACACAGAACACAACATCTACGTCGTCATTGGCGCAGAGCGGTTTTAACATATTGACAAGCTCAACTGCCTCGCTAGGAGTTTTGTTCATTTTCCAGTTACCGGCAATAATTTTTTTACGCATAATATTTCCTCTTTTCTTATTTCGAATACAATTATTTATCGTTTGCTGCCGCAACACCAGGAAGCTCTTTGCCCTCCAGGAATTCCAGAGAAGCGCCGCCGCCTGTGGAGATATGTGTCATCTTGTCGCCAAATCCAAGCTGGTTAACAGCTGCCGCGGAATCTCCTCCGCCGATAATGGTAACAGCATTGATATCAGCCAGCGCTTCCGCCACTGCGATAGTTCCCTTTGCAAAGTTCGGCATCTCGAATACGCCCATCGGTCCGTTCCATACGACAGTTTTCGCAGATTTCACTGCATCTGCAAAAATCTCTCTTGTCTTAGGTCCGATATCCATACCCATTTCATCTGCGTCCATGCTTCCCTCAACCACGCGGCTTGGGGCATCATTACTGAAATCTTTTGCCACAACGGTGTCAACCGGCAGTAATAAGTTCACACCTTTGTCTGCTGCTTTCTTGATCATATCGTTGGCGTAATCAAGATAATCAGCCTCCAGTAAGGACTTACCAACTTCTTTGCCCTGTGCTTTTGCAAATGTATAAGCCATGCCGCCGCCGATGATCAGAGTGTCAACCTTATCAAGAAGGTTGTTGATAACGGAAATCTTGGAGGAAACTTTTGCTCCGCCCAGGATGGCAACAAAAGGTCTTTCCGGATTATTTACTGCATTGCCGAGGAAATCGATCTCTTTCTGCATTAAGTATCCGACAACAGCCGTATCAACATATTTGGTAACACCGACGTTGGAGCAGTGCGCTCTGTGAGCGGTACCAAAAGCATCGTTTACAAATACGTCGCAGAGAGAAGCCAGATCTTTGGAGAAAGCATCTTCATTCTTGGTCTCTTCTGCACGATAACGGGTATTCTCTAATAATACAACGTCTCCGTCGTTCATTGCTTCCACTGCTGCTTTTGCGTTTGGTCCGACAACTTCCGGATCAGCAGCAAACTTCACTTCCTGTCCCAGAAGCTCGGATAAACGTACAGCTACAGGAGCAAGGGATAATTCCGGTTTCGGCTCTCCCTTCGGTTTGCCCAGATGGGAGCAAAGAATCACTTTGCCGCCGTCAGCAATTAACTTTTTGATGGTTGGCAATGCAGCAACCAGACGGTTTTCATCTGTGATCTTTCCATCCTGCAGAGGTACGTTGAAGTCACAGCGAACCAGAACTCTTAAACCTTTTACATTGATATCATCAACTGATTTTTTATTCAGCATGGGTGTAATCTCCTCTCGTTAAACAATATTGAAAACAAACAGGGCCCGGTCCAACAGACCGGACCCATGTCTGGATCTTATATAATCAATTATGATCGTCTTAAATTATGCTAATTCAGCAAAGTATTTGATTGTACGAACCATCTGAGATGTGTAGCTGTTCTCATTGTCATACCATGAAACAACCTGTACTTCGTATAAATCATCAGAGATCTTGCAAACCATTGTCTGAGTAGCATCGAATAAGGAACCGTATCTCATTCCTACGATATCGGAGGAAACGATTTCGTCTTCGTTGTAACCGAAGGACTCATTAGCTGCTGCTTTCATAGCTGCGTTGATGCCTTCTACTGTTACGTCTGTTCCTTTAACAACTGCTGTCAGGATTGTTGTGGATCCTGTAGGAGTAGGAACACGCTGAGCGGAACCGATTAATTTACCATTTAACTCTGGGATAACCAGTCCGATTGCTTTTGCTGCACCAGTGCTGTTAGGAACGATGTTCACTGCTGCTGCACGGGAACGTCTCTTATCGCCTTTTCTCTGTGGTCCGTCAAGTGTCATCTGGTCGCCTGTGTAAGCGTGGATTGTACACATGATACCACTCTGGATAGGAGCGTATTTATTTAAAGCGTCTGCCATAGGTGCAAGACAGTTTGTTGTACAGGAAGCTGCGGAAATGATAGTATCGTCAGCTTTCAGTGTCTCGTGATTTGTGTTGTAAACAACTGTAGGAAGGTCATTTCCAGCTGGAGCGGAGATAACAACCTTTTTAGCGCCGGCATTGATATGAGCCTGAGCTTTTGCTTTGCTTGTGTAGAAACCGGAGCACTCTAATACAACGTCAACACCGATCTCTCCCCATGGGCAATCATTTGCATCCGGGAATTTGTAGATTTTGATTTCCTGTCCGTCAACTGTGATGGAGTCTTCTCCGTAGGAAACCTTGTCAGCTAATTCGTATCTTCCCTGTGAAGAATCGTATTTTAACAGGTGAGCAAGCATCTCAGGACTTGTTAAGTCATTGATAGCTACTACTTCGTAACCTTCTGCTCCAAACATCTGTCTGAAAGCAAGACGACCAATACGACCAAAACCGTTAATTGCTACTTTTACTGCCATGATAATTCCTCCTAAGTTTTTAGAAATTGTTAAAAATCCAGGAATATGGACTTCTTGTCCACATCCTATAAAAGAATTGACTCACTATGTCAAATCCTTAACTATTTTACCTAATTTATGGTATTTTTTCAAGTAAAAATTTGCATAAAAAAAAGAAAAATATTATCACTGATTTTATGCTATTATTATATAGTAACCGGCAAATCCAATATTATTCATAAATAATATCCATGAAAGGAGTATCTTAATGCTGATAAGCGACACACATTTGCACAGTTTTTTTTCCTCAGATTCCGAGGCTTCCATGGAAGACATGGTGTTACAGGGCATTTCCCTCGGTCTGCGCACCCTCTGCTTCACAGAACACTATGATTATGATTTTCCCGTTACCGAGGACGGCCTGGACTTTCAGCTGGATTTCGGAGCCTACTATACTATGTTTCTCCGGCTGAAAGAAAAATATGCATCGCAGATCGAACTGCTCCACGGCATCGAGCTCGGCGTACAAAAACACGCGGGTCCGGCTCTCATTAATTTTTACAGCAAAATAGGCGGCCGCTTTGATTTCATCATCAACTCCTGCCATCTGGTGGACGGCGTCGATCCTTATGATGCGGTCTTTTTTGAAACGCACACGCCGGAAGAAGGCTTGCGCCGGTATTTTGAAAGCACGCTGGACAATCTGAAAGTATACCCGTTCTTCCAGACCGCCGGCCATCTGGATTATATCAGCCGCTATATCCCTGAACCACGTCCGGAATTTCATTATGGGGATTACGCGGATATCCTGGATGAGATCCTCCGCTATCTTATCCACAACGGAAAAGGGCTTGAGGTAAATACCGCCGGCCTGAAGAAGGGGCTGCCGTGGCCGAATCCTCACATGGAGATCTTAAAGCGCTACCGCGATCTCGGAGGCGAGATCATCACTATCGGCAGCGATGCCCACCGCCCGGAAGACATGGCCTACGCTTTTGACCGGCTGCCAGAGATTTTGTCCGAGGCAGGATTCCGGTATTACGCCCTGTACCGGGAACAGCAGCCGGAATTTATTCCGATAAATTAAAGTCTTCTTCTGCGCACTGCCATCACAATGCCTGCTGCCAGCAGCAGCAACGGCAGAACAAATACGCAGCCAACAAGCGTTACTTTCTGGCTGAAAGCCGGAACAATGGCTGTGTCAGTGGACAGATCTTTGGCTCGTATGGAGATTTTACTTTCCTGCTGACTGAGATAATTCACACCATTTAACACAAAATCTGTGTTGGCTCCGCCTACTGCATAATCAATGGATGTTTCCAGCATGTTGCTGCAGCCGGTCACAATGAGCCTGCCGCCGTTATCATCGGAAACTGCCATGGCGATGGAGAACGGCCCGTCGATGTCACCTTCTTCTTTTTCAATGGTGGAGCTGTTGGTATCCACTTTGGAGTACGCACCATCGCTGGTAGTCAGCAGGGAAGTTACGGTATAAGTCGTATCCTCACTGGTTTCTTCGCTGGTTTCCTCACTGGTATCCTCGCTGGTTTCCTCTTCCGCATCATCCGCTGACAGATCCGTAAGTCCTTTGGCGCTCGGGGCAAGAATATAAATATTACTGTCATACTGTGCCTCCGTCACGTCAGAATCCTGAATCTCCGGCAGAAGGTAAATCGGATACTGGGTGTACATGTTGGCGTCTGTTTCAACCACTACGCCCGGTTCCACACCGATGTTGTATTCTTCCAGCAGAGAATAAAGCTGTGGAAGATCTTCCACGCTGGCGTCAAGAAACACATACATTTTCCCGCCGTTATCCATATAGGTCTTGATCTGATTCTTCTCATCTTCCGTAATGTCAGTCTGCGCGCCGTTAATAAGAAGAATCTCGCAGTCTTCCGGCACAGAGCCTGCTGAAAGAAGATTCAGCGTCTCAACCGCATAGTTGTCTCCCTCAAAGCTGCTTATCACATCGGAGGAAAGATCCTGTTCCGAATGGCCGCTCAGGGTGTAGACTACCGGCGTTTCATCAGAAATAACATAATTAATAGCTTCTGTCAGCAGTTTTTCTACCTGAAGCTCACTGGCGGAATACGAATACCCGCTGTCATAGCTATAGGTGATAAAATCATCGGAAGAAATGTACCGGTTTTTATCTCCGCAGACTACGATCACGCTGTCATTGCTGACTTCCTCGGTATCTTCCACATAATCCTGAGTGAAATTCGGATAAAGTTCCGGATCTCTGTACTCAATCTTTATATTAGAAGATAATTTTTTATACTCATTAAAAATCTTTTTGTAAGCGCCGTTGACATCGGATTCTGAATTGATAACATAGAACGTCACTTCCTGATCAAGCGCTTTCACAATACTTTTGGTCTGATCAGACAGAGAATAAATCTGGTTAGATGTCACATCAATGCTGAAATCCTTCCATGTGATCAGCGCATTGGCTCCCACGGCGATAATAAGCACCAGCACCACGGCCACCGCAGAAAACAGTCCCTTCTTAAAATGCCGGTTTTTAAAAATCTGCCGGCCGCTGAACAGTTTTCCTTTTTTCTCTTTTTTCCAAAACTTCTTATTCATGTGCTGCTCCTCCTAATTCCATCTGCGTTTTTCAATCGTCTGGATGGACAGAAAAATGAATACCGCAATAAACGACAGGTAATATATGATCGAAGAGGCGTTTAAGATACCAGAGCAAAAATCATTAAACCGGTCCATAATGGAAAACCAGTCAATGATTTTTGACAGGCCGTTATCAAATAATTCCGGAGTCCGCCAGGCGAAAAGCCCAAGAACCGCCGCGCCGAGAACCATGGTGATCACTCCCGCCTTCCAGCTTTTTGTCTCCTCATAGAAAAACCAGGCCAGCAGAACAATGACTATTCCGCATACTATATACGTATATCTGGCTCTGCCCGGCACGATGTCCGAAAGATTCGGCAGCAGCATACAAAGAAGCACTACGCCAAAAGAAATTCCTGCCGCGATCATCTGACTTTCCGTGATAGAGGAAATGAACAGCCCGATGGCAAGAAGGCTGGCTCCCACCAGAAAATATCCCAGCCCTCCTGTCAGCACTGTCAGCCAGTTCACATCCCCGTACATGCTGAGGACAGCAGCCTGCAAAAATGTGATAACCACAGCTCCAAGAAGGAGTGTAAGCACAGCCAGATACTTTCCGAGTATGATCCCTGTTACCCTGACCGGACTGGTGAGCAACAACTGATCCGTCTTCTGTTTACGTTCCTCCGCCATGAGGCGCATGGTAAGTATCGGCACAATAATGATAAAGATAATAGTTATATTTGAATAAATGTTCGCCGCATAATCCGTATATCCGTACGACATGCATATCACGGAGAAATATACGCCGGAAATGGCGAGAAACAGCGCCAGGAACAGATAGGCGGATAATGAATGGAAATATGATTTCATTTCTTTTATATAGATTGCTCTCATGATTCTTCTTCCTCTCCTTCCTTGCCGGTCAATTTCAGGAACACTTCTTCAAGACTTAAGGTCTCCGTCTCCATCTTGACTATCGGCAGCTTTTTATCTGCAAATTCAAAAAAGAGCGCGTCTCTTACATCTTCTTTTACACTGGTTTCCGCCGTCACATCCAGAACGCCTTCATTTTCTCCGGTAACAGTATACGAAGCAATATATTCTGACTCCTCCAGAGCCTGTTCGATCAATTCTTTTTCTCCTTTGACAGACAGAAGGATCCGGTTTTTATCCGCAAAATGCTCCGACAGATTTTCCGGCGTATCTTCCGCCACGAGAAGACCTTTGTCAATGATCAGCACATAATCGCAGATGGCGTTGACCTCCGACAAGATATGCGAACTCAATATGATCGTATGTTTTTCTCCCAGTTTTTTGATGAGGGCACGGATTTCAATAATCTGATTCGGGTCGAGTCCCACCGTAGGCTCATCAAGAATCAGAAGCGGAGGATTACCAATGAGCGCCTGAGCCAGTCCCACCCTCTGTTTATATCCTTTTGACAGGTTTTTAATGAGACGTCCCTTTACATCCGTGATCCTGACCGCTTCTTCCACCTCTGCAATGTTCTCCATTCTGTCCTTCTTTTTGCGTATGCCTTTTAAACTGCACACGAAATTCAAATATTCTTCTACCGTCATCTCTTCATAGATCGGCGGCATCTCCGGCAGATAACCGATGAGCTTCTTTGCCTTCAGCGGCTGCTCAAACATATCATACTCCCCGATCTTCACCTTTCCGGCTGTGGACGAAATGTATCCGGTCATGATGTTCATGGTCGTGGATTTACCAGCGCCATTGGGTCCGAGAAGTCCGACAATCTGTCCTTCTCCCACCGTAAAACTGATTCCCTTTACGGCGTGATGATTTCCATAATCTTTTACCAGATTTGTTACTTCAATCATAATCATCCTCCATTATTTTTTACGCAGTGCTTCCGGCGCCGACTCTGCTTATGCCATTCCATCGTGAGTTTTGCCCCATCGTGAGTTTTGCCGCAGCCTGCGATGATTTTGCTTCGTACATACTATGCAACATTTAAGATAATTTTGTGAACAATATGGCCTTTTCACATTTTTTTCACGATTTCCTTACAACAGGCTGTCAATTTTATTTCTCGTATACATTTTTATGCACTTTCACTTTCTTTTTTTAATTTTTATGCGCCGTTCTGATACATTTTCCGGCGTCCACGCCTTTTTTTCTTATGGGTTTCCTATATTTTCAGTTAATTTTTTGAAGGAAATGAATTGGAAACCATCATTTTTTCTCACTTTCTTCTTAAAAATGCGAGTTTTTCCGTCATGTTATGAAATTTTTTTTAAGAAAAATGTAGTTTTTGCCATTCTTTTTATTGATTATGAGAAAGCAATATAGTATAATAGGGAGCGTTGAAGAAATAAAAAAGCAATGATGCATTTTTAAGGAGGATTAATTTATGTCTTACGTTGATGACGTTCTCGCAAAAGTAATCACAAAAAATCCAAGTGAGCCGGAATTCCACCAGGCTGTCACAGAAGTATTCGAATCTCTTCGTCCGGTCATTGAAGCCAATGAAGAATTCTACAAAAAAGAAGCCATTCTGGAAAGACTGACTGAACCGGAAAGAATGATCAAGTTCCGTGTTCCTTGGGTTGATGATAAAGGAAATGTACAGGTGAACATGGGTGTCCGCGTACAGTTCAACAGCGCTATCGGACCTTACAAGGGAGGCTTACGTTTCCATCCTTCCGTAAACCAGGGTATTATCAAATTCCTGGGCTTTGAGCAGATCTTCAAAAACTCCCTGACCGGTCTTCCGATCGGCGGCGGCAAGGGCGGTTCTGATTTTGACCCGAAGGGTAAATCTGACCGTGAAGTTATGGCATTCTGCCAGAGCTTCATGACAGAGCTCCACAAACATATCGGTCCTGACTGCGACGTACCGGCCGGCGACATCGGTGTAGGCGGAAGAGAGATCGGTTATCTGTTCGGACAGTACAAACGGCTGACCACACGTTACGAAGGCGTCCTGACCGGTAAAGGTCTTACTTTCGGCGGTTCTCTCGCAAGAACAGAGGCAACCGGTTACGGCCTTGTATACATTACAGAAGAGTTATTAAAAGACCATGGCATGGATTTAGCAGGTAAGACCGTCTGCGTTTCCGGCGCCGGCAATGTTGCCATCTACGCCATCGAAAAAGCACAGCAGTTAGGCGCAAAAGTTGTAACATGCTCTGATTCCACAGGATGGGTATATGATCCGGAAGGCATTGATGTTGCCGCATTAAAAGAGATCAAAGAAGTGAACCGTGCCCGCCTGACCGAATACAAGAACTATCGTCCAAACAGCGAATATCATGAAGGCCGCGGCGTATGGCAGGTAAAATGTGATGTCGCTCTTCCATGCGCAACACAGAATGAACTTCATCTGGAAGACGCCAAACAGCTGGCAGCCAACGGCTGTATCGCCGTTGCAGAAGGCGCCAACATGCCTACTACTTTAGACGCAACCAAATATCTTCAGGACAACGGTATTTATTTCGTTCCTGGAAAGGCTTCCAACGCCGGCGGCGTTGCTGTATCCGCACTGGAAATGTCCCAGAACAGCGAGAGATTAAGCTGGAGCTTCGAGGATGTTGACAGCAAATTACAGGGTATCATGGTAAATATCTACCATAACATTTCTGACGCAGCAAAACGTTACGATATGGAAGGCAACTATGTGGCTGGCGCTAACATCGCCGGTTTTGAGAAAGTTGTAAACGCTATGCTGGCACAGGGCGTCTGCTAATATCCGTTCTCCGTACGTAATTTTATTTACAAAAGTACTTGCCAAATACGGCCGGGTACTATATAATAGCATCGACGCAAAGGAGTGTCCCTGTTTGGGATACTCCTTTTTTTCATAGAAACACGGGCTTCTACGAAAAAATTCTTCTTAATATGCATCATTTACATAGTTTCAGCATAACACAGTTTTATCCGGAGGTTGATCATATGGACAAAATAGACAGAAAAATCATATCGCTGTTACAGGAAAACGCCCGGTATCCCTTGAAATACCTGGCTCAGAAAGTCTTTTTATCTTCTCCCGCCGTCTCCACGCGCATCGAACGCCTGGAAAAGAACGGCATTATCACCGGCTACCATGCAACGGTTGATCCGGTGGCCCTGGGTTATCACATCACTGCATTTATCAATCTGACACTGGATCCGAAACAAAAGGACGAATTCTATCCTTATGTTACAGCCTGCCCCAATGTCCTGGAATGCAACTGCGTCACAGGGCTCTATTCCATCATGCTGAAGGTGGCGTTTCCAAGTACCATGGAACTTGATACCTTCATCGGTCACCTGCAGCAGTACGGCAACACCCAGACCCAGATTGTTTTTTCCACGGCAGTTCCCCCGAGAGGCATTCATCTGCCGCAGGAAGAGGAGGAAGAAGAAACCGCACAAAACCAATAAGCAAAACGACAATCCCTCTCTTTTTATGGCTGTTTCCATTTTTCAATCATTTTTCTTGCCTTCTATGTTTTCTGCCGCTATAATAAGCGGGTAGCAACGATAGATAAAAAGGCATTAAGGAGATACTATGAAAAAAAAGATTCGAATAATGGGAAAAGCCATACATAGAGAACTCCGTGAACATAAAAGCTCTTTTATGGTCTACATCATTCTGCGCGCACTGGTTATTGTGGTCATGATCCTTCAATTTTTAAACAGGAATTATGAGAATGTGTTTCTCTGTCTTCTGACTCTGGCGCTTCTCATCGCTCCGAGCCTGATACAGATCAATCTGAAGATCGAGCTTCCCACCGCTCTGGAAATCACAATTCTGATTTTTATTTTTGCCGCAGAGATTCTGGGCGAGATTCACTCTTATTATCTGATCTTTCCGTTCTGGGATACGGTTCTTCACACTCTGAATGGATTTTTGATGGCAGCCATCGGGTTTGCCCTGGTGGATATCCTGAACAGGAGCGAACGGTTTTCCTTTCAGCTCTCACCGGTTTTCCTCGCCATCGTGGCCTTCTGCTTTTCCATGACCATCGGAGTCATCTGGGAGTTTTTTGAGTTTGCCATGGACTGTTTTTTCTCCCTGGACATGCAGAAAGATACCGTCATTCATTCTTTCCAATCCGTGCTGCTGGATCCGACCAGAAGCAACATTCCCATCCCGGTGGATAACATCCGGGATGTGGTTGTCAACGGAAAGAGCCTCGGACTGGGCGGTTATCTGGATATCGGGCTTATAGACACCATGAACGACCTGCTGGTCAACTTTATCGGCGCTGTCATTTTCTCCGTGATCGGATTCTTTTACGTAAAAACCCGGGGAAAAGGACGTTTTGCCAGACTTTTTATCCCACGTCTGAAAGAAAAAAACGCCGACTTTCTGGCACAGGCAGAAGCAGAAGAAAAATCTTCCGCTCTCTCCTCCTCTTCCTCAGAAGTAACGGAGAAAAAGGACACGTAAAAAACAAATTGTCAGCCACAAAAACCGGGCGGCGCTGCGAGAATTTCCAGCGCCGCCCGGTCTCTATTTTATTATCTTTTAGTATTATATCATTTTATGCTTCTCTACTTTTTCTCTGCCTTCCTCTTCTCATTCTCTACTGTTCCTTCGGCAAATCCAGTGTGGTACAGATGCGTCCCTCTCTCTTACCGATATCACTAATGATTTCTTCGCACTTTTCTTCATCTTTCACAATACCTGTGGCCGCCCTGGCAATATCCTGCAGATGCTTCCAGTCCGTATAAGCTCTCGCCATCACCGTGGACGCTTCCTGATTACCGCCTCCGTGCAGTGCCATGGCCGTCCAGTTGGAACCCCTCACCATATGTTCCACAAATCGTACCGCGCGTAGCCGATCAAAAGCATCATAATCCGGATTTCCCGGATTAAACGCATCCTGGCACAGCTTACCGACAGCCTCAGAACGCATATCGATTTCTGATGGGGCCGTCTCGCCGAATCCGGCTATGATATCTCTGGCATAGCGCACTGCCTCAAACGGCATTTTCGTACAAGTATATTTGCAGGTATGGGACAGAAGAGGGTTTGGAATCCAGTAACCGCTCGGATGTTTGAATCCTTCCACGCCGGAAGCCAGCGAAAGCGCGTAAACAGTCTCCGCCGTCATGGCCATCTCCGTCAGTTTTGTCCGGATATGCCCCGCCTTTTGCACACCGACCATCTCCGTAATGAGGCTGGCCGCACCGCACAATGCAGAACATCCGCCAGCTTTACATCCGCCGGCAGTCAGACGATGCACCGCTGTAAAATAACTGAGCATTCTTCCCACATATTTTGTTTCTCCGCACATGAACACCCGCTCTTTTGGTACGAATACCTTATCAAAATAAACCAGTGCCTGGTGATCCGCATACTTTTTGCCCAGATCAATTCCTTCGATATCTCCTCCTACCTCAAAGAATCTCTTATCCTGCGGCGTTCTTCCCAGAACGTAGGTGATATTTGGAGCGTCTGCCGGAATCGCACAGGCAAGAGCAAAATCTTCATCTTCCGGCTTCATGTTTGTGGTCGGTATAATAATAATCTCATGTGCAAACAAAATTCCAGTCTGATTACACTTAAATCCGCTGATAATAATTCCGTCTTCCCGAATCTCATCGATATGAATGTAATTATCCCGGTTCGGCTGTTTATGCGGCGGCAGAGTACGCAGCCCCTTCACGTCGGTCACCGTCACCGTACAGCTCAGATCATTTTTCTGTACATAATCAATAAAATTCGTAAAACGTTTAAAATAATCGGTTCCCAGATCCTGATCCATATCATAGGTACACGGTCCCAGGCCGGCAAAAGCTTCCGAACCGGTACAGCGATGTGTACAACACCCTATGACCTCCGCCAGAGCACGCGCAGCGCGGGTTTTCCGGTTGGCATCTTCCGGAGAACGCAGCGGCGCGTTATAGATACTTACCTTTTCTCCGTTTAAATCCGATTCCACCGTAAGTAAATCTTCCCAATCCGGGTGATTATGTAATTCATAAACTTTGGAAACGGCATTAAAACTTGCCGATAATACCGGGAAGGTTGTCAAGTCTTCAATCTTTTCTCCCAGAAACCAGACGTTCATCGGTTCTCTGGCACGAATGCTGTCCTGAAATTGTTCTTTCGTCATAATTGCCATAATAAACCCCCCTTTTCTTTTCCGACAGCCCTTCCATCCTCCTCCCTTCCGGGATATCGTATTGACTTATAAGCTGTCTCTGGCTTAAAACAAAAATATCTTCATATATTATAATAAAGCAAACCCTGTGCCAACTGACACAGGGCTTCAAATACATCGGTATTTACTTTTTTCAGACAATCAGACATCTTTTTTGATGTATTTTTGCATCACCAAAACAATCTGCAGGAAAATAAGACCGCATCCCTTCCTCTCCTTATTATGCAAAAACGCATAGAAATATGCGGTAGCGCATCAAAAATGTGTCTTTTCGGCATATCCGGAAAAATTCAAAAATTATTCTCTCTAAAAATATTCTTTTTTCTTTGTTCCCATCAACTTTTCCAGTTTGCGTGAAACAGTCGACTGATTCACCTGCAGAACCTTTGCCATTTCTCTGGTCGTCACATATTTCTCCCTGGCATTTTCCAGCAATTGCTTTTCAGTCAATGCCACTGCCTCCTTTAATGGAAGAATACCCGTTACTGACACCTGCGCCACACTCTCATTCCCGAAAGAATTTTTGTACCGGATAGGCAGATCCTTCGGTTCCATCACCGTACCCTGTGTCAGAACGACCATACTCTCAATCAGGTTCTCCAGTTCGCGGATATTTCCCGGCCACTCCATCTCCAGAAATAATTTACCAAGCTCCGCGGATATTTCTTTCTTTTTCTCGTATTTTTTATTGAAATTTTCGAGAAAACGAACTGCAAGCGGAATAATATCTTCTCTCCGGCTTCGCAGAGGCGGCACTTCAATGTTGATGACGTTCAGACGATAAAATAAATCCTGCCGAAATGTTCCTTCCTGAACCTGCTGCCACAGATCCCGGTTGGTGGCGGCAATGATTCTCACATCCACATGAATCGTTCTCGTCCCGCCAATCCTTGTCACTTCTCCCTCCTGAATCACCCGCAGCAGCTTTACCTGAAGCGCCAGATCCAGTTCTCCGATCTCATCAAGGAAGAGTGTTCCTCCATTGGCAAGCTCAAAAAATCCTGCCTTTCCTTTTCTTCGCGCCCCGGTAAAAGCCCCTTCCTCATAGCCAAACAGTTCTGATTCAAAAAGCGCAGCCGGAATCGCACCGCAGTTAATCTTGATAAAAGGTTTCTTCCGGCGGCTGCTGGCCTGATGGATCTGATTGACTATGACTTCCTTTCCCGTACCGGATTCGCCTGTTACAAGAACCGTAGAATTTACCTGCGACAGCGTTTTTATCGTATCCATGATATTTTTCATTTCCTTGCTGTGCGCGATAAGAGGCGTTCTGCTGTGCATAAAGGCAAGCTCTCTCACAAAACCTTCCGCCACCAGGCGCTGCTGCTCCAGATTACTCTGAAGGTTATTGAGCTCCGTGATATCCCGCACATTTACCACCACGGAAGTAAAAGTCCCGTTAGCGTCAAACACAGGCGCTCCCGTGGCAATGATTTTTTTCCTTTCTTTTTTCAGCATGACCGTTGCCACATTTTTGGTTTTGATCACCTTCAAAACAGCAGACTCTGAATAAACGCCCTCCTCTATGAGCTGCGATACATTTTTGCCAATCACATGACTTCTGCTGATCCCAAACACCTTCTCCCAGGCCGCATTGACCCGGACTACATTCCCCCGGCTGTCGGTCACAAGAAAACCGTCATGGGAAGATTCCACAAAAATATTGATTTCCTGCAAAAGACCGCTGGTCACATCCAGCTCCTGCATGATGCAGCTGGACTGCAGCGACTCATGGAGAATCAGGATTGTCCCCCTTCTTCTGTCTCCCGTTATCCACGGCTGTACATTGCACACAATAAAGCGGTTATGAATCTCCACCCGATAACGGCCGCTTCCTCGCATATAGTCCACCTCTCTCCTGAGAACACCGGTAAATTCTTCAAAATCTGTACCAATTTTTTCAGCCAGATTCCACCCCATATCCTCAAACATCAGACAGGCTCCTCTGTTAAAATGAACCAACTTTGCTTCTTCGTCAAAAAGCAAAATGCTGCAGAAGATAGTGTCCAGCACCGACTCATAATCTTCTTTTCGCATAGTATTTTCACAGATCCCGCGCATATTATTCTTTATCTCCACCATGACTGCCCTCCCCGCAACCAGCGACTGCCTGTTCTCCGGTCCTGCCGGCTGGCTCTGTTCGCTCAGACTTCCGCTGCCTGTTCTGTTTTCCACCGGGAAAGAAATTCCTGAAATCTGCCGTCTGCACGGAGAAAATCATATTCTCCATTATCATTACGCCCCATCTCTTTCAGCAGATTATTCATCATCATTTCGCCCACTGTCATTTTATCCTTGCCCGGACTCTCTTTCACCGGCAAATGCCGGTATAAAAACGAACCCTGCAGCAAAGGAATATCGTCCACTTTCTGCATGGCATGAAACATTTTTTCCAGACTGGACAGACACAAAGCCGCATCCTCCCGAACCAAGGCCAGTTGAAAGTCAATAGCGTACTCCTCGTATTCCCACAAATCATAGAGCCGAATCGTGTCCTTTGCCGTCTGCGCCAGCTTTCCCACATCGTCTTCCCGCTTTTCCTTCATGGCGACCTCTATCAGAGAAAGCAGACAAGCAACCACACTGCTTATATCATTGATAATCATTCTCTCCAGAATCTGCGCCGCTTCCGCCGTTTTCCCTTCCGCCAGATAAAGGCTGGATTTCAGACTGTTTTTATCAAACATGTTCTCTGAAGGCAGCTCTTCAAGCAGCCGTTCCGCTTCCGCATATTCTTTTCTCGCCATATACCTGGAAACCAGCATAGCCTTTGCGTGCTGGCTGACCGGCACATCGCTGCCCTCTGCCGCTCTCTCATACAAGCGCTCAATCTCTGCCCGGAACAACTCCCCTTCTCCTTCCCTGACAGTCATCGCGACCAGTCCTTCCAGTGTCAGCGCTCCGTTAAGCACCAGTTTCTCACAGGAAGGATATTCCCGGATTTTCTCATTCAGACTCGCAAACGCCTGAGGCATTCCCTGCTCCATAGCTACAGTATAAACGCTTCCCAAAAAATCCGCAATCTCCTGATCACTCAAATCTTCCTGAAACGATAAAAGGGTATTTACGTCCGTTTTAAGCAGCCTTGCCAATGCAGGCAGCAGAGTGATATCCGGATACGAAACGCCTTTTTCCCATTTATTGACCGCGGGGGCAGACACTCCCAGATACGACGCCATCTGTTCCTGCGTAAACCCCTCAGCCAGCCTTTTTTCCCGTATGATTTCATTTATTTTCATTGTCTTTCTCCTGTTGATCTGTATTTTCATCATATTTTGCAAGATCCGGCTTCTTTCATCGATGAAGACCATTCTGACATTCCACCATAGCAGCTTTGTCATTTTTATTATACAGAACAGAGAAGATACAGACAATTGAATGGTTATTAATTTACGGGAAGGAAAATTAACTGCCAGTTAAAATACCCGTAATATCTTCTCCATCTTCTTTCCCTTTGCCAGCTCATCAACGAGCTTATCCAGCCAGCGGATCTTCTGCATGAGAGGATCATCTATCTCCTCCACACGGACGCCGCAGACAACGCCTTTGATTAACGCTGCCTTGGGATTCATCTGCGGCGCCTCTTCAAAAAATGTCTGCAGGCTGACATTCCTGTCAATCTGCGCCTGCAGGGTCTCCGGGTCATAGCCGGTAAGCCAGCATATAATCTCGTCCACTTCTTTCTTTGTTCGGCTTTTCCGCTCTGCTTTTTGAACGTAGAGCGGATATATCTTACTGAAACTCATTGCAAATACTTTTTGATTATCCATTTTTCCTCCTGACTTCTCTGGCTGAGGCGTACAGACGGATTTCATTCTGTAAACCTGAATATTTTTTTATTTTTTTAATTCTTTCTATTTTTTTAATATTGAAACTCTGCTGTAAATATGCTATAGCGAACTTCTTCAGATTTTCTTCTTTTCCTTTATCCATATACACCACAGAAAACCACACTTATTTATGATACGGATGGTTGTTCAATATCCGGTACCCCCGGTAAATCTGCTCATAGAGAATCATAGCGGTCATGGCTGTGTTCATGGTGAAGTCCGAGAGGTTTATGATCGCCGCTTTTCTTTTTTCTGCGTCGCCCTTTTCCGGGGCAGTGAAGCGAGTTCCCGGTATAAAAAAGCGTTTTTTCCCCTGTCCTGACAGCTCCATCCGGCCGATTGCCGCGCTGAAGTCTTCCGATGATACGGAGTCCGGCCCCGGCAGAACCAGGCAGGCGTCCCCGGCGGTTTCGGCTTCGGTGAGGAGCTTCTCCCATTCTTTTTCTTTTTTTATGAAGCGGCAGGATATTTTGCAGTAGCGGCTCAGGCGCTTTTCGTATTCTGCGATGGCTTTTTTATAAAAGGAGGCCGTTTTGGCCTCCTCATAAATGTAAATCTCGTATTTCATTATTTTACAAAAATCAACTCGTAATCGCGGTTTCCAAGGCCAATCTTTGCGGCATGATCGAGGCAGGTCTTGTACTCGGAATCCGGCGTGGTGTTTTCGAAGTGGTCGTGGTGGTCGCAGAAGCCTTCGCTGTGCATCCGGTCGGACAGCTGGCTGTTTGGCAGCGGATCACATTTGAGGCAGGCGTCCACACATGCCTGGTCGAGAGCCAGCGGATCAAAGGATGCGAACATTCCGATGTTTGGAAGAATCGGCGCGTCATTTTCCGCATGGCAGTCACAGTTTGGAGATACGTCCACGATGAGGGAAATATGGAAGTTCGGGCGTCCGTCGATGACTGCTTTGGTATATTCCGCCATCCGGCAGTTCAGTTCTTTTGTCGCCGCGTCATTGACAAACGCGATGGCGTCAAAGTTGCAGGCGCCGAGGCATCGTCCGCAGCCCACACAGTTGTCTGTGTTGACGGTCATCTTCTTCGTCTCCTCGTTGAATTCCAGTCCGTTATTGGCACATTCGTGCTGGCAGAGGCGGCAGCCACGGCATGCTTCCGGATCAATGCTCGGCTTTCCGTTGGAGTGCTGCTCTTTCTTTCCGGCACGTGAACCGCAGCCCATACCGATATTTTTAATGGCTCCGCCAAAACCGGTCATCTCATGCCCCTTAAAATGTGTCAGGCTGATAAAAATATCGGCGTCCATGACGGCACGTCCTATTTTGGCGCTTGTAATGTACTCGCCGCCCTCCACCGGCACGTCAATATCATCAGTTCCTTTAAGACCGTCTCCGATCAGCACCGGACAGCCGACGGTCAGCGGGGTAAATCCATTCTCCCATGCACACTGAAGATGCTCCAGAGCATTTTTCCGGCTGCCCGGGTACAGGGTGTTGCAGTCGGTGAGGAACGGCAGACCGCCCATTTCTTTTACCACGTCGGCAACAGCTTTTGCATAGTTCGGACGAAGAAAGCCCAGATTACCCAGCTCGCCGAAATGCATCTTGATAGCGACAAACTTCTGATCCATGTCGATATCTTCGATACCTGCTTTCCTGATCAGTCTTTTTAATTTGGTCGGCAGACCTTCTCCAAGTTTTGTTCTAAAATCAGTGTAATATACTTTTGATTTTTCCATGTGATACTCCTTTGATTCATTTTATCCTTTTTTTGCATTCCTATTATACTATCTTTTTAGGAAAAAGCACAACCAAAAAAATAACAGAGAAGAGGTTCCCAACAGGAAACTTCTTCTCTGTTATTCTGTATCCGGACATAAAAAAACGAACCAGGAGGGACTCGAACCCCCGACACACGGTTCCGGAAACCGTTGCTCTATCCAACTGAGCTACTGGTCCTTGGAAAACTTCCGGCATTTATAATACTATATTTCCGTATGTTTTGCAAGGAATTTTTTCAAAAAATTAGAAAAAACAGAATATTCCTCTTATTGAAAAAAATTCTCCTCGTATTTTTAAATTTTTTTAGGATTTTGTTGTTATAACCACCGCTTTTGTTCCATTTTATGTTATAATACACAGGTTCCTACGGAACAAAATAAAAATGAAAGAGGTGTTGATAATGAATCCAAGAAAAGCTGCCATTATCGGTTGTGGTTTCGTTGGTTCTGCAACAGCATTTACTTTGATGCAGAGCCGTTTATTTTCTGAAATTGTTCTCATTGATGCCAATTATGACAAAGCTGACGGCGAGGCAAAGGATATTGCCCACGGAATTCCTTTCGCCGGACAGATGAAAATATATGCCGGCGACTATAAAGATATTGCTGACGCCGGTATCGTTATCGTGACTGCAGGAGCAAACCAGCAGCCGGATGAAACACGGCTTGATCTGGTACATAAAAACGTGGCTATTTACAAAAGCATTATTCCACAGATTACGGAGCAGGATTTTCAGGGTATCCTGTTGATCGTCTCCAATCCGGTGGATATCCTTACTTATGTGGCATTAAAGCTCAGCGGGCTCCCGGCACACAGAGTCATCGGCTCCGGCACAGTGCTTGACACTGCCCGTCTGAAATACGCTCTTGGCGAACATCTGAGCGTAGACAGCCGCAGTGTCCATTCTTTCATCATCGGAGAACACGGCGACAGTGAGATCGCAGCATGGAGCAGCACCAATGTTTCCGGTATTCCGCTGGATACATTCTGCGAGATGCGTGGTCATTTTAACCACGAAGCTTCCATGAAGAGAATCGCTGATTCCGTGAAGAACAGCGCATATGAGATCATTGCTAAAAAACGCGCCACCTATTACGGTATTGCTATGTCAGTGAAACGAATCTGCGAATGTATCGTGAGAAATGAAAAGTCTATCCTGCCGATTTCCGCCATGATGGACGGTGAATACGGCATTGACGGCATCGCTCTCAGTATGCCTGCCATCGTAGGCTTTGACGGTATCGAGACACATGTGCCGATTTCTCTTAACGAAGATGAGCAGAAACGTCTGCTGGAATCTGCTGAAACCCTGAAAAAAGTAGCGGCAGAACTGGATCTGTAGACAGAATAATACGGCGCCATAAGTTTTCTGATATTCACACTGAAAACATTTTGCACCTTAAAGAGGCAGGAACAAAACGTTCCTGCCCCTTTTCGCACAGCGCGCTCTTCCTGCATTTACAACAAAGTTTTTTCATCCCCATTTTCCACGGAAAAGGCTGCTGGAACCGGAATAATAATCGCCGTCGGCTTTCCATCCCATATAGTTCTCCATCATATCTGCTTTTTTGTTGAACTTATAGCTAAGCTTTTCGCCGCGGCTGTTCTTCAGTTTGATCAGGTAACCGCCTTTGACCTTTTTGCAGCCGTAGATTTTCATTTTTCCGATACATTCTCCGGTATTGCGGTCGTACACCTTCATCTTCGTCCGGGTAAACTTACGGTCAGTTCCGCCGGAGGAAACATTGGTCCACCAGCCTTTAATCTGCCGGTATACTTTTTTGCTGAGCTTCGCTGATTTCTTATTTGCCATGGTTTCAGCCTGCTCGGTCTCCGGATTCACGCTCCGGGCCTTAACCGCCGGAGCAGCCCCCGGGAACAGAAATACCGCAGAGAGAACAACAGCCAGCGTCCACAGTTTTTTCTTCATAAAATTCCTCCCTTGCATTTTGATAATATTATTATACTATAGAAGAAAATAGAAAGAAAGAAGTGTTTCCTTTATTTTCTGCCGTCCATCAAGTCTTCAAATTCCGGTGAATTACTCCGAAGTCTCGCCACACATTTTCTTATACTTTCCACCGCACGATCTATTTCCTCCATGGTATTCTGGCTGCCAATGGTCAGACGTATGGTTCCGTGCGCAATGCTGTCCGGCAGCCCCATAGCTTTTAATACATGGGACGGTTCCCTTGATCCGGTGCTGCACGCGGAACCGGCAGCGGCACAAATTCCCTCTTCATCCAGAAGCACCAGAAGCGCCGCTCCTTCTACAAATTGAAAACTGATATTGCAATTTCCAGACAGACGATTTTTCCAGCTTCCGTTCAGCCTGGCAAAAGGAATCTCGCCCAGAATTCTCCGAATCATATAATCCCGCATAGCGGAGGTTTTCCGTTCCCTCTCTTCCATTCCCCGGTGAGTCAGGCTGGCAGCCCGGCCCATGCCAACGATGCCCGGTACATTTTCCGTTCCGGCTCTTCTTCCTCTTTCCTGCGCTCCTCCGTGCATAAAAGGCGGAAGATCCAGGTCTTTTTTTATATAGAGAAATCCAGCTCCTTTTGGCCCCCGGAATTTGTGAGCGCTGGCACTGAGCATATCAATGCCGAGTTTGTTTACCGAAATTGGAAAATGTCCGTACGCCTGCACGGCATCTGTATGGAAGAAAATGTTATGCCGCCGGGCAATCTCACCGATTTTTCTGACAGGCTGAATGGTTCCCACCTCATTGTTGGCAGTCATAATTGTAATCAGCGCGGTATCCGGGCAAATGGCCTTTTCCAGTTCTTCCGGCGATATCCGTCCCATTTCATCCACCTTCAGGTAAGTGACCGCGCAGCCCTCCCTTTCCAGCGCCTGACAGGTGTGCAGCACTGCATGATGCTCGATTTGAGATGTGATGATATGACATTTCTTTTTCCCTGCTCTGTATACAGATTTTATGGCCCAGTTATCCGCCTCTGTTCCTCCGGAAGTAAAATATATTTCCTCCGGCTCACAGCCAAGAGTATCCGCTATGGTTTTTCTGGCATTCTCCACTGCGTTTTTTGCTTCTGCAGAAATCTGATAGAGGCCAGAAGGATTTCCGTACTGCCCCTCAAGATAGGGCAGCATTTCTTTTAACACTTCCGGCAGCAGCGGAGTTGTGGCAGCATTATCCAGATAAATCATCGACATGATCGCACCGACCTTTCTACTCATTTTTAAGCCGTCTGTTTTTATTCTAAGTCGTCAGTTCCGCTCATATATTAAAAAGAAACTACTCGCAGGTGTTTCTATGTCCTATAAGAAAACAATATTTACCGGAACTCTTATTCTCACTTTATCCGGATTTCTTTCCAGAATTCTGGGTTTCTATAACAGAATATTCCTCTCCAACCTGATTGGTGCAAAGGAACTGGGAATTTACCAGCTCATTTTTCCCATATACATGCTCTGCTTTACACTGGTCTGCCATGGTTTCGAGACGGGCATATCCAATCTGACCTCCCGCTTTTACGCCATGGGAGAACAGAAAAATATACGCCGTCTGATCCATCTTACCTGCACGCTCTCTTTTCTGTTATCCCTGATCCTCCTGTCCATCCTGTATGAAAGCGCCGGGTATCTGAGCACACATCTGCTTCATGAGGCATCGGCTGCTCCCGCCCTGCGTATCGCAGCCCTCTCTCTGCCTTTTGTGGCAGTCAAATCCTGCCTTCACGGGTATTATATCGGCTTAAATCGCTCCAGTGTTCCCGCTGCCAGTCAGCTGGTGGAACAGTGTGCGCGGGTAGGGAGTATCTACCTACTCTCTATTTCCATCTATCTGTTTACGGCTGATGCAAGAATCGCCGCCTGGGGCATGGTCATCGGCGAGATTGCTTCCACTGTATACACTGTTTTTGCCTATATTTACACCAATCTTTTCGGAGAGCGGATGGGACGCAATCGTTTTTCCTTGCGCCGTTCCCATCCTCATTTTCAATCAGTCCATACTATGCCTTTTTCCGTTATGGTCCGGGAATTTTTCTCTTTCAGTATTCCTCTGACCATCAACCATTTTTCTCTGACCATAATCAGCAGTCTGGAAAATATGCTCATTCCTTTTATGCTGATTCCGTATCTTGGCAGCCAGACCCTGGCACTGGAATGCTATGGAACGCTCACCGGCATGGCTCTCCCTTTTTTGTTTTTTCCGGCAACTATCGTAAATTCTCTGTCCGTTATGCTGCTTCCTGCCATTTCTTTTTCCTATAAACAGAAAAAAATGATGCAGATACGAAGCACCATTTCAAAAAGTCTTCATTACTGCATCATCATCGGTATATTCAGCACTTTCGGTTTTCTCCTGTACGGAAATACCCTGGGCAATATTGTATTTGGAAGCCAGGAAGCCGGCCATTATGTATATATGTTCGCCATTTTATGTCCGTTCATGTACGTGTCACAGACTCTGTCGAGCATCTTAAATGGTTTCGGCAGCACAAAACAGACTCTGTATCACAATCTGCTGGGCATGGGTATGAGGATTCTCTTCATCCTGACCATGATTCCTTCCTTTGGTATCCGCGGTTATTTATATGGACTTCTGGCCGGGTACGCCATACAGATTCTGACAGATCTGTTCTGTATACTTAAAGTGACCTCATTCTCTTTTTCAGTGGAAAAAACACTGCTGCTGCCCGCAGCTCTCGCCCTGGCGGGCGGCTGGCTGTCCCAGCTCCTTTACCAGCAGGTTTTGCTTCCCAGCGGTCTCCATCCATTTTTGACCCTGGCGGCCAGTGGTCTCTTTTATTTTGTATTCTTTCTCTCCCTTCAACTGGGAGTAGAACGCTGTTCCTGTTAAATGTACAGAATCTCCCGGTCCTCTGCCGATTCCACCTTCATCGGCAGCTTCTCATTCCGCGAATACACCGGCGATCTGCTCACATAATATCATCCGCATCATCTGGTGCGGAAATGTCATGGCAGAAAAACTAAGTTTCTCATTGGCCCGCCGCACCACGGCGTCAGAAAGTCCCAAAGAACCGCCGATGACAAAAACCATAGAACCAGACACAAGGCGGGCGCGTTTTTGCATCCGCTCCCGCCATCGCAAGGAAGAATTATGCACGCCATCGATACACAAAGCAATGACATAATCTTCTTCCTTTATCTTTTGAAGAAGTTTTCTGCCTTCTTTATCTTTAATCTGAAGTTCTTCCGTTTCGGACGCCTTATCCGGCGTGGCTTCATCGGCACATTCCACCACTTCCACCGGATACTTCTTTTTTATCTGTCGAACATAGTATTCAATGCCTTCACGGAAATATTTTTCTTTAATCTTTCCCACACAAAGAATCTTAATATCTTTCATAGCCGCACACTAATCGTCTCTTCTTCCAAACAGCAGAACAAGACGAAGGAGCTGCAGGATTGAGGACGCTGCTGCTGCCACATAGGTAAGAGCCGCCGCGCTTAATACCTTTCTTGCGCCGCGAAGCTCATCCTCATAGAGCATGTGCGTGTCTCCAAGAATCCGGAGAGCCCTGGAAGAAGCGTCAAACTCTACAGGAAGAGTCACCAGCTGGAAAAGCACCGTAAGGGAAAACAGGATAATTCCAAAAGTAATCAAAAAATGATTAAAGCTCAGCAAGATACCGATAATGATAATCGGCCATGACAGCATAGAACCAAAATTCACTACCGGAACGATTGCACCCCGGATTCTAAGAGGCGCATAGTCTCTTGCGTCCTGAATGGCATGTCCGCACTCATGAGCCGCCACGCCGATGGCTGCCACCGATGTGGAACGCCAGGTCGCGTCAGATAAATGCAGCACCTTGCTTCGGGGATCATAATTATCCGTCAGATGCCCGGAAATGCGCTCAATCCGCACATTATAAAGCCCTGCGCCATGAAGAATCTGCTGTGCGGCCTCTGCCGCTGTGACGCCGGAGTGACTTCTCACTTTCTCAAACTTCGCATAGGTGCTTTGTACCCTTGCGGAAGCGATGAGACAAATCACCACGCCGATAATAACAAGAAAATAGGTCGGATCCCAGAAAAATCCACCCATACCATATCCATAATACATAGTGATACCACCTTTCTAATATTTGCCGGAATCATTTTCCGGGCAAAATCTATAAAGTCACTTCACTTGGTTGAAACATTATACTGTCAAATTATGTTCAGATTGTGTCCTGCACCGCCGCGTTCTTTACACATCCAGTTTTCTCACCGCACGAAGAATCATTTCTTCCGTTACCTTGTACGGATAATGCCGCACGTCCTCATCCTCTGTCATAGTATGCGCACAGGCAGCCACCTGCTCCACAGTAACATCAATATCGGACAAACATGTCGGCAGACCAACGGTCTTATTAAACTCTATGAGCTTTCTGCACTCGTCTTCTCTTCCATCCATAACAAGAAGCAGCAGAACGCCAAAGCCCACCACAACTCCATGGAGATGGTTCTCGTCAAATCCCGGCAGATTGCACAGACCATAGAAGAAGGCGTGGGCCACGCCGCCGTTATAATCCATAGTATGATCTCTCGCCACCAGCATGGATACCCATCCTGTGGTAATGATGATAGCCAGCGCCGCCTGCTCCAGATCATAAGAAGCGATTCCAGCCTCGTTATCGCAAAGCGCCTGTGCTCCGTGCTCCACCAGAGTCTCCATACACATGCGGCTCATATTCACGCCCATAGCCATATAATGCGGCAGGCTCTCGCCCCGGGCGGAAATGCTCACCTCATAATATTTGGCATAGGTATCTCCGATACCAGCCCAGAGATATTCTCTCGGCGCGCGGGCAATAATATCCGTGTCAATGAACACATGTTTCGCTGCCTCAAGAAAATGTACGAAATCCGCAAAGGAACCATCCTCTTTATAAACAATAGACACCGCGGAAGCTGCCGCACAATTGGAGGCGATGGTCGGAAAGGCAAAGTACGGCTTCTTTAAATCAATGCTCACCAGCTTTGCCGTATCGATGGCCTTGCCGCCGCCCACGGCAAAGATCATATCCGCTTCCTTCACCGCTTCCACGGCCTCCAGCCGTCCTGCCGCCTCAAAGGTGCATTCTTTTCCAAAATGTACAAAATCGAGGATTGTGATCTCTGTATCCTCCACAGCGTTCAGCAGCTTCTCTCTGGATGCGTTCATGGCCTTCTCTCCACCGATGACCACCGCCTTTGTTCCATAGAGACGGGTGTATTCTGCGACGCTGTTATATGCCTCGGGTCCTACCGTATAAGGAACCGGCAAAATTGTATAATTATCCATAATATTCTCCCTCTATCTATTCTTCGTATTGTTTTTACTCTGAGATTCCTCTTCGTATTATAAACAAAGTCTTTTTATTCGTCAATGCAGCGGAGAAAATTTAGAGCCGCCGCCTTTTCACCATAAATATTCCATGATAAAATAATTATTATCTGCGGTTTGATCCGCAGACGATTCTGCATAGCAAAGGAGACAAAATAATGATCAACAAATATTACACATCAATGCTGTCTGAGAAAGATATCATTTTTGAAATATTCCAGTATTCACAAGAGAAGGCTAAAATCGTCGGTGCCGAAAACATTTATGATTTCAGTCTGGGCAACCCGTCCGTTCCGGCGCCGCAAAGCGTCAATGATACCATCATCAAAAACATCCGGGAGCTTGACGCACTGTCACTTCACGGCTACAGCCCGGGCATGGGTATTCCGGAGGCAAGAGCCGCCATCGCAAAGAGCTTAAATCAGAAATACGGGTGTCATTATCAACCAGAAAACATATTCATGGCCATCGGCGCCGCCGGCGCTCTGGCCCACGCCTTCCGAGCCGTCAACAATCCAGGCGATGAGGTGCTGACCTTTGCCCCGTGTTTTTCTGAATATAAACCGTACACTGCCGGAGCTTCCCTGAAATTGTCCATCGTTCCTGCCGACACCGACAGCTTCCAGATCAACTTTGATGCTTTCGAGCAAATGCTCACCCCGGCCGTGACCTCCGTGCTGATCAATTCCCCGAACAACCCTTCCGGCATTGTGTACTCTACCGGAACCATCCGGCGGCTGGCCGATATCCTCACTGCCAAATCCGCAGAATTCGGCCGCCCGATTTACCTGATTTCCGACGAGCCATACAGGGACATTGTCTTCACGGGAACAGACAGCCCATACATCGCTAATTTTTACAAGAATACGCTGACCTGTTATTCATTCAGCAAGTCTCTCTCCCTGCCGGGCGAGCGAATCGGCTATCTGGCAGTGAATCCTGAATGTGAAGGAGCGGAAAATATCATAGCTATCTGTCCTCAGATTTCAAGGACCATCGGCCAGAACGGCCCCGCCTCTCTCATGCAGAGAACTGTCACCGAAGTGTGCGGGGACACTTCCGACCTGTCCGTCTACGAGGAGAACAAAAAGATTCTTTACGACGCTCTTCTCTCCTACGGCTACTCCTGCGTGGAACCGGGCGGCACATTCTATATGTTCCCTCGTTCCCTGGAACCGGATTCCTACGCCTTCTGCGAAAAAGCAAAGGAGAAAAATCTGATGCTGGTACCGGGCGACATTTTCGGCTGTCCCGGACATTTCCGGATCGCCTACTGTGTACCGACGGAGCGCATAAAAAAAGCGCTGCCGGTCTTTAAAGAACTGGCAGCGGAGTATCTGAAATAGAAATTGCTCCCTGAGCTGATGCTATGACAAACCAAAAGAGCAGCCGTTTTTTCGCTATACTCCTTTCTGACAGACATAAGTTTTGTCACTTGTCTGCCTGACAGGAGGTATCATCGGAAAATAACCGGCTGCTCTTTTTTAATGAAGCTTTTATTGAAATTATATGTTACTGCTCAAAATATCTCTCCAGGAACTGCCTGGTCCGTTCTTCCTTCGGATGTTCAAATACCTGTTCCGGACTTCCGTACTCAGCCACCATTCCTTTATCAAGGAACAGCACCTTGTCGGAGACATCACGGGCAAACTGCATTTCGTGGGTGACAATGACCATAGTTGTCTTTTTGTCCGCCAGTCCGCGGATTACTTTTAATACCTCTCCGGTAAGCTCCGGGTCCAGAGCGGAAGTCGGCTCGTCAAAGCAGAGGATGTCCGGCTGTAACATCAGGGCTCTGGCGATGGCTACACGCTGCTGCTGTCCGCCGGAGAGCTGATGTGGATAATAATCCATTTTCTCCTGCAATCCGACACTGGCAAGCACTGCCTCCCCTTCTGTCTTAATCTCATCAAGAATCTGCTTTTTATTGGTTTTAAAATCCGGTCGCTCTTTGGCCATCAGTTCCTTGGCCAGCGTACAGTTCTTCAATACTGTATACTGCGGGAACAGATTAAAGGACTGGAACACCAGGCCGAAATGCAGACGGTTCTTCCGAATCTCCGCCTCGCTCAAAGTTCTGGCGTCCGCCCCGTCAAATACCACTTTTTCGTTAACACGAATCTGTCCACTGGTCGGTCTCTCCAGAAAGTTCAGACAGCGCAGCAGCGTAGTCTTACCGCTTCCCGACGCGCCAATCATGGCGAGAGACTCCCCCTTTTCCAAAGAGAAATCAATTCCCTTCAGCACTTCCAGATTACCAAAATTCTTTTTCAGATTATTTACTTCCAAAATCGCCATGTCCGTACCTCCTTACACTCTGAAATAATCCATCTTTTTCTCAACCCAGCCAAACAGCAGAGAGAGAACGCCGACAAATACAAGGAAATACAGAGCTGTCGAGAATAATGGCCAAATAAGTCCCATCTTTGTAAAACGTTCCGCGCTCATGATAATCTCACCGATTCCAATGACACGAGCCAGCGCCGTATCTTTAGTAAGAGTAATAATTTCATTGCTCATCGGCGGCACGATCCGTTTTACCACCTGAAGCAGAACGACCTTGAAGAAAATCTGCGACCGGGTCATGCCGAGCACCTTGCCGGCCTCGTACTGTCCCACGGAAATACTCTCAATTCCACCGCGGTAAATCTCTGAAAAATAAGCGGCATAATTGATCACAAAGGCAATGACCGCCGCCGTGAACCGGGAAGACATCGGAATCCCGAACAAAAGTCCCGGCGCATACAGCACCACAAAAAGCTGCAGCATCAGCGGTGTTCCCCTTATTACCCAAATAAATACTTTTGTGATCCATTTCAGCGGTTTAAATCTGGACATGGAACAAAATGTAATGATCAAACCCAGCGGAAGCGCCAGAAGCAGCGTCACCGCAAACAGTTCCAGGTTTAACAAAAATCCGCTGGTCAGCGACTCGATCGGATTAGCTCCCAACATAGCGTATCTCTCCTTTTTTATGTATGATATACTTCGGGTTTCCTGCCCGTCAGGCGGAATCTGCCTTCATCAAAGGCGGCGCGATTCCAGTGTTTTCACAATAAGAATCCGGCTTTCCTCTCTTCCGCCGCCATGCGGAATGCCGGAAATCCGGATTCATACGTTTACTGTTCGATTATTTATAGTGATTGATTCATCTTATTCTGCAGCTGCGGTTGCAGCTTCTGCTGCTGTATCACCTGTCGCTGCTTCCGGCGCTTCCGTTGCTGCCTGCGCATCATTCTCAATCAAAAGATCAGAAAGGTTATATTTCTCAGCCAGCTGAGCTACAGTGCCATCTGCATACAGTTCGTCAATGGCATCGCTGACATGCTGCTCCAGATCGCTTCCTTTACGGAAACCGATAACATATTCCTGCAGACCAAAGTTATTATCCACGTTGATGACCATATCGGAATAATCGGTGTCAGGGCCAACCATGCCGTATGCAGCCACGCTGTCAACCAGCGCCACATCAGCGGTTCCGGCCTTAACTTCCATCAAAGCCTTCGCCATGGAGTCTGAAGCCACGTAGTTGGAATTCGCAAAGTATTCCATCGCGGAAACTTCTACCGTGTCATCATCTGCGATAGTTCCCTGCAGCTTGCCTTCGCCGGTGGAACCTTTCTCAGCCGTAACGGTGAGTCCGTCCACACTGCTCATAATCTCATCTTCACGGTCCGCCTTCATAACCATAGCCTGTGTATTGTACAGATATGGCGCAGAAAGCGTCATGGTTTCCTGTCTCTCTGCTGTGCTGCACATACCGTTCCAGATACAGTCGATATTCTTGGAATTCAACTCGATCTCCTTGGAATCCCAGTTAATCTCCACAAAGTTGATATCGATACCCAGCTTCTCGCCCACTGCCTGCGCCAGCTCAGTATCAAAACCAACAAAATTATTATTCTCATCGTAATAGTTCATCGGCGCAAATAATGTCATACCAATGGTCATCTCACCCTTTGCGCTGACATCTTCCCAGTCAGACTCTGCTGCAGCCTGTGTACCGCCCTCTGCGGAACTGCCGCCGCTTCCATTGGAACTACCACATCCTGCCAGGGAAGTTACACACATGGCGGAAAATAAAGCCATGGCAATAAATTTCTTCATAACGTTTTCTCCTTTTACTCTTATTTCTTTCTTGATGTAAAGATTTATCAATCTACTCTAGTAAAGTATTATAGTCGAAGGAGCAGGAAAAAGCAAGAGGTAAATGCTATTTTCTGATTCTCACATCATAAAAGAATTGCTTCTCTCATTTCTCTGATTATAAAATAATCTGTAACCCCTCCCATAAATATTTTTTTACCTTTTCCAGATTATACGGAAGCACATAATAAGGATTCAAATGTTTTTTAGAATATTTATATTTCTCATCCGAAAAACAAATCAATATCTCCGTAAAAAAACGTTCCCAGCTTGGGTATCTCTTACATTCAATGTACTCACTTGGGTTATCCAGAATCGCATCTATTTTATTATTTTGTATAATCCCGGCTTTGAGTAAAATGTATTCAAACGACTCCGGCATCCACATGGAGATTCTTTTATCCAGATTATGTACGACAAATTCAAAGCAATCTTCAACCATCGAACCAAATGCCGCACCATCTGCTATCACAAACATATTTTTTGCTGTTTGCTCTTTCAACACATTTACAATATTGGAATTCCCCTCTGCGCTGATTACCTCATTTTTTCAAACAAAGCAGAATAAAACTCATATCCTGAATTACTGTCTTCTGTCACAACCACAGACATTCTGTTATTTTTCACGTCCGGGAAATTGCTGTACAACTCTTGAAAATCACAGAATACCTGCCGTACATCCGCCTGTTTTTTTCTTGTTTTAATCTCATATATTTCGTGAATACTGTAAGGAAGCATTTTCAGCGGCGATTTGCTTATAAACACGAAATAATTTCCGGAAGATAATACATATTCGGCAAATTCCCGTGAAAAGATAAAATTATTATTTTCTTCAATGAAAATTACCGTATTTTTTAAAGGTTCAAACGTTTCCTGCCAGCTTCTGCCCGGCATATCACGGAGATATACATAATATTTTGCATTTGTGGAAACTGTAAATCCGGATTCTCTGCCATTTAACAAATATTCATACATCATATTCAATAAAGTGGTTTTTCCTGATGCACTATCCCCTTTAATAACGGTAATATTTCTTTTTATTTCAAATCGGAATACTACTTTTTTACTCCGCACCTCAAATTCATATTTTCCCTTCATTGACCATTTCCTCCGCCTTAAGCAGCTCGTTTACATACTCTTTTCCATTATGAACAATTTTTCCCGTATTCATAATCATAATTTCAAACTCTCCGGTAAATCTGAGCATATGCTGGAGATACACGATCAAATCTTTTTTTTCGGCAATTTTCACAATCCATTTTGCACAATTGTTGCCGCAATTTGACATATTATAGACAAAAGAGTCATCTTTCAGCATAAGAATCAAGACTTTGACGCCGCCGGACAGTTCTCTTGGCGTAATCGCTCCGAGAACCGGACTTTCAATAATATGCGGACTGATCACTTTAGAATTGTCAACATCTAAAATCATTTCTTTGACAAAATTGTCTTCCAGCCATTCGTCTTCATATACATTATTAAAATATGCCGGCGCATCTTTCATATATTCCACTCCGCCATAGTACCATATTTTTAACATCTTCTTCCCTCCCAAAATTTTTCACTGATATATATTATAATTCCAACTCCATGTAGAACACGTCTATGCCATTTTCTTTTTTAAATCTTTTCCTCTCCTTAAAGCCACAGGAATCATATACTTTTCTGGCACGCAGATTCCCCACCCTGACATTCAGGGTGATTATATCTATGCCGTCGCTTTTTGCCAAAGAAATCATTTTTTGTATTGCATATTTTCCAATGCCTTTATCCCGATATGCGGGGTCCGCAATGAAAATTCCAAGCTTTGCCCTACGGGTATCCTGCCCTTCCAGCCAGACGCTCCCAATATAATTTCCATCTTCTTCAATATACATCCACTTCAGATAGGAAGCTTCTAAATTCGGATATATTCTGGATAAATAGGTCGGTAAATCTTTGGCTTGCTCAAATACTTTGTAAGCGCTTCTGTTTTCTTTATCAACAGGAATCAGCCGCATGTCGCACCTCCGTCATAACGTTTTCTTTGCATTTTACGCCCCGCTTACTTCTCTCCCGTTAAAAACAGTCTCCGGAACGGAAACAGCACCGTTCCATTTTTCCGGGCCGGATATGCATTTTTCAGGTTCGTAAGGACTTCGTTCATGAACATCTGCAGCTCGGTCTCGCTGAGTCTTCCTATGTGCGGGCGCAGGGCGACGCCTTTTAAAAAGTTAAGAACCTCCTCATGGCTGTCCATGATGTAGCAGTAATCGGTGGTCCACATGTTGATTTCTGGGAAATGTTCTGCGAACATCTCGTAATATTGCAGAGGCGGGTGCACCACGAACTGCTCTTCTTCAATTCCCGCCAGCTGTTGTGTCCAGTTTTTCTCTGCGTCGGTGATACATCTGCTGGCCGGCATCTCGTCAAAGAGCGGAATCTGCACAGCAAGCACTCCGCCTTCCTTTAACATGGAAAATGCCTGATTGATAAATTCCTCCTGATTGGGTATCCATTGCAGAAATGCGTTGGAAAAAATCAGGTCAAATGTACCCATGTCCAGCAACGGCTTGCTGCAGTCTCTTCTTATAAACTGCACCTGCGGCATGGTTTCCCTGGCATTTTGAAGCATTTCTTCCGATAAATTCACGCCGATGACTTCGGCGTCTTTCCATGTGGAGAGAATCGCCGCCGTGCTCATGCCGCTCCCACAGCCCACGTCCAATATTCTTTTGAACTTTTTATCTTTTAAGCGGGCTGCCAGATCGATAGACGGCTGCATCCGCTCTTTTCCAAAACTATCATAAATATCCGCATTCCACATGAATGATTCCTTCTTTCTTTTTCCAGATTCTCCATCTACAATAATCACAACATTTTCTCCATCCGGACACAGTCAAAGGTGTCGCCGTGGATAATCTGTCCGTCGCAGATTTCATAACCAAGCTTTTCATAAAAGCCCACGGCCACATCCCGGCTCTCGAGAACTGACTTTTGATATCCCAGTTCGCGCGCCCAATTTTCCGCCTCGGTTACCGCCATCCCGCCCAGCCCCTTCTTTCTGTATTCTGGCAGGACCACAACCCGGCCAAGCATCACGGAAGGAAACGTCTCCCCGGAAAGTTCATACAGACGGCAGGTAGCCACCGGAAATTCATCGTCCAACAGCACAATGTATTTGGCTTTCGGAGTGTCGTGTTCATCGAACTCTTCCCGGAGCGTGATATGGTACTGCCTGGCCATGGCCTGGATGCGCACATAGTAGGCGCCGGCCTGCTGCCAGAGTTCTTCTGCTCTTACCACATGTATCTTCATCATCTATATCTCCATTTTTTCTTTAAAGATTTCTGTTTTGAAAAGTATTACTCCTTTCTCCCAAATCCCCTCAGATTCATTTTCACAAGCCCTGTCGCCAGCAGACCAAGGAGCACTACTGCATCTGCCAGAAAAACTATCACGATATTTTCTGCCAGCCCAAACACGAACAACACGCCGAAAACTTCCGCCGAAAGGGCAACGAAACACAGAGAATTACTCAGATACTCTGATATAATCTTTCCATAAATCGTGTTCATCTGCACTTTTAGATAAATGTACGGTCTGAGAAAATAACGGATTGCAATACAGATAAGCGGGTAAGCAAAGATAAACTCTTTTCGTACCAACGTACTTGCGATGCCCAGCTTCCATTGTACCGGAATCTGCGGGGGCAGTTTGCTGTAAAACAAGATGCCCACAAGCAAGCACAAAACGGTCAACACCATCCATGTCTGGAAGCTGCACCAAAGCCAGACAAAACTGACGGTATCCAGACGGAATACCGGCTGATTCTGCTCCCAATAATCCCCCAGTTCATTCACATATCGCTCCACCTGCAACGTTTCGTAGCTGAGTTCCCGGTCGTGAAGCATTTTATCGCAGAGCACCTTTGCCCTGTCCAGATCCGCCATCTGCTCATCCAGCCGTTCGCTCTGCCGTTCCAGAATCTCAGGGAGGGACTCCTTCCCCTGGATTACATTTCGTATGTCTTCAATAGATATCCCCAGGGTGCGCAGATATGCGATCTTCTTCAGATTCTCCACATCGCTCTGCGAATAATCTCTGTAGCCGTTTCGCTCATTTCTTGAGGGCCGGATCAATTTTTCTTTTTCGTAAAACCGAACATTGGAGCGGGCCAGGCCCGTCCGCTCTTCCACTTCTTTTATGGTCATACTTTCGCCTCCTTTTATCTCTTCTGAGGCTTAAATATACAGTATAAATGAGGTTTACAGTCAAGGGAAATCCATCCTTTGAATTATAAAATCTATTCAAAAATTAAATGCATATTAGAATGTCTGTTTAAAGAATTTCTGTCCTTTTCTATGTAATCCCATGTTTTCTGAAATGTTCCCGAAACTGCAATTTGGTTATCTGATATAAATTCTATAAATTCATTTACTTTCCCGTCATATTTATCTGCAAAGTCGTCCGATAAGATTTGTTTTTCCTCATCGGTAAAGTCTTTTAACTCATCATATAACACATGTTCTAAATTGCAAGAATTAAAATAAATTCGATAAGGTATTCCATTTATCTTTCCTGTTTTCCTAAGTTTATATAAAATGGCTCCTTTGCGTCTGTTGCGATTTACAATTGCTTTTGCATTTTTAACATCTATATGATCCTCGTAATATTGCGCCTTCTCCACATCTGCTTCTTTGATATCAATTTCCGGAATATATACACCATCCGTATCAACGATATGGATAATCATGATAAAATCATCGTGAAAGTAACGATATTTCTTTTTTACACTTTCTATCTGTTCATTGATTTTTTTTAGAATATTGTCTTCAGAAACATAATCTTTCAGAGTGATATCCCCATATACCACAACAAATTGCACTTCATTATTTGAAAAATATTCTTTCATAATCGACCCAAGTGCAGCTTCGTCACTTGGTCCTTCCACTATAAACATAACGACCTTTTTTTCACTCATGCTGTATCATTCTACCCGCCTTTCTAAATGCGCGTGCGATTTTTAGGCTGTCTGTTTCTTCATAAATTACTTCATCCTGTCCACCAAGGGTAATTCCCCTCAAATACATATCCCTTTGATTGTTTGTTGCTTTTACATTTTTCATTCGAATATATCTTCTGTCCGGATTAGCCGTGGAAAGCATAATACTATCTTTATCCAGCATTTCGAGGGCACGAAGATTATGTGACGTAAAAATCAACTGCCCTTTTGCGCTTTTGCTGAAAATATCCAGCAGCTCTCCCAGCATATACTCAAAAATACCTGCATCCAATTCATCAATGACCAGACAGATAGAAAAATTTCCAAACGCCTGAATCAGCGCATTTAAAATAGAAATAATCTTAATGATTCCTTCCGATTCCATTCTAATTTGAATCGGAGCCATACCGTCCCGGATAGAAACAATCTCCACTCTGTAACCATTTTCTCCTGAATCCGTTAGCTGCATTCCATGATTATGAACCGCTATTTTCATTCCTGGAATAATTGTAAATAAAACCATGTTCACCTGTTCTACAATAACATCCAAAACATTTTTTCTTTCTTCATTTAAGATAATCGGTTCTGTTAAAGGGACAGCAAAATCTCCCTTCATCCCGATTTCGTCTTGTTCAATCCTGAATGCCATAGGCAGCAGAAAATTAGCAGAAATCACTCCTGAATGAGCGTTACGAATTACAAATAAATCTTTCAATGCAAACTTAAATAACGCCTTGATTGTCTCTGAATAGTGTCTGAAATCATTTTCATAACAACGACAGAAAATTTCTCTGCTGCTCTCTCCAAAAATATAAGAACAGTTCTCCTTTTCTGCCATTTTTCTCGCCACAATCAAATCCGTTTTATTTTCCGCATTCGCTTCAATCACTTCATTAAATCTCTTTCTCGGAGAAAACACTATATCTTTATCCATACGCTGATAATCCATAAAAACAGTCTTATTACTTCTGGAATCTCTTTCATTTACGGCACAACTCAAAGTTTCCCGAACAATCTCTGCATGTTTTCCATTTCTTTGCAAAGTAATTTTATAGCCCGCTTCATAAATAACTGAGTCTGCAAAAATATTAAAATCGGCAGTAATCTCTGCTTCCTTCTCATTTACCTCGATATAATCTGCGATTTCATCCTCCAACGCACTGCCAATCATAATCTTTTGTAAATAATACAAGGCATCAATCACCGCCGTTTTGCCAGAACCATTTTGACCATATAAGCCCAACACCTCTGCATGTTTATAGTCCAACTGCTTCCGAAAGGTATTGGGCATAATAATCTGTCCGTTTCTAACATTTTTTATATTTGAAATTTTTAAAGAAGCTAATCTCACAACACTTTCCATTTGTTTTACCTCCACGGAATTCATTGTAACACAAACACATATCTCTTTTCAAATTATTATTTTAAATTCTGCATTTTTTATTCTATTTCAAAAATAATATTTGTGAAATCTTTTATTTTTTCATCTTATGATATTGGGGTCAAAAGCCTGTCTATAGCACCTTGAAAAGTTCATATATTTTGTAGTAAATACAAGCCGAAATGCTTCTCTTGCTGTATAATAGAGTTATCCTAGAAAAGAAGGTAATC
>NZ_NFIR01000090.1:0-1741 GCF_002159465.1 Eubacterium sp. An3
TTCGCCGTGATCGTAGCCGTGCCGGCCTTCTTGCCTTTCAGCTTCACCACGGTCTTCTTGCCGGTCTTTTTGATCTTAACGACCTTTTTGTTGCTAGTCTTCCACTTCACCTTCTTACCCTTGAGGTTCTTCACCTTAAGCTTTTTAGTCTTACCGACCTTGATCGTGATCTTTTTCTTATTGAGCTTCGGTTTTGCCTTTGCGTCTGCGTTTATGGCCGGCGCCGCCGTTGCCAGAAGGCAAAAGGCCAGGGCCGCTGCAGATGCCCGCATGATGTTCTTCTTCGTCATGTCTCATTTCCCCTTTCACGAATTATTTTCTTGGAGAAGGAACTTTTCCTTCCGGTATTAATATGATGGAAACGGATTTTTTCGTTCCGGGTGGAGAACGGAATTCATTTTCTGTTAGAAGAATCCTGTTCCTGAATAAACCCCGGCTCCCTTATGACGAAGCTGGAAAGCTTTGCTCTCATGCAGAACAGAGTTCATTTGTCATAAGGACACACTGTCATTCGCTATATATAATAGGAAGAAACCCATTCCTTCTCCTGCTGAAAGAATCATTTTCTGTTTCCGGTATTAATATGACAAAATCCAAAATTTTCATACCGGAAGAATGAGAAAATATTTCTTTACCATGCTTGGTCTCATTATACAAATGAGGTTACGAAAATGCAATAGCGTTGGAAAATATTTCTCAGAAATAATGGAAACCCACCTCATAAGAGGTGGGCTGAAAGGGAAAATGTATGAAGTTTGCGCTTTCAATCCGTATAGGATTTCTACGCTCATAAATAATATGACAAAAACGAAACGTTTCGTTTGGGGAGCAAAGAGAATGATATTCCTTAGATGATATGGCTAATATATTAGATTTATTTAATTCTCACCCTATACGATTATTTATAAAGAACCTTGTTAATCTTTCTGACAAAAATTTATTCATGTATGATTTTTATCTCCCGCATATTGAAGATTTAATTGCAATCAGGAAAGCAGAATATTTCGAAAAAATAAAAGCCCATCCTCAGAAGGACGGGCAAAATGGATTAAGCGAACACAAACTTCAAAATGGCAAAAACAAGAAACGAAAGAAAGCACGCAAGAGCCACTGATGAAGCTATTCCCAGCACAAAGGCAATAATCCGGTCTTTGTGAAAGTCTATGTCCTCGGATTCATTTGATCTTTTTATAAGTAGGAATCCGATTAGAATTCCTATTAAAGAGATTCCGAACAGTGCTACAATGATATAAATGCCGTATGCCAAATACCATGAAATACAAGTGAATAGTGCTGCCGTGAACCCTCCCCGCCTAAATACAAGATTATAGGCGGGGCTTCCCATCGCATCAGGCACTAAGATGTCTCGTATGGAAAGCTGCCTGACTGCCGCTTTAGGCGGCATGGGATGCCCGACTACAGATACCGTTTTTCCTCAGCAACTCAGTCACGCGGCAGCTTACGCCGCCTTCAGTGTGCCGAGCACCGCAGTAAAACGAATGAGTGTAGCCAGGACGCAACTGGTCCGTCTGCTGAGCCCAGGGACTTTTGCCTGGGCCAGCAACCGTTCCTTCACAGGAATGGATTTTAATAGGACGCGGATGAAATACCGCGCCGCGATATTTTTTGAAGCGGAAAGGTCGCAGTTGTAGACCTTCCCAGTGGAAAAACGGCAGAGGCTGGCGGAGGAAAAGCCCGCATCCTTCCCGCGCGCGACCTTCCCGGAACCGTCATAAGCGAG
>NZ_NFIR01000091.1:0-1724 GCF_002159465.1 Eubacterium sp. An3
AGCGACTGGCGCACGAAGATGTTGAACGCCGTGGATAAATTCATGCCGAGTTCCGCAAACAGGGCGTCGGCCTGTGCCTTCAAATCCGCGTCCATGCGGATACTGATGTTTGTGGTATTTCCAGCCATATCATCAACCCCTTTCTGCTGGTACTTTTAGTATATGCCATTTGCACGAAGAAAACAATACTTTGCACGAATATTTAACAGTAAATTCATTGAAGGAGGTCACTGTATGAAGCAGATTATTTTACCCGTCACTGTCCACCTGAATATCGACCTGCCCCTTGCCCTCTTGCAGCCGGAACCGGCAGACGCGCCCACCGGCCCGGAGCCGGAGGCCCATGCCTGCCAGGGCTGCGGCAACTGCGGCGGGTGCGGGAAGTGCCAGCATGAAGAAAAGCAAGCCTGAACCCATCCCCGTCATGGACTACCGCCAGTACCGCAGAGCGCGGCGGCTGGTACATGAGTGCTGCAACTATGACGGCGGCAACTGCATCGCGCTGGACGATGGGGAGGAATGTGTCTGCGTCCAGTCCATTTCCTACTCCCTGTTGTGCCGGTGGTTCCGGGCGGCGGTGCTGCCGCTGGACAGAGAACTGGAAACGGCCCTGTTCCACTGCCTGGACGCCAAACGGTGCGCCGTCTGCGGGGCGCTGTTCACACCCGGCTCCAACCGGGCCAAATACTGCCCGGAATGTGCCGGACGCATGAAGCGTATCAAGGCCGCCCAGCGCAAGCGCAAACAGAGGGCTAAGTGTCACGCTTTAGGGGCCGAAAACCCCTTGTAAATCAAGGCTTTTTTCGAGGGTGTCGCTGGGGGCCTGATAGATTTATCCTCTGGCCCCCAAAACGGCCCTCTAAAGGCGTATAGACCCCTGAAATAAACCCCAAGGAGGAACCCATGTCAGACAATCGAAAATATTACTACCTGAAACTCAAAGAGAACTATTTTGACGATGACTCCATCGTACTGCTGGAAAGTATGCAGGACGGTGTGCTGTACTCCAACATCCTGCTCAAGCTGTATCTGAAATCCTTGAAACACGGTGGGCGGCTCCAGCTTGACGAGAATATCCCCTACACGGCGCAGATGATCGCCACCATCACCCGCCAGCAGATCGGCACTGTGGAGAGGGCCTTGCAAATCTTCCTGAAGCTGGGCCTTGTGGAAGTGCTGGACAGCGGCACTTTTTACATGAGCAATATCGAACTGTTGATCGGCCAGTCCTCTACCGAGGCCGAGCGAAAGCGGGCGGCAAGGCTCCAAAACAAGGCTCTTTCCGCGCCCCGGACAAACGGCGGACATTTGTCCGACATTCGTCCACCAGAGATAGAGTTAGAGTTAGAGAAAGAGATAGAGATAAAGAGAGAGATAGAGAAGGGACACCCCGCCCGCACCTATGGCCGTTACCAGAATGTTTTCCTGACGGACGAGGAACTGGCAGACTTGCAGGCCAGCTTTCCCACGGTATGGGGCCAGTACATCGAAAAGCTGTCCGAGTACATGGCTTCTACCGGCAAGCGGTATCAGAGCCATGCCGCCACCATCCGGCGCTGGGCCGGTGAGGACGCCAGGAAAGCAGCCCCACCCTCCCGCAACCGGGATTACAGCGTAAAGGAGGATGAAACCGTATGATGGAGATTACCGCAGAAATCCGGGCGCTGATCGACAAGGCAGCCGCCGGTGTGGAGCTGGCCGGGGACGAGTACATAGACCCGGCA
>NZ_NFIR01000092.1:0-1665 GCF_002159465.1 Eubacterium sp. An3
GGCATTTAATTCAGACAGACGCTATTATGAGCGTGTGCAGGAAACAGGTACATATCTGGATACCGTAGCAGCATCCACAGATCAGGCAGAACTGAAAACAGTACAGGACTTCCTGGATCATATTGAGAATCAGGAATTGTATCATGTGCTGATCACCGTGGACAGGCTTACACTGCAGATCGTTCTGATGAAGATCCAGGGGTACAGCACTCATGAAATCGCCAGGTATCTGAAGATTACCGAAAAGGCGGTTTACAGACGTATGGACAGGCTGAAAGAAAAAGTGAAAAAGATCTTTGAATAATTCATGATAATCACAAAGCAGGGTGTGAGAACAATCTCCACCCTGCTTTGTGATTTGAAATGCTATTAGGAATTTTCAAACATCGTATTAGGAAGAATATATGTACTTTTTAAGCCATTATTTCTGTGCCATTTTACGAAACTCTCCAGGTAACAATCCTGTACTTTTCCGAAACAGTTCTGCAAACCTACTTGCACTTGTATATCCGACACTTTGTGCTACCTGGCCGATTGAAAGATCAGTCTTTGCTAAAAGAGTTTCTGCCTGGCTCATACGTCGCTGCTGGATATACTCCGTAATCGTGCAGCCATGATATTCTTTAAATGAAATCTGGAGCTTTCTGGCGCTCATACAGGAAATACGCACAATCTGCTCCAAAGGAATGTCCTGAATACAGTGATCGTTTAAATACAGTGTGAGATTTTCCAACTGTTGAATATCTTGAACAGATAGCTTTTTTCTGACATCTTTTTTCTGCTGCTGTAATCGGCTCCACTCTACAATCAGAGAAATCGCCTCAGCTACTTTCCCTTCATAGAACAGAGCCGCGGCAATACCCTTTCCCCTATACGTTTCCACCTGCTTCAGCAGACGGGACATTTCTGGAAAATTCATCGTCTGTCCGACATCCTCAAACGCTTTTAAAGTACTTGCATATTCGTCGGGATACTGCTCTTTCAAATAACCTTCATAATAGGCAGGCATAATCTCAATTCCAACCGTGCGGATTGGGATTTTTTTGTGTACGAGAATCTTGTAGGTGGAATATCCTCCAATAAAACTTTTGACGCTCCCCACTTCCAATCTTCGATAAGGCGAGAGTTCTTCACCGGAAATAGAGTCAAACTGCATGATGCTTAAACACTCTGGCCAGTTAAACTCCAAAATAGTATCCTCATTGAGGTAGAAGTCGTGGATTTTGATGTCAAAAAGATCCTGCCTGTTATAAATCCAGAAGGTTCCTGTCCCAGTTTTGTCATTCAACTGCCAGGTGGTTCCAGCCTCACAATAGTTCGGATTATTCGGAGCCGGTGTAAAACCCCGTTCCGCAAATTGTGTTACATAGAAATCTTCAATCTTATTCTTCATAACGCATTTCGCTCCTTTGCCACGATAGCGCAAACTTATATCTTGATAACGCAAACATCCTTCCAAACTATTGTAAGAAGGATGTGAATAGAGTATCTTTGATTTGTGGTTAGCGTCACCTAACCTAAATATAACATAAGAAATGGGGAGCGTCAAGGCAACGCTTCTCTGAAAAGGAGGATTTGGATATGTCTGCGCAATCATCGTATCTGAACAAGAAAGGTCTTACAATCAAGGACCTTGTAACTATTGGTATTTTTACTGCACTATTT
>NZ_NFIR01000093.1:0-1567 GCF_002159465.1 Eubacterium sp. An3
GGCCAAATACTGCCCGGAATGTGCCGGACGCATGAAGCGTATCAAGGCCGCCCAGCGCAAGCGCAAACAGAGGGCTAAGTGTCACGCTTTAGGGGCCGAAAACCCCTTGTAAATCAAGGACTTTTTCGAGGGTGTCGGCGGGGGCCTGATAGATTTATCCTCTGACCCCCAAAACGGCCCTCTAAATGCGTACAGAAGCCCAAAACGAACCCCAAGGAGGAACCCATGTCAGACAATCGAAAATATTACTACCTGAAACTCAAAGAAAACTATTTTGACGATGACTCCATCGTGCTGCTGGAAAGTATGCAGGACGGTGTGCTGTACTCCAATATCCTGCTCAAGCTGTATCTGAAATCCCTGAAACACGGCGGGCGGCTCCAGCTTGACGAGAATATCCCCTACACGGCGCAGATGATTGCCACCATCACCCGCCAGCAGATCGGCACTGTGGAGAGGGCCTTGCAAATCTTCCTGAAGCTGGGCCTTGTGGAAGTGCTGGACAGCGGCACTTTTTACATGAGCAATATCGAGCTGCTGATCGGCCAGTCCTCTACCGAGGCCGAGCGAAAGCGGGCGGCGAGGCTCCAAAACAAGGCTCTTTCCACGCCCCGGACAAAGGTTGGACATTTGTCCGACATTCGTCCACCAGAGATAGAGATAGAGTTAGAGAAAGAGATAGAAATAAAGAGAGAGATAGAGAAGGGACGCTCCGCCCGCGCCTATGGCCGTTACCAGAATGTTTTTCTGACGGATGAGGAACTGGCAGACTTGCAGGCCAGCTTTCCCACCGTATGGGGCCAGTACATCGAAAAGCTGTCCGAGTACATGGCTTCTACCGGCAAGCGGTATCAGAGCCATGCCGCCACCATCCGGCGCTGGGCCGGTGAGGACGCGAAGAAAGCGTCCCCGCCCACCCGCAACCGTGATTACAGCGTAAAGGAGGATGAAACCGTATGATGGAGATTACCGCAGAAATCCGGGCGCTGATCGACAAGGCAGCCGCCGGTGTGGAGCTGGCCGGGGACGAGTACATAGACCCGGCAGACGGCCTTATTCACTGTAAAAAGTGCGGCGGCCAGAGGCAGACCGTTGTGCCATGCTTTGGGAAACCCGGCTACTTCATGCCCCGCTGTATCTGCCAGTGCCAGCGTGAGGCCGAGGAACAGCGCAAAGCTGCCGAGGAACGGCAACGCCGCATGGAGCGTATCAAGCGCCGGAAGGCCCAGGGCCTGCAAGACCGCTATCTGTACGACTACACTTTTGCCAACGACAATGGCCAAAATCCCCTAATGGACAAGGCCCGCGCCTATGTTGAGAACTGGAAGGAGGCATACAGGAACAACACCGGCCTGCTGCTGTTCGGGGATGTGGGAACCGGCAAGTCCTTTTTCGCCGGTTGTATCGCCAACGCCCTGCTTGACCGGGATGTGCCGGTGCTGATGACAAACTTTCCCACCATCCTGAACCGCCTGACGGGGATGTTCTCCGAGGACAGGGCCGACTTTATCGCCAGCTTTGACGAGTACGACCTGCTCATCATTGACGATTTGGGTGTGGAGCGCAG
>NZ_NFIR01000094.1:0-1528 GCF_002159465.1 Eubacterium sp. An3
GCTGCCGCGTCCCCGGCGGCTACTTTTCCTCTTTTGTATTCATGGAACAGGATGTCCGTCCCGATTCCTTTCTGGCGGCAGCTTATGACGAAGTCCCGCAGGACGCTGTCTATGGCAAAATCATTGCAGAAAAAGACCTCGCCCAGAGCCTCGTACTGACTTTTCAGCCGGCTCAGATAGGTCTGCAGTTCTTTAGGATTCAGTACTTCGGGACTCAGTTCCATGGAATCCTGTTGCTCCTGATGTGCGGCGGCAAGGAGTTTTGTCCCCCGTCCCAGAAGGATCCGGGTTTCATCGATCTCACGGAGGTGTTTGGATACCTGACGGTAATAATCTTCCATCTGGGCTTTATTGCGAAGGAGCATGGCTTGTTTTCTTTTCTGAATAAAAATATAAACTAAACATTCCAGAAAAATAAAAGTTAAACTAATGAGTATCTGCCCAACTCCAAAAAATATCATAATATCTGATACCAACATATCTTCTGTCCAAACATACAAAATGTTTGATAACCAGGAATTTATCAAAACAGTGAGAAGAAATCCTCCTAACAACCAGGAATTAAAAAAATAAATATTTCGGATTTTCTTCAAAAAAGGCAACCCAAAAAATAAAAAAACTCCCAGAGATACCATACCAAAAACAAAAATAAAAGATGGGCTCGGACATAAAAACCCAGCTATGTAAACAATCATAGCAACAAATGCATCTGAACAAATATATACTGTCAACAATTTAAAAAAATGCACTTCCCAGACAATACTCAGGATTACTGCAACGCATAATGCCACACCAGTTCCCATTGTTGCAACAATAAAACGAAACCATAATTCCTCACCGTATATGCTGTTTAATATTCCTAATGTTAAAACATTATAAATAAAAAAATGAATAATATTTGCAAAAAAAGCAATCCAAATTCTTTTCCTTTTACCACAGCTAATACTAATTAAAATACATACCATAAGCTTTGTAGTAAATCCCATACTTAGCATTCCCTGTGATGCAATCAAGTTTTCCAACATTTTTTTATAATTCCCCATCTTCAAATTTTTTTCAATAAAAGCATCTATAAAAATACGTCTCTTTCAACGCCTTCTTCACTGCTCTTCCCCATTATTCAATCCTACCACCAGCTGCATCTGTTGTCCTTCCCATTGTACATGTATGATACCATTGTATTTTCTCATCCATGGATTGAAGGATCGTTTTTTCACCCGTATCTTGCGCAGGGTCCGCACCGTCTCACCCGACGATTGTTTCCCGTCCACGTCCCATGCCTCCGGTTTGGTCACTGTCACTGTCATGGAAAACAGCAGCTGGTTTTTGACAGAGGCTCCATGAAGGCTGATGCAGACTCCGGAGGATTGTTGGGAGGCCTGTCCCGGCCGGGTGTTCCTTGACTGCAGCAGGGGTTCCGCTGCTCTTTGTCCGTAATCGAGCATACGGGACAGGATGGCTGCCGCGTCCCCGGCGGCTACTTTTCCTCTTTTGTATTCATGGAACAGGATGTCCGTCCCGATTCCTT
>NZ_NFIR01000095.1:0-1488 GCF_002159465.1 Eubacterium sp. An3
CAATCAGGCGGCGGGTGCGGGCCTTGCGTTCCTCGTTGCGCTGCTTGTTCTCCAAAATCTTCTGGCGGTTCTCAAGCTGCCGGATCTCCTTCAGGACTTCTTCGCGCTCGTCTTTTTTCTGTTTCGCTTGGGCGGTGCTGTCTTTGTGCATATCGCTTTCTCCTTTGGCGGCTTCATCCAGCCGCGCTTGATATAATATTTCTGTAACTTGATAATGGCGTTGCGAACCGTGACAATGGCAGCCGATGTGGTAAAGCCTTCGGCCTCGGCAATCTCCTTAAACTGCTTGCCCTCCCAAAACCGGGCATGAAGGCAGCTTGCCTGCCGGGGCGTCAATGTGGCAAGGGCCTCCCGGAGCCGTTCCATCATCAGGGCGCGGGCGGCCTCCTGTTCCCGTTCCGTTTCCTTCTCCACCAGAATATCCTCCGGGGAAACGGCCTGCTCCGGGAAATGGTGTTCCATGCCGGGGGATGCGTCCAGAGAATAACAGTGATAATGCTGCTTGGCGTCATTGGCGTCCTCTGCGCGGCTTTCCTCCACAATGGCGTCTGCAACCTCGTCCGGCAGTTCTATGAAGGTGTCCGTTTCGTAGAGGGGATAATAATACTTTTTCAGGTTGATGGTTTTCATAGGCCTCTTGTCCATTTCCGGCGTATGAAGTACCGGCGCAGCCGCCGGAGCGCCGCATGGATGGACTTCCCCGCCTGGGATGGAGTGATACCCTCCATCGCGGCAATGTCCTTTACTTTCATCCCCAGCATATACCGGGCATGGACGCGGCGGGCCTGCGCTGGTGGCAAAGAGGAAAGGGCCTCATAGAGCCGCCGGAGCAGTTCGGCATATTCGGCTTGTGCCTCCTTTTCCATCAGGCAATCCTCCGGCGATGGCTGCGCCCAGCCGATGGCGGCCTTCTCGATCCCGTCGTCACAGTCAAGGGAGTAAAACGCCTTGTAGCGGTACATCTTACGCTCCCTGGCGGCCTCGGCCCGCTTGTCCAGCAGGAACGCCTCGGCGATTTCATCCGACACCTCCACAAAGGTGTCCTCGGTACAGAACGGGTAATATTGCTTGAGGTTGATCGTCTGCATAGGCCCGCCCTCACTCTGACGGAAAAAGGCCGTCATAGCAACGGCGCATATTCCGCAGGCCCCGCCGGATGGCAACGCTGACCTTGCTGCTGTGTACGCCCTCCATCCGGGCAATTTCCGGCTGGTTGATACCGACGATGTAGTAGGCCCGGACGCGGCGGGCCTGTGTGGGGGTGGCATGGGCCAGGGCCTCCGGCAAGGCGGCCAGCAGACGCAGATGGGCGGCCCGTTCCTCGCGCTCCAAAAAGATTTCCTCCGGCGATCTGCCGTGTTCCAGCGCATAGTTCTCCGCCCAGCTATATGCGTCCAGGGAGTACCAGGCGCGGTGGTAGACCTTCCGGCGCTCATAGTTGTTCATCTCGCGCTGGGCCTGCCGCATGGCCTCCCAGACCTCGTCGCT
>NZ_NFIR01000096.1:0-1329 GCF_002159465.1 Eubacterium sp. An3
ATGGACGCGGATTTGAAGGCACAGGCCGACGCCCTGTTTGCGGAACTCGGCATGAATTTATCCACGGCGTTCAACATCTTCGTGCGCCAGTCGCTTCGTGAGGGCGGCATTCCCTTTGAAGTGAAGCTGGAACAGCCCAACAAAGAAACGATTGCTGCCATGCTGGAAGCGGAAAGGATTGCAAAAGACCCGTCTGTAAAGGGCTTCAATGACCTTGACGAGTTGTTTGCCGACCTGAAAAAATGAGGAAAACAAAGTACACCGTCAAGTACACAACCGGCTTTAAGAAGGACTACAAACGGGCGATCAAGCGCGGCCTGAAGATTGAATTGCTGGAGCAGGTCGTGGCGCTGCTGGCGATGGGTGAACCGCTGCCGGAGAAAAACCGCGATCACGATCTGTCCGGCGATTGGGTGGGCCATCGGGAATGTCACATTCTTCCGGACTGGCTGCTCATTTACCGTATCGAGGATGATGTGCTGGTTCTGACGCTTGCCCGCACCGGGTCGCACAGCGACTTGTTCGGCAAATAAACCGTCTGCCGCCGTATGGGTGAAACCTGTACGGCGGTTTTTCTGTGTGTAAAAGGGTGTCGTGAAACGCGACGCACCTCAAAGGGGTCGCCAAAACGCCGTACCCTTTACCGTTCCGGCTCCCGGTCGCGGGGCTTATCCCGTCCCTGGCGGGCCAGTTGGTCGGCGGCCTTGCGGAGCCGTTCAACGGCTTTCAGTTCCTCCCGCATAGCCTTCATGTCGATGGTGTCCACCTGCTTCTGGGCGGTCAGCAGGTCGATCTCGCGCTGCCATGCTTTGGGGGTGATTTCCTCGCCGCTGTCCTTCAGTTCCTTCAGATACCGGGCCGCCGCGTCATAGAGGATCAGTTCCCGGCTGTGGCGCTGCTCGAACAGTTCCCGCTTCTCCGGCTTTACCCTGGCAAGCTGCTTGTGGACAGTCTTATACTCGTTGTACTGCGCCCACATCTCCCCGCGCTCGGTGAGGACAGCGATCCGGCGCTCAGCCTTGACGATCTCTCGCCGCAGGTCATAGTAACGGGTGTTCATATCTGCGATTTTTTCATGGAGCTGCTGCATGGATTGGATGCCGTTTGCCTGCAAAAAGCTGAACAGGGCGGCGCTCTCCTGCAAAGCCCGGATTTTGCCGGTGCGGGTGTCGGGCCGCTTGAGCTGCTGCTGGGCCTCCCACAAGTCAATCATGCTGGGCTGCTGGCCCTCCGGCTTCTCGGCCTCGGCCTTCGACCAGTTGTAGAGGCGGGTAATGCGGGCCTTGATTTCTTTCAGCAGCTTGTTGTCGGCGGCGATCTGCCGGTTGA
>NZ_NFIR01000097.1:0-1070 GCF_002159465.1 Eubacterium sp. An3
CTGCCGGCGAACTGCCGGAAATCCGGAAAAGAGAAGTGAGCGAAAGATTGGAGCAAATCTGTCCTTATCATACAGGTTTGCTCCAGATTTGTACAGGTACGAGATATCTACCGTTTACCAAAAGGCAGTCCTTCGAGAAATGATGGGCAACTATCTGAAAGAGAGATAGTGTCAAGGTTTTTTCGCAAAAATTAAATTCAGCCGTTTGGTAGTCGGCAGTCAACCGGCTATGATATCAGACAGTAGATCCTCCTCTGCTTTGAAAAGATGATCCATGTTCATGTAGCGTCTGGCTCCCCAGTTGGTTGCTGCTACATGACGCAGTCTGGCACATACGAGCATTAAAGCACTTTGTCCATCTGGGAAAGCGCCAATTGCTTTAGTTCGACGTTTGATCTCTCGATTGAGGCGTTCAATCGTATTGTTCGTCCGAATTCGAGTCCAGTGCTGGCTGGGAAAATCCATATAGGTTAATGTTTCTTCGATGCCATCTTCCACCTTTTTTGCAGCTTTGGCAAGCTTCATAGCTTTCAGTTTTTCAGCTACCTGGATTGCTTTCTCCCGGGCTGCTTCTTTACTTTCCTGAGCATGGATTGCTTTCAGCATGAGAGCTACCGTTTTCATCTTGTTACGTGGTGTAACGGAAAAGATGTTTCTGTAAAAGTGCACGGTACAGCGCTGATATTTGGCATCTGGGAAAACTTCCGGAATGGTTTCCAGCATCCCCAGATTTTTATCACCTATAATCAGGCGTACACCAGTAAGACCGCGTTCCTTCAGCCATACAAAGAAACTCGATTATGGATGGTTATATTATTGAAATCAGCAACCCTGTGCGCAACTAAAACCACATTTTTATCCATATGCAAACTCCTCTCCATAATATAATTGAAATTTTAAAATATACATTCGACCCGAATAAATAGAATTCTAGGATAATCCTTAATTATTTTTTATGATATTGGGGTCAAAAGCCTGTCTATAGCACCTTGAAAAGTTCATATATTTTGTAGTAAATACAAGCCGAAATGCTTCTCTTGCTGTATAATAGAGCTATCCTAGAAAAGAAG
>NZ_NFIR01000098.1:0-915 GCF_002159465.1 Eubacterium sp. An3
AAGGATTGGTAGAGGAGCATCCTTAAGGGGGCGAAGCGTTACCGGAAGGGGGCGTGGACCTTTAAGGAGAGAGAATGCCGGAATGAGTAGCGAGATGAAGGTGGGAATCCTTCAGGCCGAATATCCAAGGTTTCCAGGGTAAAGCTGATCTGCCCTGGGTAAGTCGGGGCCTAAGGAGAGGCAGAAATGCGTATCCGATGGACAGCAGGTTCAGATTCCTGCACCCCTTATGGACAGAACTGCGGGGACACGGGAAGGGAAGCGGAGCCGGGAATGGAAAGCCCGGTGCAAGCGAAGTAGTTTTGGGATCGGCAAATCCGTCCCATAAAAGACGAAGGCGTGATGCGGAGCGAAATGAAGTAGCGAAGCCGCGGCCCCTTGCTGTCGAGAAAAGCCGCTATGGTTCCATAAGGGCCCGTACCGTAAACCGACACAGGTGGATGAGGAGAGGATCCTAAGGCCGGCGGGAGAAGTGTTGTTAAGGAACTCGGCAAAATGACTCCGTAACTTCGGGAGAAGGAGTGCTGTGCGAACAGCCGCAGAGAAACGGCCCAAGCAACTGTTTAGCAAAAACACAGGTCTATGCGAAACCGCAAGGTGAGGTATATGGGCTGACGCCTGCCCGGTGCTGGAAGGTTAAGGGGAGGGCTTAGCGCAAGCGAAGGCCTGAACTTAAGCCCCAGTAAACGGCGGCCGTAACTATAACGGTCCTAAGGTAGCGAAATTCCTTGTCGGGTAAGTTCCGACCCGCACGAAAGGCGTAATGATTTGGGCACTGTCTCAACAACACACCCGGTGAAATTGAAATACCAGTGAAGATGCTGGTTACCCGCGCCAGGACGGAAAGACCCCATGGAGCTTTACTCCAGCCTGATACTGGGATTCGGTATTGCATGTACAGGATAGGTGGGAGGC
>NZ_NFIR01000099.1:0-907 GCF_002159465.1 Eubacterium sp. An3
CAGTGACAATGGCTTCTGGCGTAATATCAGCCACTTCAACTATACTTTCCTTCGTAACGCCTTCCGCACCGCCCTCCTTAATGAAATGGAACACAGGATCGGCCCCTCTTTCAAAAAGAGCAAGGCTCTCTGCTACCGGGAACATAAAGACGGTTTCTATGTCTATGCCAAACCCAACAAATGTGACCCCAAAACCGTCATTAAATATATCGGCCGTTATCTTGGCCGTCCGGTAATCGCCACTTCACGGATCGATAAATATGATGGAGATCTTGTCACTTTCCACTACAACCGCCATGAAGATGACAAATACGTAGAAGAAACCGTTCCTGTTATGGAATTCATTCAGCGCCTCATCCAGCATATCCCGGAAAAGCATTACAAGATGATACGCTACGGTGGTCTTTATGCGCGACACCGGGAAATAGATAAAAAGCTTCACAGGGCTATCTCCCGGGAAAAGCATCACATCTACAGAAGCTTTAACCAGTGGCGTACTGCCATCCTTTCTGCTTTTGGCTATGACCCGTTAAAATGTGCATGTGGTACGACCATGCTGTTTTTAGAACTCTATTTCAACCACAAACGCGTTTCTCTGGAGGAAATGTACGAGAAAGTCATGTCCCGTTCTCGTAGAAAGCGGTCGTCTGCATGACTTCCTTCTCTCTTATTCTTATGGTATACTCCTTTCAAAGGAGGCTTTGCATATGAACCCACAAACAGAGAAACTGCGAAAAAAATATATGGATAATCCACCGGAAGGAATGACATCCGAGGACATTCGCCATATGAGCGAGGATGATCTTCTCGATATGGATTATTTTTTAAATGAAGATGATCTGTTTGATGACGAGGCTGGCGTAGAAGGTTTTTATATCTTCTAACCCGTGTCGTCTTATCTTCCTGC